>JAUWOS010000179.1 GCA_030611985.1 Desulfobacterales bacterium | reverse complement strand
TCTCAGAAAGCGCTCAATAGCTACATTAGTAAATTGATGGGTGACAATCCTGTCAATTATAGTATTAAGAAAACACGTTATGGTGAGATTCTTCAGGGAATGCGCATGGGCGGTGTTTATACTTTTGATAATAAAGCTTTCAACAAATTTCTTCCCTTGGCAAAAGCAGACGGCATGCCTTTAGCCGAGTTTAAGATCGAAGATGATCGAAAGCCTCATAAAGATGCCGTGCGCTTAATGCGCGTCAAGTGGTTTGACACAGCGTAAAAAAGAGGTTTTCCAATGATGATGCACGTCACGGAGCATGCTGCTTTATCTGTTTTGCCAACATCTGCGGCCAGCCTGTCTGATATAACCGCCCCTTTCTCAACTCAGGTTCCATGCCATAAAGAACAATCATCTCAAGATCGACCAGAATACGAACTCTCCGACATTTTCAGGCTTTACGGAGAAGAATATCGTAAAAACCATACTCTGACACCTGAACAGGGCAAGTCCATGTACGCTGTCGAACATTGCCGAACCAGCGTGTACGGATATCATGCTGATGTCTGCGATGAGTGCGGTTATATCGAAAGAGCATACAACTCCTGCCGCAATCGTCATTGCCCCAAATGTCAAGGTATTGCAAAGCGAAAGTGGGTTTCAAACAGATTAAACGAACTGCTTCCCGTATCCTATCACCACGCGACTTTTACGCTACCGGACCAGATATCCTACTTAAGCCTGTACAATCAGAAGCTAATATACGACCTTCTATTTGAAGCTTCATCTAAAACACTTCTGACTTTCGGAGAAGACCCGACCTGGCTTGGCGCGAAGATTGGATTCTACGGCATCCTGCCCACCTGGTCTCAAACACTATGGCCCCATGTCCATATCCATTATATTGTGCCGGTCGGCGGACTGACCGAAACCGGAGAATGGATTGAACCAAAGTACAAGAGCAAATTCTTGTTTCCGGTCAAGGCTTTATCCAAAGTATTTCGCGGGAAATTTATTGAAGATTTAAAGAAAGCGTATTACGCCGGCAAGCTGGTAATCCCGTATGATAAGCAGGAGCTGAACAAACCGCATAAGTTCGAACAGTGGCTTGATCATCTGGTTGCGCGAAATTGGGTGGTCAATTCCAAACCACCGTTTTCAGGCCCGGAAGAAGTTGTACGCTATATCGGTCGGTATACCCACAGAATTGCGATAAGCAACTCCCGTATCCTCTCTATCGAAAACGGACAGATTCGGTTTTGCTACAAAGACAACAAAGAGAAAGATAAGATCAAAATGTGGAAAGAAATGACCCTGCCCGCAGACCAGTTCATTGAACGTTTTCTAAGCCATGTTTTACCAAAGAGATATCATCGTATCCGCCATTATGGATTTTTATCCAACGGGAGCAAGAACGAATCAGTGGAAAAGATCAGGGAACTGCTTTCGTCTGATGAAAAGGATACCAACAAATCAAAAGAAGCATTAACCGAAGATATCCAGGGGATAACCTGTCCGGTGTGCGAAAAAGGGAAATTAAGACCTTTTCTGGTCGTAAATCCGTACGGCAAGATTATAAAGTTTGACATAGCAGCATTTTTTAGAGAAAAGGAAGTCATTGATACTTCATAACAAATTTAACAATTACTATCATCCTGCTCAATTTACATGGCGGTATGCATACGGCATATTTATGCACGGTCGGATGCAAAGTAAGAAAAGGCGTGATAAAATCGGAATAGAATCGATTATTATGTCAGCAGATAACCGGCACCGGCATAAAAGAACGGAACCTTACAAAGCAATCACGAACTTTTTTGATCAAAAAGAATACGGCAGAAGGTTACTTTACACCATAAGCAGGAGCAACGACCCGGCTTAATATAACCAGTCGTTGAAGCGACAAACTGGAATTCGTAATAGTTTGAAATCACACTATATCTGGAATATGCTGTGATGAAACGATGTTCTGTGTCTTTTACCCGTTTGTCGCTTAACTCAGTGTTGGAAAGCCTTATGACCAGACCAATCATTCCGGTTAATTTTTTTGCGTTCTCAAGCATTTTATTTTGAGGTTATTCAAAACATCCTTGACCATGGTGGCACAATATGCTACTATATGTATATTATGAAAACAAAACACCGGAAGACATTATCGGCCATATTTACCAAACCTACCAAGGCAAATATTAAATTCAGCGACATTGAGTCTCTGATCAAGGCACTTGGCGGTGCAGTTCGAGAGGGCGATGGTTCACGGGTGGTCTTGGAGCTTTCCGGAACAAGAGAATACACTCACAGACCGCACCCGGGAAAAGAAGCAAAGAAGTATATGGTTGAAAAAATTCGTGAGTGGTTAACAGGTTTGGAGGTAACGCCATGAACAGCATGACTTATAAGGGATATTTTGCAAAAATTAACTTTGACGAAAGGGATAGTATCTTTTGGGGCAAAGTGATTGGAATAAAAGATAGTATTACCTTTGAGGGTGAAACTGTCGCACAGCTCACCGAAGATTTTCACAACGCTATTGATCATTATCTTGCCGACTGCAAAAATGAAAACCACCTCCCTGCTAAACCATATTCCGGCAAGCTGACCTTGCGCGTTCCCCCTAGCATACATGCTGAAATAGCCGCTGCCGCAACTCATGCCGGGAAAAGCCTTAACAAATGGGTAGCTGACACACTGGATCAGGTTGTACATTCTCCTTAACTGTTTATTTTCATTGTAATTTAAGTCCATAATTTCAATCGAAGCCCGGCATTTCCAACAAACCGCCGGAGTGGATCGGGCTCTACTGAGCGGCTCTCGAGGGTTTTGGCTTTAACATAAATTTTAATTATGCAAAGGTTGTTGGCATAAAGCCCCCGACCACTCAGCTTTTTAGGCAAAAAATATAATCTCCGGTTGCCTTTCAGCATTACACATGTTAAACTACATTATAGTGTGTAAAAAGAATAAGGAGGAAAAATATGCCCACGAATTTAGCAATTGACGACAAATTAATCGAAGAAGCCCGTTTAATTGGTCTACATCGTACGAAAAAAGCAGTTGTTACTGAAGCGCTCCTTGAGTACATCCAAAGGCGAAAACAGGTTGATATTATTAATCTATTTGGCACGATAGAATACCAGTCAGATTATAATTATAAAGAACAGCGGAAAGTTAAATGAAGGTTTTAGTAGACACCTGTATTTGGTCTTTGTCTCTCCGCAGAAATAAACAGCCGGCCTCTAATGTGGAGGTTGTTGAGTTTCAAGAGTTGATCGAAGAAGTGAGAGTACAACTGATTGGTCCAATTCGGCAAGAAATACTTTCAGGAGTAAAAAGAAAGCAACAATTTTCAAAGCTTAAAAAATTATTGTCCGCTTTTCCTGATTTACCGCTTGCCTCAGAAGATTTTGAATTGGCAGCAGAATATTTTAATACCCTCCGTAATAAAGGCATCCAAGGTTCAAATACAGATTTTCTGATTTGCGCTGTCTCAACAAGAAACAATATGCCCATATTTTCAACCGATAATGATTTCAATCATTATAAAAAACATATTCCAATTGCTCTTCACGCGCCAAGAGTGACAAAAAAATAAAATGTATATCAAGGCACTTCAGCCGCCCGCAAAAAGTTCGGGTTGCGGGACGCTCTTTGATATGTTGACAAGTCGAATAATTTCTGTCATAAGAGATATATGCCACGCAGATCAAGAATAGATGCGCCTGGGGCGTTACATCATATTATTGTTAGAGGCATCGATAGAAAAACCATTTTTAAAAGTGATGCTGATAGAGATAATTTTTTAGAACGCTTGAAAAATATCTTAACATATAGCGATACATCATGTTTCGCCTGGGCATTAATTCCCAATCATTTTCATTTGCTTTTACGAACCGGCAGGGTTCCAATATCAACATTGAT
>JAUWOS010000184.1 GCA_030611985.1 Desulfobacterales bacterium | reverse complement strand
AACACAAAAGGAAACCACCAGTTCCTTTATTTCTTTTAATCTCTCATCTTTTTTGGCTTTTTCCATTGAAGTTCTCTCTGTTCTCTTTGCAAGGTTTTCAAATGAAATACCCCGCCGCAAGCAGCGGGGGTACCAATTCGGAAAAACTGTGAGTAATTTCGCGGCTAGCCACAGGAAATTAACCCCTGCAGCTTTCGCGCTATCACTTCAAGCAATAAGGGTAATCCGTGTAATCTGCGAAATCTGCGGATTAAAAATAAAACATCCACCCTGTTTTAACCTGAAAGGATTAATATGTCATAATTACACTTTATCAACCAATCAAGCCTGCCTCCTGGAAGCTGTAATATCCCTTTCCGGCCACAATAAGGTGATCCAGAATCCGAATTCCAAGTATCTTTCCTGCCTCAGTAAGCTGTTCATGAATTTTCAAATCGCTGTTGCTGGGTTTCAGATCACCGGAGGGATGGTTATGTGCAAATATTACGGCAGCAGCCCTATCGGAGATGACGTCTGCATAAACCTCGCGCGGATGCACCTGACTGCGATCCACCAAGCCGATGGTGACGATCCTTTTTTTAATCACTTCATGGGCGCCATTAAGGGAAATGCATACAAAATGCTCCTGCTTTTTATCGGCAATATCAGATAGAAGCGGTGTCACATCCTGAGCGCCGGTTATTTTTACAGTATCTTTAATCAGATGCCGCCTTGCCAGTTCAAAGGCGGATAGAATTTGTGCAGCCTTAGCCAGACCCATTCCGCGCACCGCTGTGAGATGATCAACTGACAATTTTTGCTTATGCTTTTGGATGAGTTTGGCAACACTGCGGGATATAGTGCCGAGATCTTGGCCCTTCACACCCCGCCCAAGAATAGCGGCCACCAGTTCTTCGTCGGTTAAAGCGGAAGCACCCCTTTCCTTCAATTTTTCCCGAGGGCGATTGTGGGCAGGCAGGTCTTTGATATTCTTCATAGTCATCTATAAAAACATTTGTATGTCATGGTGTTACGTAGGGGCGAACCTTGTGTTCGCCATGTTGACCAATTTTAGGGCGAATACAAGATTCGCCCCTACGGTTGCATTTCATTCAATCTATTATAAACCTTACACAACATCCATTCCTTCACAATATCACCAAAGGTTGTGTCATCCATGATTTTTGTAAATATATCCTGATTGCTGTCCATTCTTTCAATCAATTTATTCATAAACATATCTTCAAAACCGAATTTAAAATTACCGATGCTGTTGTTTTTGGCCTGCTCTGATAATTTTTCATCCGCAACAAGTTCCTCTTCAATTTGAGTGAAGAAATATTTATCAGCGTCGGTAAAATCCGTTCCAAATTTATCATTTAAGATTTCAATGATCTCCGAGAGCCTTGCTAATTCCTCTTTTTCTTTTTTTGTTCCTGCCTCAGTTATTGGATGAAGCTCACTCTCGCTGTCTTTTTCAAGGATAATTGTGCCTTCTCTTATTTTTTGCAGCCTGTAGTATTCCAAAGCCACTTCATCGTGGATTTTAAATCTATCCGAAACATCCTGCTTTGGCAGCTTGTTGAGCAGAAGGCGGGCAAATGCGTAAAACTTTTCCAATTCCATATCCGCAAACGGCATGATCTGGGATAAAAATGCATAAAGCCGGATAAAAACGGTCAGCGTATGTTTGAAATCTTCCTGCTCATCTTCGTCTTTCATGATCTTGTAGCGATCAACCGCAGGATCTATGAAAGAATTAAGCATGGCGTGGTCTTTTGCGCTGCTAAGTTTTCGTGGTCTAAAAAAGACTTTGGTAAAAGCATCGATTTCAGACTGCCATATAATTTGAAAACCTTCGAGCTTATTTTTCAGGTCGTAGAGTTTGTTTGGATCGGTTGTTGAGGAGAGCGTAGTCTGCTCGTAATAAGGCTGAAATGCATCTAATATCTCCTGCTCTTCATTGGCAAAATCAAGAATAAATGTGTCTTCTTTACCCGGATATATCCTGTTCAGGCGCGAAAGGGTCTGCACAGCTCTTACGCCGGACAGTTTTTTATCCACATACATGGTATGGAGCAACGGCTGGTCAAAACCTGTCTGATACTTTTCTGCAACCAGCAGGATTTGATACTCATTTGTTGCGAATTTTTCCGGCAGTTCTTTTTCCTTAAATCCATTGATTTCATATTCGGTATAGGAAATGCCGGTGTCTCTGTCGGTAAAAGCGGTAAATGCAACCAGTGTCTTGATATCGGTATATCCTTTTTCCTTAATGTATTTATCGAATTCTGTTTTATATCGGATAACATGGGGCCTGGATGAAGTTACAACCATTGCCTTTGCTTTTCCGCCTATCTTTGGCATAACGCATTGCCGGAAATGTTCAACAATAACCTCGGTTTTCTGAGCCAGGTTATGGGGATGAAGTGCGAGAAACCTGGCTATCGCCCGGCTTGCCTTTTTCTTGTTGATGTCGGGGTCATCTTCAATGGCTTTTGACAGTCTGAAATAGGTCTTATAGGTAGTATAGTATTTTAACACATCCAGGATACAGCTTTCTTCAATTGCCTGTCTCATGGAATAAAGGTGAAATGGAGCAGGTTTCCCGTCATCGCCGGTTTGGCCAAAAACTTCCAGGGTCTTTGCTTTGGGTGTTGCGGTAAATGCGAAAAAAGCAAGGTTGGGCTGTTTACCGCGTGCTATCATTGAGCTTCTTATCTCATCTTCCATATCATGATCTTCACCATATTCGGGCGGCTCATTCCTAGCATCGTCATCAGTCATATCAATGACAGTGAGGGTTTCTTTCATCTTTTTTGAAGCCTCGCCGCCCTGGGAGCTGTGGGCTTCATCCACGATTATTGCATAGTTTCTTTGGGGAAGTTCACTGATTTTATCAAGTACACGTACAAAAGGAAATTTCTGAAGGGTGGTAATAATTATATTAATTCCGGCGCTTAAGGCTGCGGCGAGCTGGGTGGAATCCTTGTCGATCTTTTGAACCACACCGAGCCTGTGTTCAAACTGGTAAATGGTGTTCTGAAGCTGTTGATCTAATACAAGCCTGTCTGTGACAACGATTACCGAGTCAAAAACCCTTTCATCCTTATCATTATGCAGACTGGATACCCTATAAGCAAGCCATGCAATGGAATTGCTTTTGCCGCTGCCCGCTGAATGCTGAATCAGGTAATTATTACCCGGGCCTTTTTGCCTGGCGTTCCTGGTCAGCTTTCTGACAACATCCAGTGGATGAAACCTGGGGAATATGAGCTTTTCTTTTTTAAATATTTTTCCGTCAATTTTATATTCTTCGGTCTGCAAGAGAAGAAAAGATCCGATTATATCCATCCAGCTATCTTTGGCCCAGACATATTCCCACAGGTAGGAAGTTTTGTGGCCGTTCGGATTGGGCGGATTGCCGGCGCCTTTAT
>JAUWOS010000074.1 GCA_030611985.1 Desulfobacterales bacterium | reverse complement strand
CTATGCATCACAGTTTCAGGCCGCCTTTGTTCGATCTCAAATCACAAAGACCTTGAAATAGCTCGCTATTCCTTCAATTTTTGTGCTTTGAGATCGAACAAATTCGACCCAAATCTGTGCGCCTACTTGCGGAAGTTAATTCGTCCCCGTTCCTTAGGAACGAGGTTTAAATAAATGCGACAAATCAGCATCGGAGGAGAACCGTTTTGATCATTAAAGAGCTGGCTGTTGGGCCCCTTATGGCAAACTGCATCATATTGGGATGTGAAAAAACCAAAGAATCTGTAGTAATTGATCCTGGAGACGAAACGGATAGAATTATCCGGTCTCTTGCAGATTTGAGCCTGAAGGTAAAGTATATTATAAACACTCATGGTCACTTTGATCATGTGGGCGGAAATAAAAAAATGAAAGATGTTACAGGCGCAGATATTTTGATTCACGCTCTTGATGCGCCTATGCTTGGTGAAGTTTCAGCCGGCGCTGCTTCTTTTGGTCTTTCAGTGCAAGATTCACCGCCGTCTGATCATACGGTAGAAGATAATGAATCTATTTCTTTTGGAAACATTACATTAAAAGTTATTCATACTCCAGGACATTCACAAGGAGGCATTTCACTTTATACCGATGGAAATGTTTTTGTTGGAGACACTCTTTTTGCCGGTTCAATAGGACGCACCGACCTGCCTGGTGGAGATTATGACACTTTGATATCTAGTATTCATAAGAAACTTTTTGTGCTGGAAGATGACGTTCGGGTTTTTTCAGGACATGGTCCGCAAACCACAATCGGCAGAGAAAAGCGCTATAATCCTTTTACGCGACAATAATAAAAAAGAGTAAGCTTTTACATCTACAGCACCTGTGAACCCTTACGTGCTGGGAGACAGCCTTATGCTACCGGTTCTTCCGTGAACGGTTATGAATTGTAGAAGATATGTCTCAAAAAGCCGCAATCTGTAACCTCTCTGACCATAGTCATCCGGTCGTTTCCTTCCGATCATTTTTGTGCTGCATTCATATTTTACCAGGTTATTTTTGACCGAGACCTATGTGCAATATTTGCAGATGTGTGCAATAACTGCATGTCCACGCAGTGGCATTTATGCGCAGCTCGACAAACGTCAAGGAAAAGTGTTGTAAACTTCAATGGTTATGATTTTTTGTTCTCCTTGGCATACTTGTTGCTTATTATTCGGGCAAGCATGCTGATTACTAATTGTTTTGAAATTATTTGAACGGAAATTTTCGCAACAAAGATTTTGCGTTCGGATCCAAAGGAGGAAAAATGAAAATGAAAACAAAGGCAATGATTTTGACAGGAATATTCGCGATAACTGCGTCTCTTCCCGTGACGGCATTGGCGCGCAGGGGCGGTGCAGCAGGTACCAGGGGAATTTGTGAACAGACGCAAAGAAATGACAGCCAGATGAGTCAGCGGCAGCGTCGGGATGGAACATGTGTGAATCGTGCAGGGGCGATATCTCAGAGACAGAACCAAACCGATCAAAACAAGAAGGGAGAAAGGCCGCGTCGTCGAGATAGATTGTACACTGTTCCAGCAGAATAAGACAGAAAACTATGGCGCCGGAAAATGAATACAGGCGCTTTCAAAAGAGGGCTACCAACGTAAGGCGGGACACCTTGTAATCTCAAGGAGTTGCAGTAGGGTGGATTACGCCCACCAATCTATGCAGTTTGCAGCGATCGCCCATTGATGGTGGACATTGCTCACCCTGCAAATTGTCCCGCTTTAAGTTGGTAGCCCAAAAGAGCATTGCAAAAAAAGGAGAAATGATGAAAAAAGCATTGATAATGAGTAGCGCGGCAATTCTGATGGTTATCTCTTTAACTGTTGGATTGAGTTTCGCAGGTAATGGACGCGGCAATAAGACAGGAATATGTGATAAGACAGGAATATGTGATAAAACAGGAATATGTGATAAAACAGGATGTCCGGTTTATGATATTTATACAGAGGACGTGTTTAATTATGCAGGAGTTGTGGCCAGTATAGTTCCTGGTTATGGAATGGTGATTGCTACAGAAGATGAAGATAATATTACTATCTACGGAACAGGTCCCATCCGCTATTGGTCATCCCTGAATATAGAACGACCAGGGATAGGAGATATAATCAGTGTTGACGGCTACACCGTGGATTACAACGGAATAATTCGCAATATCGCCACAAGCGTAGCTATGTGGAATGGCGAAACATGGGATGATAAAGTAAAGTTGCGTGATTCTAATACATGCGCACCTTTGTGTAGATAACATTATAGCCGGGGGGAGGTAATTTTTTCGTTCCCAGGCTCTGCCTGGGAATGCTTTATACGAGGCTCTGCCTCTTGTTAAGTGTAAACTGGTAAATGAAGGATGCCTTTTAATTGATCTCTTCTTTCAGCAAGCAGCATGCAATTTTGTATTCCGGTTTGTGTTTCGAGGTACCGTTGTTTTTGTAACTTAGATTTTCAGGCTGTATAATTTTGTTCATCACACATCCTTCGGGGATACTGAGTTCAAATAAATCGCTTTCGTTGATCTTTTCGGTTTTAACCAGTCTGTTGTCTTTCAAAACCATGCTGTGTAAGGGAAAATCTTCGCACAAGGGGCATCTATATACTCTGCCGTTTGGGAATATGAAATAATTTTCCGCAACAAGACCGGCACATTCAAAGGATTCTTCGGGACCTAAAAAAACTTTCGGATATGTAACAATTATGCCATGTTTAGCAACCCTCTCAGCCACATCAGGAATGATCCTTAACCACTCAGATCGAGAAACCTGTAATCCTTTGCAGTTAGTTTGTGCTTGATCGCTTTTAGCTGGTTTGCCTCTGATGCCGATTACCTGTATGAAAAACCGATCTATTTTCAGGTTCTTTAACAGAGGCGCCATCATATCAAGTTCATGAATATTATGCCTGCTTACAGTATAGATAAGACTGGTGGTAAATCCTCTGGCAATTGCTTTCCTAATGCCCGCAATGCATCTGTCGTACGACCCTTTTCCTCTGATCATATCATTTGTCTGTCTGGTTGCGCCATCTAAGCTGAAGCTGAAATAATCAACCTCTTCGGGTTTGATTTTCGAAAGAATATCATTAAAGAGATATCCGTTTGTATCAATAGTTATGGAACCATAACCAAGCTCTTTTGCTTTTTTTATGGCAAGGGAAAGATCCGGATGCAGTGTGGGTTCTCCGCCTAAAAATATGATATTGGCTGCGGCGCCCTTTTTGGCAAATACGCTCAGCCATGCTTCTATGGTCGACAGTGAAAGAGTATTTTTTCCATGCTGTTCCGGATTAATATAGCAATGCCGGCACGTAAGATTGCAGCCTGTGAGGATATGAAAGAAAATATTTATGGAGTCTTTAGAGAAGGAAACAGTTTTTTTCATATGTTCTTTTTCGCCAGTATTTCGAGCTGTTTTTTTGTCTTAACCAGCTCTTCGTTTAATAAACGCAACCTGACTGACATGTATTCCGCAAATACTTTGTACAAAAATAACAGAAAGTTTACTTTATCGTCAGAAGAAAACTTTTTTGTAGCAGCAACGTTAACGGCCAGACAGATGGTTTTGTCTTGCGCATATACTGATGCCGACCTGCTCAACCTGTCCAGAATTCTCATTTCACCAAAAATTTCACCCATCCTGTTTATCGAGCAAATAGTTATCCCGTTTTTTTCTACTCGCACCTTGCCGGAAAGAAGAAAGTAGAGCCATAAGTCCATATCGCCTTCTTTAATTATAGCCTCTCCTTCTTCGTATTGTCTTATTTTGCTCAGTCTGAGTATTTTTCCAAGATTCTCTATTTCAAAATTCTTCAAACTGGGAATCGAAAGAAGTTGCTGCACATTGTGCATATCATCTTTCAGGTACTTTGATTCAATCATGTTTACCTCGTAAGCATCTTGCTCTTATATATTTTTTTGTTCCTTATGCGTGCAGACAAAGAATAACCCGACTCCAAGCATCATTATAAGCGATCCAAGTGAAAAAGCCCAGCGGAGTTGAAAAGCGTGCATTATCAAACCGGCAAGGAGCGATCCCGTCAACATTCCCATGCTGTGAGCCATTGCTATAATTCCCATGACAGTCCCCATTGCTTTGGTCTTATTGCCTTTCAACACAGCCATCGCCATCAGCGCCGGCATTGCGATGCCTCCTCCCACACCGAACAAAAAATTAGATAGAAAAAGATCCCTGAAACCGTCGGCCCATTCAAATGAAAAAATTGCACAGCCTGTTATCAATCCACCGACAATAACCATCGTTTTTCTGCTAACCCTGTCAGCCATAAAACCCATCGGGGTATGCATCAACCCGCTGATAAAAACTCCTAGCATAACAAGAATTCCAATAGATGTACTCGAAAGCGAAAACTCCGAATCTGCAAAAACCGGCAAAAAACACCATACAATACCGATGCATGCAGTATAGGCAAACCTGAACAGGAAAAGTCCCGCTATATCCATATCTTTCAGAAGTTGTTTCCATTCTGCGGGACCCTTGTCCCGACAGGTAATTTGTTCCGATTTTGTAGAAGGAAGCAGAAAAAGACATAAAAAAAAGCCCACAGACGCAAGCAAACCCATACATATAAAGGAAGCATCAATGCCAAAATTGTCATTTATCACCCCGCCTGCCAAGGGACCAAGACTCAAACCAAAGAACATGGACATATTGAACAATCCCATGGTTAAACCCTCATTCCCTTCAGGCGTTATATCCCCAATATATGCCAGAATAACCGGCATCATCATGGCGGATGATATTCCCTGCACAAATCGTATTCCGATAAGAGTTTCGACGCTATTTGAAAAAATAAAGGCTATCGAAACCAGAGCATAAGCGGCGAGACCTCCTGTAATTAACGGCTTGCGTCCCTTCTTGTCTGAAAGTCTGCCGAAATAGGGGAGAAAAAATGTTCTGGAAAGGGAAAATGATCCGAATATCAACCCGATGTACAGACCTCCGGCGCCAAGATCGTGAGCATAGACCGGCAGCAGTGGAACTACAATTCCAACTCCTGTTACCGCAGCAAATATAGAAAAGAACAGAACCCCAAAAACTTTCTTGTCTTGCTTTTTCATCTTGCTTTTTCATCTTGCTTTTTTTCATCTTGCTTTTTTTTCATACAGAGCATTATTCTTTCCGGATACGATCCAGGGCGGATTCGACAAGATTTCTTATCTCCGAAAGTCTTTTTTCCGATATGGCTTCAAAGCGAAGAACAAGGACAGGCTGGGTATTGGATGCGCGCACAAGACCCCATCCATCATCAAACAGAACTCGAACACCATCTATATCAATAATATCATACTGTTTACGGAAATATTCGGTTACCTTTTCAACTACGGCAAACTTTTTGTTATCAGGACATTCAACGCGTATTTCCGGTGTAGAATATGTCTTTGGAATATCAGACAAAAGATCGGATATCTTTTTTCCTGTGCTGGATAATATTTCCAGAAGCCTGCATGATGCATAAACAGCATCATCAAAACCAAAATAGCGATCGGCAAAAAACATGTGTCCGCTCATTTCACCTGCCAGCTCGGCCTTTACTTCCTTCATCTTTTTTTTGATCAAAGAGTGTCCGGTTTTCCACATGATAGCTTTACCACCATGCTTTTCGATGTCGTCATACATTGTTTTTGAACATTTTACTTCAGACACAAATGTAGCTCCGGGTTTTCTTGACAAGATCTCTCTGGCAAATATGATCATTAGCTGATCGCCAAAGATAATATTTCCTTTTTCATCTATTACACCAATACGGTCGCCATCGCCATCATAACCGATTCCTATGTCAAGACCTTTTTCCTTTACCATATCTATAAGATCTTTCATGTTTTCCAGTTTAGTCGGATCAGCTTCATGATTTGGAAAAGTGCCATCCATATCACAGTAAAGATCATGAACTTCACAATTGAAGCTTTTTAATACAGGCACGGCAATTACCCCGGCGGTGCCGTTGCCTGCATCCACGCCAACCCTGAGCGGCTTCGATATAGTTATATTTTTTTCTATGAACTTTTTGTATGACGGGACAACATCAGCAGAAGATACGGATCCTTTTCCGCCGGCAAATGATTTTTCATTAATAATGCCAAGAACTTTCTGCAGATCCTTGCCATGTACTGAATCTGAATTCATACAAAGCTTAAAACCGTTGTATTCAGGAGGGTTGTGGCTGGCGGTTACCATGACGCCGCCTTCCTGTTCGAGGTGTTTTATTGAATAATAAAGAATCGGGGTTGTGCAAACTCCAATATTAATTACATCGCATCCGGTTGACAATAAGCCTTCGATAAGCTTTTCGGAATAAAGTTCAGAGGTTATCCTGCAATCACGTCCGACGGTAAGTTTTGAACAACCGTGCTGCAAAAGAAATGTTCCAACGCCCTTTCCTATTTGGATTACATCATCTTCCGTCATGTCTTCACCCGCTATTCCTCTAATATCGTATTCTCTGAACATTTCCGAATTCATGCAAAATCCTCCTAATTTTCGTCCCCGTTCCTAAGATAAAATCAGAGCCATAATTCCCATAATCCAGCAATATGGCGCAAAAATGTGCAAACATCCCTTCCCGACTATATAAACAAGCAATTTTAAGGCACAGTATCCCACAATGCACGATGAAACCGCGCCAAAAAGTATAGTTTTATCAAAAAGCAGTGTGTGAGCAGATAAGTCTTTCAGAGCCAGAACTTCGGCACCCAGAATGGCCGGTATTGACAGGAGAAAAGAATATCTCGCTGCTGTTGCGCGGTCTATCCCCAGAAAGAGTCCCGCAACAATGGTTGAGCCTGATCTTGATATTCCCGGCATGATAGCCATGCCCTGCACCAGTCCAATAATAAGAGCATCTTTTATTGAAAAATGATTGATATTTCTGTCTTTCCTTTTAATCCATTTCGTACTCCACAAAAAGCAACCTGTTATGATTAGCATAAAACCTACAAGAAAAACAGATGAAAAAAGCTGGTCTGCTATCCTGTGAAAAAAAAGCCCGAGTATTGCTGTGGGAATAGATCCTATAACTATAAGAAAGGCAAGCTTTGCATCCGGATTTTCATAAATATAAGAAAATTGCGCATCCCCTTTAAAACACAAAGCGGAAAAACGCACCAGAGAAATAATTATTGCCTGTATTTCTTTCCGGAAAAAAATTATTACAGCGATCAGGGTTCCAACGTGTACGCTTATATTGAAAAAGAGTTCCGGTTCTTTTAACCCGAAAAGATGCTGGAAAATTACTAGATGTCCTGAGCTGCTTATGGGCAAAAACTCTGTAATTCCCTGAATTATGCCGAGCATTGTTGCTTGAAGTGAATTCATATCATCCTTTGATAACAGCCATTGGTATTAATCTTGCCACTTTTTTTGAAATTCCGGCGCCGTGAACTACCTCAACTACTTGAGATATATCTTTGTAAGCATCAGGCATTTCCTCGGCCAGAGTAGATCTGCCGGTATACCTGACAAGTATCCCCTTATCTTCAAGTTCGCGATATATAGCTCTGCCCTTGCTCGCTTTTTTTGCGGCTTTTCTGCTCATAACACGGCCTGCTCCATGGCAGGTTGAGCCAAAGGTTTCTTCCATAGCTTTTTGAGTACCAACTAGAACATAAGAAGCCGTGCCCATATCTCCGGGAATAATTACAGGCTGCCCCGTATTGCGATAATCATCGCAAAGCGCTTCGTGCCCTGGAGGAAAAGATCTGGTAGCACCTTTTCTGTGTACGCAAACAAGACGTTTTTTTCCTTTTATAATATGCTCTTCTTTTTTTGCTATATTGTGGCAAACGTCATAAAGCAGGTTCATGCCAAGATCCGTCGGGCCAATGCCAAATACTTTTAAGAACACCTCGCGTGCCCTGTGCATTAAAACCTGCCTGTTGGCCCAAGCATAGTTTGCAGCACATGCCATTGCGTCAAAATAGCGCATTCCTTCTTTTGACTGTATCATGGCACATGCGAGTTGTCGATCCGGCAGATCAAACCCGAGTTTTTTTACATGTTTTGTCATGAAAGCCAGAAAATCGTCACAAACCTGATATCCGAATCCACGAGAACCTGAATGAAGCATCAATGTTACCTGTCCTTCAAAAAGACCGAACGCTTTGGCAACTTCCGGATTATAAATAGTATCTACCAGCCCCACTTCAAGAAAATGATTTCCGGAACCCAAAGTTCCAAGCTGTTTTCGTCCTCTTTCAAGCGCTCTATGGCTTACCATGTCAGGATCGGCATTCGGCATACACCCGCCATCTTCCGTATGTTCTACGTCGCTATCAACACCAAAGCCCTGACTCACAGCCCATTTGCTGCCTTGCGTAAGGACTTTTTTTTCCTCCTGCACAGAAAGTTTAATAGAACCTGTGGAGCCGACTCCGGAAGGAATATGGCTGTAAAGCGCATTTACAAGGTCGGCAAGTCTCGGTCTCACATCCTTTTCAACAAGTGAAGTGACGGCAAGGCGCACACCGCAGTTTATATCATAGCCCACCCCTCCGGGAGATATGACGCCCGATTCCCAGTCAAAGGCAGCAACACCGCCAATAGGAAATCCATAGCCCCAATGCATGTCAGGCATTGCAAGAGATGCCTTTAAAATACCGGGAAGAGTTGCAACGTTTGCCACCTGTTGCAAAGGCTCTTCCTGCCGCTCGATTTTCAGCATTGAAGCGCTTGTGTAAATAATGCCGGGAACACGCATGTCGCCGATTTTTGGAAGCTCCCACCGATATTCATCTATTTTTTTTAATTCCATTGTTAATTGCCTGATCCTTGCGTTCATAGAATTTTCAAAAGCTCTTTTTTTTCTTTTTCTGCAAGATAACGCCATGACCCCTGAGCAAGTATTCCAAGTTTTATGTTTGCAACTCTTATCCTCTTTAATCCGGCAACCTGAGACCCTACTTTTCTGATCATACGGCGTATCTGCCTGTTTTTACCTTCTTTGAGTACGATACGAAAGCGAGTCCGGGAAATTCTTTTTATTTCTGCGGGTCTGGTTTTTGTTCCCATCATAGACATGCCTTTTTCCATCTTCTGAAGAGCGCTGTCTGACACAGGTTTTTTTACGACAACCTCATATTCCTTTTCATGGTCAAAAGAAGGATGAGAAAGCTTGTGATGAAGCCTGCCATCGTTGGTCAGAATCAAAAGTCCGGTTGAATCCTTGTCAAGACGCCCTACAGGATATATACGCTCTGGAATATCTATAAGATCGAGAACAATTTTATCATCTGCCTGATCGCAGCTTGAAACATATCCCAGTGGTTTGTTAAGCGCTATGTAAACCGAATCTTGTTTTGCTTCTATCAATTTTCCATCGACTTTTATCTGATCTTTCTCAGAATCAACCTTTGTGCCGAGTTCTGTAATAACTTTATCATTGACTCTGACAAGACCGCCACTTATATATTCTTCTCCTTTTCTTCTTGAACAAAACCCTGCCCTTGAGAGAAATTTTTGCAGTCGCATAATGGTCATAAAAGTGCCTGTGAACGCTTACGTGTTGGGAGGTAGCTTTATTATGCTACTGGTTCTTCCGTGAACGGTTACCTTCTATGATCTATAATCCGCATTAATCCGTACATAGTCGATGGAAAAATCGCAAGTAAAAACTGAAGCATACCCATTGCCTATGTTCAAATCAATCAATATTGTAAACTCCGGCACTTTAAGAACCTTTGCTGCTTCGGCTTCAGCAGTTTTTCCACACCCCATGCCTGCCTTGACCATCAAAACATCATTGAAAAAGATATCCACCTTGTCCGGTTCTACAGGAACTTTCGCTCTGCCTGCTGCGGCAAGAATTCTTCCCCAATTGGCATCTTCTCCAAAAAGCGCTGTTTTTACAAGGTTTGAATTTGCCACGGTATCAGCAACCTTGCGCGCATCTTCGTTTGACAGAGCGCCTTTTACAACTATTTCAACAAGTTTTGTAGCCCCTTCGCCATCTCTTACCATCTCTTTGGCAAGACCAATCAGGAGATCGTTGAGTATACCCTGAAATAAGTTTTTATCGGTCCTGTTTTTGACAACCGCTCCCGACAGACCGTTCGCCATGATAAGGAGAGTGTCGTTTGTACTTGTGTCGCCATCTATGGTAATCCTGTTAAAAGATTGCTCGGCCGCAATATAAAGGACATCTTTCAGTAAATCAGGGTCTGCATTGATATCCGTGCAGACAAAACAGAGCATAGTCGCCATATCGGGACGTATCATGCCGGCCCCTTTTGCCACGCCGGTTATAGTAAATGTCTTGCCATCCAGTTTTCCCTGTCTGAAAGCCACCTTTGGAACGGTGTCCGTTGTCATTATAGCTTCGGCAAAATCGGAAATTCCTTCGGGCTTGAGGGCTTTGACAAGACTCGGAATTGCGGCTTCAATCTTTTCGACAGGCAGAGGTTCTCCTATAACACCTGTGGAAGCTGCAAGCACCAGATCTTCGGAAATTCCGAGCCCGGATGAGGCAAATTTTGCCATGGCCGCGGCATCACGCATTCCCTGATCGCCTGTGCAGCAGTTTGCATTGCCGCTGTTGACTATAACAGCCTGGCAGACGCCCGATTTTATCCGTTTTTTGTCAAGAAGCACCGGTGCTGCCTGAATTTTGTTTCTGGTAAACAGACCTGCAACATTTGCGGGCACTGTTGAAAAAATAAGTCCCAGATCTTTTTCACCATTTTTTTTAAGTCCCGAGGCAACTCCTGCTGCCTTAAAACCTGAACACATAATTGTTTCCATATTTATGCATCTCGCATCTTTAGCACCTGTAAAAGCTTACA
>JAUWOS010000154.1 GCA_030611985.1 Desulfobacterales bacterium | reverse complement strand
AGTACAATCCCATCAAGAAGTGAAACGTGATTGGGCGCAAGTATAAAAGCGCCTTGTTTGGGCAGATCTTGAATCTGCCCGAATTCAAGATTGATTCTGCTTTTAAGATAAGGCTTCGTCATCAAATCGCAAAGGAACTGCGCGAGTAGCTTTGCCCATGTGAGTCTTGGAACTTTGACTCCCCTATCGCCTTCTTCTGTCCGGTAAACATCGACTCTGCTGAATATTTTTATAACATCCCCTGCGGTTTCCGCTCTTGAAGCATCTTCAAGGTCAATATTCAAGCCAAGCTCCTCTTCCAGGCAGGAATGCAAATCCAGTCTGGCAAGAGAATCGAGTCCAAGGTCAATTTCAAGGTGTGCATCCGGTCTTATATATTTTTTCTTGAGGTATCTGGCTATCAGAGCCTGAATCTTCCCCATAGGTTCATCCGGCCGCTCTTCGGTCTCATGCCTTTTATCGCCTATCAAGCCCGGTATAATGTGTCTTCTTATTTTGCCGAGACTTGTTTTGGGAAGCTCTGCAAGGCAAGTATAAACATCTAAAGGACGGGAATAAGAGGGAAGATTCTTGCTGATTTCCGAAATCTCCCATTTAATATTTCCCGTAACATCATATATTGCATCGGCCTTTAACTTTTTCATGTCGGGCACAACCAGTATCGACAGAACCGCAACCTGTTCTTTTTCCTGGCGTAAAAAGATGCAGCAATCTGAAATGTATTTTGATGCGTTGAAGTTACGCTCAACCTCTTCAGGAAAGATGTTTTTACCACTCTCGGTAACAATCATCTCATTTGCGCGGCCTTTTATTGAAATAAATCCATCCTCATCGATCCTGCCAAGATCACCCGTATGAAACCAGCCATTAATAATTGCTTTTTCAGTAAGATCGGGCCGCTTGAAATAACCCTTAAAAACATTCGGGCCGCGCGCTATTATCTCGCCAAGTCCTTCTATCACATTATGAAGCTTTATTTCAACAGAAGCGACAGGTCTGCCGACTTTCCCGGCTTTTTGCATGCTTATGGGATTCAGCGCAAGAATAGTGCTCGTTTCCGTAAGCCCATATCCCTCGATAACTTTCAGGCCAAGCGCACGCAAAACAAAATAAACCTCTTCGTCAAGTTTTGCACCGCCACTGACAATATATTCCATCTTCTTTCCGAATCGTCTATTTATCGGTAGAAGCAAATATTTAAACAGGTTTGCCTTTTGCTGTTTTTCGTTTTTAATAGATCGATTAAGAATAGCAAGTAACATAGACCCGATAAAACCTGAATCCGAGAGCTTTCGTTTGATTCCGTCTGTCATAAGGCGCAGCAAACGCGGCACTGCAACCATATGTGTCGGATTAAAAGTTTTCAGAGCTATCCGGATTTCATCAGGCTTGAGCGATGTCATACATATCGGAATACCGGCAAACAGCGGCACAATTACCGAAGCTGTCAAAGAATATACGTGAAAGTAAGGAAGCATGGAAAGGAAGCTGCTTTTTGAATCAAGAAAGCCTGTCAACATGATGTCGCGAACGCTTGCCAAAATATTATCGTCCGTCAAAATCACACCTTTTGGCTGTCCTGTAGTGCCTGAGGTAAAGATAATTGACTGAGTTATGCCTGTGCGGTCCGGAACTTTTGCAATTTCACAGGGCTCAAAGTATTTTAAAGAACAAGGTTCAAGCTCAACAAGAACTGCTTTGGAAGGTAATTGAATATCCGAAAGGATTCCGGACCGGCAAACGATTACCGAAGGTTCGACGGCCTCTATTATTCTTTTGATATTTTCCGGAGGAAACTGCGGGTCAACAGGAACTGTTACGGCTTTGCAAAGAAGGGTTGCAAAATAAAAAAACAGCCACATCGGACTGTTTTCCCCTATCAGGACAATTCTATCCCCTCTTCCAACGCCTTTTTCTTTCAAGACAGAGGCGGCATTATTAATGGCAAAAATAAAAGACTGATAAGAAATTGTTTCAGGCCTGCCGTTGACAAAGTGTTTTATAGCAGATCTATCAGGATAATCTTCTGCAAGAAAGTAAAAAGCTTCAAGCATAGTCATGCTTTTCGATCTCTTAATCCATTTTTCAAAAATATATTTTTCGTTCATAGAATTTCTTAAAAGTCAAACATCAAGTGATAGAATTCTTCAAATACTGAAAGTTCGATAGTCCCTGCATTGCATTGCAATGCAGGTTAGAAAATACCGCTCCGCTCCGCCTTGTCAATACCTGATTTTTCGCCATGCGCTATCAAATATAGGCGTTGCGGGCAGGTCGAACAAAGGCAGTCTGAAGCTGTGATGCATAGATAGGTAAGTTATTTCACCCGGTTCCCAAGTTATCGTTTCAGATTAATCAGTTCCTGCAATATTTCATCACTGCTGGTGATAACTCTGGAGTTCGCTTGAAATGCTCGCTGAGTAGTTATCATCCTGACAAACTCTGTAGCAAGATCAACATTTGACATCTCAAGCGAGCTGGAACTTATACCCCCAAGAGTTCCGCTCCCTGGTGTCCCAAAAATCGGCTGTCCTGAAGCAAGCGATTCTGAATAAAGGTTATCTCCCATTCTGGATAAACCATCATAACTTGAAAAACCTGCCAGAGCAACCCTGTAACCGGGCATTAACTGTCCATTAGAATATGCTTTCACAACAAAACCCTCATTATCCACAGAAACGCTCTGAAGCGCACCGGCTGCATAGCCATTCTGGGTTTTGTAACTGGTTGACGAAAGCATGGCATATCCGGTAAAATTATCATTACCGACTAAATCCCACTCAATTTTAAGATCGTCAGCGCCATTACTCAAGCCGGTAATTACAATTGTCGGATCAGCAGCAGGATAGTTCAGTTTGCCATTTTCATCAAAAGAAACAACACCTGCCGAAGATGAGGAACCATCTGACGTGGCCACATCCCACACCCACCTTCCCTGTCCTACACATGTATATTGCACAATTACATCAACAGCACTCCCCAAAGAATCATAAGCGGTTATTGTGTTGGAATAGGTATCAGGAATATTATCAGCGACATCTACACCATTGGTAAGGGTTACGTCTGCAACTGTGGCTGCAATTGTGCCAGCACCATCACCATACGCAGTTGCAGATACTAATAATGCTGCATCTGCATTGGTGTTAATAGCTGTGGCAACTTCGGCGGCGGTAGTAGCACCAATATCACAAGTGACAGTAATAACATTATCGGCGACACTAACCTCAGGAGGATCTCCGACAACACCACCGGCAGCATACTCAATACTAATATTGTTCCCATCTGTCCCGCCGGTAACTGCCGTGTATGTGACATCGCCGTTGACAATAGGAACACCAGCAACAATAGCAGCACCAGCAGCAGTAACAGTTACTCTGGCAGCTCCGCCACCACTGACAAGATTGGCTGAATCTGCTGCTTCAACTACACCGGCACCAACGTCATCCAGTTCAGCAGTTACCAATGCGGCTGCATCTTGGTTATTAGCAATAGCATCGGCAATATCAGCCGCTGTTGACGTAATGGCCATGCCAAGAACAACAGTACCAGTCGCCAGATTAACAGTAATAATAATATCATCAGGATTACTATCATCAACCTCAACGCTCAAAGCCCGATCTGCGGCACCTGGATCAACATATACAATCGAAATATTATTGCCGGCCGCACCCCCCTTGACCGCTGTAAATGTGATATCTGAATCAACATTTGTGCAATCAGCGGTTAATGTAGCGCCTACCGACTCATCCAAACCATTGGTATCATCTGCATTAAGATTCAGATTAACTGACATCTCAATAGTGACGAGAGGGGGACAGTTCCCTGATTCAATAGTTATATTGCTGACAGCCCCCGATGCCCCGGCAACAGGATCAATTTTATATCCCTGAACAATCATACCATCATGGTTTACCAGATTGCCGGCATTATCAAATTGGAAATTTCCCGCTCTTGTATAGTACTCCACTCCGGCGGCATCATGTACAATAAACAAACCATCTCCGGTAATTGCCAGATCAGTGGCATTGCCGGTGCTCTCTGGCGTACCCTGTGTCCAGTCAGTACTTTGCCCCGATATCATAACACCCTGTCCGATTCCATCCTTGCCTGCCACCTGACTGAAGACATCGGCAAAGGAAGCTTTGGAGCTTTTAAAGCCGGTTGTATTAACATTGGCAATATTATCTCCTATAACTGACATTGCATCTGTATTAGCCTTCAACCCTGAAATGCCTGAATATAATGAACCTATCATTGTAAATCCTCCTTGTTTGTTAAGTTTTAAGATTTAAGTTAAAACAGTGGCAATATCTAAACAAAATTGAAAAACCATATTTCGTAATTTTCGTTCAGACACTTTTTTACTCGTCACTCGTCGCTGGTTCATAATTCATAGTTCCAGACTCCCGACTCCCGACTCCTGTTTCCTATAACCCCAAGCTTCAGCGTACAAATACATAGCAATCACCCCATCCATCCAAATCCTTAAAACTTAAATTCCTAAATTCCTAAATCCTTCAATTCCTAAATTCCTAAATTCCTAAATTAGTTTTTAATCCCTAAATTCTTCATCAACCTGAATTACCGTATCTACAGGAATTTCCTTATTACCTGCCAGCAGGCAGAGTCTACCATTTTTAAAAGTTACGCCTGTTACCCTTCCGCTGGTAAAAGTCGCAGTATTCACCATATTGTCATCAGCATCTACGGCAGCAACCTCGAAAGCATATGCTCCGTCAGAAACCTTGTTCCCGTCCTGATCAGTTCCGTTCCAGCTCAAGGTTTGTTCTCCGGCGTTTAACGCACCACTTTCAACAGTTTTTATATAGTTGCCGGCTGCATCATAAATACTCATAAAAACAGCCTTTGCATCCGCTCCCAGCTCAAACTGAAGATTATCTGAAACACCGTCGGTTAAATGAATTGAGTTGCCGGAAGATGTTACTGTTTTGCCGATAAAATTCACCGCCTGAGAATTGTTTAAGGCTGTCTGGCTCAACTGAAGACCTCCCAGATTATCATTAATATTGCCAAGCTGTTCTAATGAGCTGAATTGAGCAAGTTGAGCTGTAAATTGAGTACTATCAGCCGGATTGAGCGGATCTTGATGCTGAAGTTGAGTAACAAGCAGCTTCAAAAAGTCATCTTTGTCAAGGACATCATTCTTTTTTGTCTCTGTGACAGTCAATTCACTCTGGCTCGCAACTGTATTTAATCCTGAAATATCCATCTATTTATCCACCTCCTTCATGCATAGTATCAGGCAAAAACACCAACAAGATTTGCCCCTTTCCTTTCTTCTGCAAACCGAGCTTCCGCTTCCATTTCTTTATCTAAAATACTGTCAGCTTCTTCTTTACCGGTTTTGCCATTCTTTTTTAGAAATTCGGCATCCTCATGTTCATTCTTATATTGATCTGAGTCATTGGCAACAAAAACATCAAGCTTGTCAATTTCCAACCCATGATTCTGAAGATCTGCTTTAAGATGATTGATATTATTTTCAATCATATCTTTAACCAGAGGAATCTCGGTCAATATTTTAATCATTACCTGGTGATTCTCTGTTGAAATTTTTAATTGTATACGACCCAGAAATTCAGGTTTGAGATCAATCTTAACTTCCGTTTGACCATTTTTCAGATTAAATACAGCCTTTTTTACTATTTGAGTTAAAACCTCAGTTTGAAGCGATTTTTGAGATAACTGCGTCTCTTTTGTTTGCAAACTTGTATCAGACACCCTGCTGGAAGATTGGCTCTCCTGAAATAAAGGGGTATTATCAGATTCTTTGTCAGAAAAATTCTTATCAAAATTTTCCGTATTCTTAGATATGGCTGCAATATCCTGAAAATTGCTTTCAATTTTTGGAGTCATCTCCTGTGTTGCCTGGTTCAAAGTTAAACTTTTGGCAACCTCTCCAGCTTGTTGGAAATTTGGATTCAAG
>JAUWOS010000147.1 GCA_030611985.1 Desulfobacterales bacterium | reverse complement strand
TCATTTAAAGCTTCTTTTACATCATCCAGTTTAAATGGTTTTATGATCGCTTCGATCTTTTTCATAGTGGTTTCTCCTATTAATTTTAGGTTTAAGGGACTTGAAAAATGGGAAGCGTTCACAGGCACTGCATATGCACGTATTCTTAGACAACCAACATAGCAAATCTATAGTTGATTGTCTAAGAAAACGCACATCTACAGCACCTGTAAAAGCTTACATGTTAGGAAGCAGCCTTGCTTACTACCAGTTCTCCCCATGAACGGTTACGAATATACCAAGGAACGGGGACGAAATTGCGCAGGTTCATCTGTACTCTGGAATCACTTTTGCAATTGTCTCTTTTATTGCTGCCACCCGATCCGGTGAATCCACTTTTTGTCCGTCAAAATCCCTGACATAAAAGATATCTACAACCTGATCTATTCTGGTGGCAATTTTGGCAATCCAGACATCAAGTCCGCATTTGAAGAGCGCATCTGTAATGCTGAAAAGCAGTCCCGGAAAATCATAAGCAAATACTTCGATAATAGTAAAAAAACCGGAACTTTCATTATCTACAATAATTCGGCGCGATCTTTCCGGCTGGCCTGTGTGTTGCATTTGAACAGGTATTTTGGGTTTAAAGGATTGATAAGCAGACATCATTTTTTCAAGCGCTGCTGCAAGATCCAGTTTGCCTGAAAGAGCGGATTCAAGATTTTCTTTTGCGCGGGCCCACCTTTCAGTCTCAAAAATCTGATCAGGTGGCGGCTTGACCTCAAAAATATCAAGGGCAATATTATTTTTCCATGTATATACCCGGCTGCCTAAAATATCAATACCGTTTAAGGTAAATGTGCCTGCAATTTTTGAAAAGAGTCCCGGAGAGTTTTTTGCGCAGATTGTAACGATCCTTGTGCTGGAGATAGAGGCTTTAGTTACTCTCCAGACAAAATTACGGTTCTTCAGACTCTTATACAGTCTGATATGTTCCGGAATATCGCGTGCCGGAACATAAAGAAAGTATCGAGGAGATATGATATTGAAAAGTGTTTCCATATCCTGCTTGTCCTGCAATCCGAATCCTGAGCGCAAGACTTTTTTTCTTTTCTTTTCAACGAGTTTAACCGCCCTGCCTGTTGCGAGTTCTCCTTTTTCCAGAATACTTAATATTTTGAGGAAAAGGTCCTTTAAAAGAGTTGATATCCAGTCATTCCATGCTTTTGGACCAGTTGATATTGAATCGGCAACAGTCAGAAGATAGAGCATTTTTAAGCGCTCTGCCTTCTTTACCCTTCTGGCGCAAAAAAGCGCCGTTTCTTCATCATCAATATCTCTTCTTGTCGCTGTTTTGATCAAAAAAAGATGCTCTTCGATTAAGAATGATACAACTTCGATATCCCTGGATTTAAAACCTTTTTTCGCAAGTATGGCGCCGGCAACCCTGGCGCCTCTCTGTGCATGGCCCTTGATTGGTTCTGCTTTACCGATATCATGAAGAATAGCCGCCCAGAGAAGTAACTTTTTATTTGAAAGCTCTTTATACAGATCACCGCACAACCGGTCTTTGGTGGCATCTTCAGATGTGCCGAACTTTTTAATTGTCTGGATTGTACGCAGTGAATGCTTGTCTGCAGGATAAAGATGATACTCGTCATACTGGATTCGATTAATAATACCTTTAATTTCAGGTATAAATCGAACCAGAAGGCCTGTATTCAACATCTCATTCAACACATTGAACATTGGCGCCGGAGTAATTAAAATGTTTTCAAAAGATCGGACAAAAGAATTTGAATTTCTGAACTTGTCGTCAACAAGATAGGAAAATTCTTTTACAAGTCGTTTAGCTTCAGCGCTCAATGGAACTTTCAGGTGGGCGCTTTCTTCAAATATCTTTATCAAAAGAAAAGGAGAATTCAGAATATTCTCGGAAGAAGTAAAGTTCAGCATATCGCCTGAAAGCTCCAAACCATTTACTCTGGTGCGTTTTAAAGATATGATCTTATTTTTTTGTTTTTTTGCGTACCACTGTTCATTAAGAAACATCAGGAGCTGCTGTTTAATAAATTCCATCTTGCCGTGAAGCTTTCCCAAAAACCTTTCCACCGGCTCCTGCCCGTTTATTTTTTTTAACTTCAAGGAATTAGCCAGCTCTATCTGATATTCCAGGTAAAGCTGGTCGCATTTTCTGCCTGTTATCAGGTGCAATCTGTTTCTTGTATTCCATACAAACAAAAGAGCTTCGGTCAGACTCAAAAACTCGTCATGTGAAAGACAGCCATAATACTCAAGATCTCTCGGTGACTTAAGATTAAATTTTATTCGGGCGATCCACAACATTGTATGGTAGTCTCTTAAACCTCCACGGCCTTCTTTCAGGTTAGGTTCGAGCAGATATGTGGAGTCCCCGAAACGCTGATGGCGTCCGTTGTTTTTTTCAATAAGACTGGTAATGATTTCGTCAGACCGGTTGAGAATAAGCTTGTTTTTAAGTTGTTTCATGAGAGCTGAATACAAAAAAGACATTCCGCATATAAAACGGGCATCCATAGTGGAAGTGAGTACCTCGACGTCTTTATCTGCCAGGCTTAAATTTTCTTTCAAAGATCGTGTGGCATGACCGACATCAAGACCGATGTCCCACAGCGGATATACAATATTCCGGACAAGATTCTCAGCTTCCGCAGGGACATTTTTTTCAAAAAGAAAAAGGAGATCTACATCAGAATGAATGCATTGCTCCTCTCTTCCATAACCACCAAGAGCAATAATGGCACAGGGATTTTTACCTCTGTCTGTTCCGGTTTCAATCAGGCTTTTTTCATAATTTTCTATAAAATACTCATCTAAAATTCGGGCATTTCGCTTTAGAAAATCCGGCTCTTTTTCTTTTAAAAAACTTGAAATCAGCCGCTCTCTCTTTTGCAGCAGAATTTCTGATGTGTGTTTGTTTTTCATCTTTCCTCAATAAAAACTTTCCAGATTTCCTTTACTCTTTCCCGCAGACTGCGAAATTTGTTTTCAGATACTTTGGCCGGTTTTTTCTGGAGACTGAGCCGGTGAGCGGCCGATCTGCAGGTCAGGTAAGCCTCTTTGAGAACATTAGCCGCAGACCAATCAATTATACCTGTTTCGATCAAAGTTTCAAGAAGACGAACATTATCTGTCCACTTAAGAAGTTCGACATGCTCACATGACTTTAAAAGCACCAGATACTGGACAAGAAATTCAATATCAACAATTCCGCCTGCGCCCTGCTTAAGATCAAAAATCCCGGGTTCCGGACTTAATAGCTCCTTGCGCATGTGTTCACGCATGCTGCCGACCTCTTCTTGAAGTTCGGCTTTGATCCTGGGGAGCGAGAGTACATTTTTTCGTATCTGCTCAAAGTGTTTTACTAAACAATCATCACCGCTTATTGCTCTTGCTTTTATAATGGCCTGATGTTCCCACGTCCGAGCCTTTTTTGCCTGGTAATCCTCAAAAGCTTCAATATGGCTTACCAGAAGACCGGAACTTCCACTGGGGCGCAGCCTCATATCAACTTCATATAGTCTTCCGGCTGAAGTATGAGTAGTTAAGATGTGAACAACTCTCTGTCCCAGACGGGCAAAAAACTGGGCATTATCTATCGACTGTACGCCGCCTTTTGTCTGGCCGGCAGTTCCTGCATGCAGAAAAACCAGATCAAGATCGGAATCATACCCGAGTTCAAATCCTCCAAGCTTTCCGTAAGCTATGACAGCAAATCCCCTGCCGCATGTCTTTCCATTTAAAAAAGAGGTCGGCATTCCATATTTTTTAATTAGATGATTCCACGCTGATTCAAGAACTTTGTTTACTATTATTTCGGCAATGCTTGTAAGATAGTCGCTGACTTTCATTAATTTTACAGCGCCGGTTACATCTGCCGCCGCTACACGCAACATGCTCATCTGTTTAAAAATACACAATTCCTGTATTTGATATTCAATATCTTCGGGAGGTATCAGCTCAAGCTTTCTGCGTATTGTTTTTTCAAGCTCAGATCTTTCAGGAGGACTGTAAAGTGTGCGCGGGTCAAGCAATTCATCCAAAAGAACAGGATGATGAGCCAGAAATGAAACTATCCACGGACTGGCATTTGAAAGTCTGACCAGATGGCTGAGCGCTGCCGGATTTTCCAGCAAAAGGGCTATATAGCAACTACGCTTTTCAATAGTTTTGATAAGATCAACAATGCGATTTAAGGCAATAGCAGGCCGCTCAGACTTACCGATCTCTTTTAGTATAAACGGAATCAGCTTATTAAGACGATTGCGGCCTTCGATACTGAGAGTGCGTGTCGCCCTGTCATTGCGCAGGTGATCCAGCAGGCGCAATGCCTCGTCGGGCTGATCAAACCCAATAGCGGAAAGCGTATTTTTGGCTTGTTCATTTTCCACCAGATTCTGCCATATTCCTTTTAATTCGGCTTCAATTATCTGGTTTCGATCTTCCGGCTTTTTTTCTTTAATGGTCAGCAATTTATTAAAATGGCGATGAACTATTTCCGTATGTTTTCCAATATGCAAAGCAAAAGATTCCCAACTGTCAAATCCCATTGATGCGGCAAGGCAACATCTTCCAGCATAATCTGACGGAAGTTTATGAGTTTGCCTGTCTGAAAATTCCTGAAGGCGATGCTCTGTGTTGCGTAAAAACACATATGCTTTTGTAAGTTCATCGCATACATTTCGTGATATGTAATTTTCCAGAACCAGAACCTTCAATACCTTCAGAATGCACCGCTCCTGAAGAAGAGGTGTTACGCCGCCCCGTGTCAACTGAAATATCTGGCCAAAGAATTCTATTTCACGTATACCTCCCGGACCGAGCTTGATGTTTTCTTTCATCTTCTTGCGTTTTACTTCCATAGAAATTTGCTGTTTCATGTTTCTTAAAGATTCAAAAACGCCAAAGTCCAGGTATCTGCGATAAACAAAGGGTTTAAGTCTTTTCATAAGACTCTCCCCGGCTCCTTTTTCATCAGCTACAACTCTTGCCTTGATCCACGCATAACGTTCCCATTCCCGTCCTTCTCTTTGATAATATGCTTCCATGCCGTCAAAACTCATAACTATAGGCCCGTTTTCACCATAGGGCCTGAGACGTGTATCGATCCGAAACACAATGCCGTCCGGGGTGGCAGCGCTGATCACATTTAACAAGCATCGGCAGAGGCGCACAAAAAACTCTTCATTGCTGATCGACTTTGGACCACCGACTGTTTTTCCGGTTTCAGGGTAGGCAAAAATCAGATCAATATCAGAAGAAAAATTTAATTCCTCCGCTCCAAGCTTACCCATACCAAGCGCTACAAGGTATTGATGCGAACCGTCGCTTCCGGTGGGAATGCCGTATTTCAGACACTGTCGTTTATGAAGAAGCGAAAGCGCCTGCTGAAGGCAGGAATCGGCAAGAGCGGAAAGATCCGCCATGGTTTCTGAAAGATCCGCCCAGCCCGCAAGGTCACGCCAGGCAATTCTGACCATTTCACGACGTCTAAATCTGCGAAGAATGTGCTGTATTTCAGGTAGCGATGATCTACATGAGCTTGAGATTTCTTCTACCGTATCAAAAAGAGAAGTTTTAAGCTTGTCATTGTAGCTATCTGATATGTACCTTCTTTGAAGGTCACCACTTTCTATAAGGCTATTCAGCATTTCCGGATAGCGAATACAGCTTCTTGCAACAAAATCGCTGAATGCAAAGACCTGCTTCAAAACAGCAAGAAACGCAGGATCTTCCGGCGGTTTAATGTTTGCGCCTCCGGCAGCAATGCAAAATGCATCCCATTTGCTTTTTGCATTTTCTGAAAGTTCTTTAGAAAGATTATTTATTGGTTTCATTGGTATCTGACTTGTAAATATAAAATGAGTGTAACCAAAATAGAACAATGCTATTTTGATGATGGTTTCCAATTATGCAATTCGTTTCCAAATAACGGTTACCAACGTAAGGCGGAACACCTTGAGATTACACTGATCCGCTACAGTCACCCATCCGGATCAAGGCTGGTGTACTTTAGGCAGAATGCTTAAAGTACAGCCTCTGGTCCATTCGGACCTCAGAAAATATTCAGTGCCATACCGTGTTCAATTGGATTTATTACAAATCTTGTGGTTATTAGCCAACCCCTTATAGACTCACGGCATAGGCGAATCAGGATCTAAATAACGATTGCTGCTTGTTGGAAGGTGCAGCAGATACCAATCAAGTCTTTTGGTTTTTTAACCAACCCCATTACCGGTTCACTGCCGCACCCAAACTGATTAACGAAAAAGCATCTCTT
>JAUWOS010000029.1 GCA_030611985.1 Desulfobacterales bacterium | reverse complement strand
TAGAGCATGAAGTCTGTTCTCGGGTGCACAATGATCGGTTTCATTCCCGCGATTGCTGCGCCGACGGCAGCGCCCGTCATTGCATTCTCTGAAACCGGCGTATCAATCACCCGCTCCGGGCCGAATCGCTCCAACAAGCCTTGAGCAGTATTGCCGACATACCAGGGACTTTTTACACCCTGACCAATCAGGAATACCGATTCATCACTCGACATCATTTGATGGAACGCCTCGTTGATGGCAAGCGAATACATTAATTTCCTCATCTTTATCACCTTTTAACTTAGTTTGTTGAGTTCTTTGGGTTTGTTGGGTTTGTTGAGTTTGTTGGGTTGTTTTGTATTCCTAAGCAAGTAAGTTATAAGCCCGCTGTCAAGTTTGGAGACTGTTTGAGCTTGATTATAGATCTTATCAAAAACCTCTTGGGAAATATATTTTTGGTCCAACGCCACGTAAGCTTGACTTTGAACTTCAGCGGCTGAACTTTTTGATATAAAGAGAAACTGAGTAAATTCTTTATTTGATCTGCGGGAAAATCCCTCAGCTATGTTGCTCATTGAAGAAACTGAAGCCGCAGTAATCTGTCCGTTTAACCTAAAATCCTTTTCAAAACGAGAATTGCTTCTTACTGCATCATAAACCATGTTAACCAGTTTTCGTGCAGCCCTCCAACATTCCAAATCCTCAAATCGTGTAATCTTCACAACTACAGTTCCTTGGGTTTCTTGAGTTTGTTAGGTAGTGTTTGTTGTGTTCTAACTCAAAAAACTCTACAAACAATGTAAACCCAACAAACTGCGGTACTCAACAAACTTTTACGCAAAGACATCTCTCGTCAACTCCCTTCTGTCAGGCACGGGGCTGTTTTTGGCAAATATGTGAGAATCATCAACCTCACTCTGGACTTCCCGCCTTATTTCATCCAATGCCTCTTCATCCACCAGCTTGTTCTGTGACAAATAATTTTCAAACAGTTTTACAGGATCTTTCTGAAGCCACTCTTCGACCTCCTCCTTCGGTCTGATATCCGTGTGAGATCCCTGTATATTATCGTCAGGCCCCACATGACCCCGGAAGCGATACGTCAAACATTCCAGAAAGACCGGGCCTTCGCCAGCTCTGCATTTATCAATCGCCTTTTGACCCGCCTCATAAACCTTCAAGACATCATTCCCATCAATCGCGCTACTTTCAATACAAAAGGGCTCCGCGATCTTGTAAATGCTGTTTTCAACACGGCATTCCCGAACGGGCATGTGAGTTGCGTACAGATTATTTTCGCAAACAAATACAATCGGCAGCTTTCTGAGCGCGGCAAAATTCAATGATTCGTACAAAACGCCTTCACCTGTCGCGCCATCGCCGAAGAAACAGACCGCCACCCGATTGTCTTTTCTAATTGATGCGGCAAGCGCGGCGCCCAGGGCCAGAGAAATCGTGCCCGCCACAATCGGAGCAGCGCCCAACATCCCTACATCAGGATCAATCAGATGCATTGAACCCCCTCTGCCGCGGGAACAGCCTGTTTCCTTACAATAAATTTCCGCCGTAAGCTCATTCATACTGCCGCCCTTGGCAAGAAAGTGACCATGAGAACGGTGGTTGCCAAAGATGTAGTCCGTCTCGTTCAAAGAGGCGCAAATCCCGGCAGCAACAGCCTCTTCACCCGAATAAAGGTGAACCGGACAATGTACGTCTCCATTCAAAATCGGTTCAATAAAACTCTCTTCGCATAATCGAATTCTCAACATTGTCCTGTATAACTGCCGCAAAGACTCTTTAGAATATTTTTCCATACTCCTCCCCCAATCTACCCGTATACTACTCTGTATTTCCTTTTAGTTTTAATCCGTGTAATCTGCGTAATCTGTGGATTTAATCTGCGGATCGGGAAGTAACCACAGTGTCCGCCCCAGGAGGAGGCGAGGGCACAAGCGGCCCCTCCCTCTTTGAAACACGTATCACATCAGCCGGTGCATCTAACAGCATAAGCAATCTATTCACACCCCAAAGCGCTTTTTCCCGGGAAGCAATAGCCAATACTGTCAATAGCACAAGTGCGCAGTCTAACAAAAAGGATTGACGTTTAACATACAGCAAACCCAGCCGGCTCTTCCAAGGCCTGATAAGCTGGTTATAATCAATATCAGGATCTTTGCTGTCTTTCAAAATATCATTTTCATCAGAAAAGACGATAGATGAAAAATCCGTTATCCCGGGCTTTATATCAAGCAGCCCCTTCTCAACCTGAGTATAGAGATCGGTCTCCCTCTTTACATTCGGGCGCGGTCCTACCAGACTCATGTCTCCCCTTAATACATTCCACAACTGTGTAAACTCGTCCAGTTTAAATTTTCTTATAAAACGACCGATGGACGTAATTCGGGAATCATCAGCCGAAGTGGAATCCACACCAGTTTTATCAGCACCCGCAACCATGGACCTGAGTTTGACCATATTAAAAAGTCGGCCATTTTTGCCGACTCGAGGTGCAACATAAAAAGGTGAATGAAAATCCTGCAACCACACCAGCACCATTACCGGTATCAGCAAAGGGCTGAGCAAACATAAACCAAAAAATGAAGCAAAAATATCAACTAATCGTTTCATTTATCACCTAAATTGGCCATAAAAAAAGCACAAACTGCGCAAAAGGCTCTCGCACATTTTGCGCTTTTTTGCGGCTATTTTCTGTAAAAACTTATAATACACTTGCACACATACTCCGCATCCTCATCAGTCAACGCCGTATGCATCGGAAGCATCAAGAACCTGCTCGTCATCTTTTCAACTATGGGCAAACTCACATTATCAAATCCAAGCCCATTAAATTGATGCACGGCTTTCCCACTCCACTGAATAATTGTCCCTACTCCACATTCCGCCAGAAAGCTCTTGAGTTCATCACGATGCCCGGATTCCAACTCATAATTCTGATAAATATCATAATACCTCTCATCCGCATCCGGAGCAGGCGGTAAAATCAAATCGTTAATTTCTCTTAAAGCCTGATCATACATGGACGCAATTTCCCGTCTCCGTTCCATATCCTTTTTAAATGTTTTCAGTTTTACATTTAAAATTGCCGCTTGAATATTATCCAGACGGCTGTTTGTTCCCCAAGTCACAACCTCGCCTTCTTTGTTACGCCCATGATCACGCAGCAGAGCAACGCTCTCAGCTATCTCATCATCATTTGTAACGACAGCGCCTCCATCTCCAAAACATCCAAGAACCTTGGCAGGATACAAGCTGAACGTCCCGGCCAGCCCGAAAGTCCCTGCACACTTCCCATTAAATTTTGAGGAAAGCGCTTGAGCCGCGTCTTCAATAATTATCAAACCATACTTATCAGCAATCGCCTGCAGGGCATCCATATCGCAGGTCCGGCCATTAAGTTGTGTAGGCATTATAACCCTGGTTTTATCTGTAACTGCCAGTTCAACACTTTCAGGATCTATCATGTGATCCGCACCGCATTCCACCAGCACTGGCGTTGCTCCCACAAAATGCGCAGAGGCGGCCGTGGCTATATAAGTATGGGATGACATAATGACTTCATTCCCTGGACCAATATCCGCAGCTCTCAGCGCAAGTATAAGAGCATTTGTACCATCCGCCACTCCCAAAACATGCTTAACCCCAATAAGTGCCTTTATATTTTCTTCAAACTCCTCCAAATCTCTCTGCAAAATGTAAGCGCCACGACTCAGAACATCATGCAGTGTGTCCATTATTTCTTTTTCCTGTGCTTTAAACAAAGCAGGATAATTAAAAAAAGGGATTGTTCTTTTACCGTCCATATCGTCATTCCTTAATTTTTAGTCATATCTAAACTACATCACTCGCTGCAGACATTTCATGTTAATATAAAAACAAAGTGTATTGCTACATCATAAATCATTGCGTGCAACCAGAACAAATTTAAAGGCTGACCGGCGCACATGCACCAGTCGGTCAATGGCATCTGAAACTTTGGCGGTGTGGCTTTGCCCGACAATACGAGCCAAAATGGGCATGAGATAGCTGACAGCACCAAAGTAACGGACATCAACACTCTTAAATCCCTCGGAGATCGACTGGATGCGCGCGAGCGTTGGCATACGAACAATCGTACTTTTTGTGCGCTTCCCCGTCAAATAGTGAACCCAGCGGTTGAATCGATAAATCGGATTATGATTCAGCGAGTCTACGCAGATAAAGATGCCATCCGGCCGCAGCACGCGCCATATCTCTGCATCCACCAAATCAGGGACACCGTAACTCAGGCTACCAGCGCTGGCCACAACATCAAATGAGTTGTCTTCAAATGGAATATCCTCCATGTCCGCAACACACGTTTTCAGCCCCCCCCCACTCCGTTTCGAAAGAACTCTAAGAGAGTGACTGGAGATATCGCTTGCTACCACTCGCGCGCCAGTCTGCGTAAGCGCGTAGGTGTGCAGCCCCGTGCCGGAGCCAAGTTCAAGAACATCTTGATTTTGAAAGACAAATTTACGGATGCACTGCTCGTAATATATGTAGGGCGCCCGGTAGATCGGTGGAACGGCCAAAGAACCAAAATCCGGGGCTCTTTCTACTGCGGATGTTCCCACCGCCAATAGAGATTGGGCACGTACGTCATATCTCAGCCATTCGGCTTCCTTGTCTTTATTCATGTCCTTCAGGATTACCACGCTCCATCTGAGAACTTGCCAGCATTTCAAGATGCTTCACCAGACCTCCATAGACCATCTCAAACGAGAATCGCTCTGCGTATAGTGTGCGCGCCTTTTGGGACATTCTTTTTTGTAAGTCTGCATCTTGCATTAAAGGCCGAATGCAATCATACAAACTCTTACCGGTATCCGTACCGTATCGCATCCCCACACCATTCTCGGAGATCAGCGACGTCACCTCACCTTGCAGTGGACTGAGGATGGGGAGACCCAAAGAAAGAGCATCAACTATTTTATTAGGTATGCTCCTAATAAAGCTATCTATATTCAAGTAAGGAGCAAGGGCGGCCTGACAGCGCTCCGCCAACACTTCAATCTTGGGACGGTCTATCCAGCCCGGAAAATGAACATTGGGCAGGCCGGCCATCATTACTCGCAGTTCAGCAGCGGAACCTCCATCACCACAGATGATAAATTCGCAGGGAGTCGTTCCATTGAGTGCCATCTTCGCAACCTCCTGCACCGGCTTAAAGTCAAAGGCCGGAGATTGGCTGCCCACAAAACATACGCGCGGTCTCCCGTCATCTAAGACCCCTTGCTCATCCCACCACCGCCGCGCCTCCTCTAATTGCGAAGCCGATACCTGCCCTGAGGGAGATGTGAGTGGAAAAACGCCATCCATTTCTGTCCGCCCACGCCCTGCAACCCCCAATGCCCAATCAAGAAACCCATTTGCCATAGCGGACAGCCCTGTTTAATCCTTTATTGCTCTTTGCGCCAAGTAGAAATAGGGCCAGAGAACCACACGCCCCAAGGGCAGTAAAAGCGACGGCACTGCATCCAAAAACAACGAGGGCCACTGATCCTTAACATCAAGCAATGATGGGACGCCGCGCCTTTTAAGCCAGCGTGCCAAAACAGCCGCAGTCTCAATGGGAGGATAGCCGATAAATGCCACATCAGGAAGCGATTCCACCTGCTTCAGCATCTTTTTCAGATTAAAAGCCAATTGAGCATGATCAAGAAGACGACCTGCCCCGATATTGCGCCTATAACCCCTGCTGGGGATCAAACGGATTTCAAGCATATCCGAGACCCTGATACTCTTTGCAGTATAGCTTCGATGTCGCTTTTCCTGATGAGAAAAAGCCGCACTCCACAAAACCACTTTATGACCTGCATCCACCAAGGCATTGCTTAAATTCATCGCCCGCATTGGACGAGCGTTGTCCCCATCAATATGCAGCGGCTCGCCTGTTTGAAAGACCCAGATGTTCATAACCAGCTATCCACAATAACCGGCAGCATAATCATATCGCCATGCCTTTCTTTATATCCTCTTTCTTATAAGTTTTCACGTAAAGATGCTATAAAACCCCAGCAGCTTTTTTTCTTCTATGCCCCAGTTATATCTTTCTTCCACTGCCATGCGGCCGTTTTTGCCCATCTGCTCTGCTTCTACCGGATGCTCAACAATGAATTGAATCGCTTTGGCAATCTCTTCGGAATTAAGAGGATCAACGCAAATGCCACACTCCGCTCCTTCGATAATCTCCTTCCAAAGCGGGAAATTGGATGCGACAACCGGAATTCCGGCAGACATGTATTCAAACATCTTTACTGGAAGCGCGTCTATATAATTTATGGTCGGGTGAAGAACCACCAACCCCGCCATTGAACGACCAATCGTAGCCCTGCCACCATCCCTGTCAACAAACCCCAGTGCTTCAATCTGGTGCCAGCCGGACATCTGTTTCAAGCCCTTCTCAATGTCAAGCTCGATATTGCCTGCAAGCAACAATCTGTATTTTGTTCTTCCGATGGCCTCTACCATTTCAAATGCGCCCCGAATCCGGACGATGCCACCAACATAGCATACGGCCTTCTCTTTATTTTTCCAATGATCTTCCGCATTATACAGCTCAGAGGCAAGAGGATAATTATTTACGTTTACAGCATTTGCGCCCAGTTCTAAAAACCTCCTGTTAATAAAAGGAGTAGCCGTGACAACGCCGTCAAAACGCCTTGAGGAAAAGGCCTCCAATGCCTCAATCATCAGCGATATTGGTTTGCGGAAGGCAGCAGGGATATAAGACTTTGACAAATTCTGCCTTGGCGCATCCTCATGCACATCATAAATCACCCGCTTTCCATGACGCTTCAGTAGCAGCCCTATCGGCATCAATTCAGGGTCATGAAAATGGTAGATATCGGCATTAATTTTAAGCGCCTTCCGATAAACCGTCCAGACGGTTTTCGTCATCCTTTCAAGTCTGTTTTTCGGTTTAGGCACGGGAACAATCCTAATCACATCCACAATCTCATCTTTATCATGCTGGGCAATTAGCGATACATCATACCCTGCCTTTGCCAGGGACTTTGCTTCTTTGTGGAATATCCTGGTGTCAAAGGGCGGGTGAACTGAGGTTAGGATGCAAACTTTAATCATGGGTTGTTTTACTCCTGCTATGTTTAATAGCAATGCCTTAACTGTCAGCATGACTAAGGCGACGGCCTACTGCGATCTTAAAAAATCTTGCAATGGTTTTACGTGGCACAGACCGAACAGTTGTAAGCCGCGTACAACGGATTTTATGGGTTCCCGGAATTAGAAGATAAATAAAGAATATCAGAACCCATGAACTCCTTAATGCACCTGTAACCATACTTACTGTACAAAAATAAATAGCCAATAGAAATATTGTCTTTTCAGTTTCACTTCTTCCGTAAATTGTTCCTAATTTCGATTTGCGGATAAGTAAAATATAAGCTACGGGAAATGAAAATAGCAGGGTGCCGATGATGCCGTATTCTGATAGCAACTCAAGGATAATATTATGAGGATACATTCCAAGACTATTAGCACCTATATAAATTGGGAAATAATTCATGCCTGCCCCAAAAAAAACATTTTTTGCATCCAATAGAAATAGATTTATCGCACTTGAGGACAAAAACAACCTCTCAGAAGAATCTCCCACCTCAAACAACACCAGAATTCTCCGAAAGGTGGTTGTCTCCTCCAATATATTTACAATAAAATGAGATACCATAAGAAGAAGAACAGAAATTACAAATAGGGAAAGAAGTGCTTTGAGTTTGCTCAATAACGGGTCATGCCAATACTCTATAGTAAAAAATATCATAACAACAATCATTGTAGCCAATAATGAAGCTCGACCTCCAATTACAAGCATAACCCCAATGACACCCAATAATAGAAGGTATAAACAACTGCTCCACAGAAGTGTTTCGCAATATTTCGCTTTAACCGCAGTCATCACAACAAAAATACCAAGATATAAGTTGATGTTTTGATAAGGTGCTGTTTCTGTCAATCCAAATATATCTTGAAACGCAAGATTTCCAAAAACAAAACTCCCATTTAAATACGCATAAATAGCGAATAAAAAGTAAGAAAAAGAGGCTAAATATAATAATTTTAGCAAATACTGTTTCTCGTCCCGACACAAAAATGCCAAGATTATAAAGATAGGATTAATTACAGATAGGGTTCTCATGGTAAATAAATTATCTAAATCAGATGGAGTTAGTGTAAAACTAATTAACGCATACATTGAAAATGAAACATAGAAGCCAAATATAATCATTAGATTCTTGTTAATGCGTATGTCAGAAAGCAATAAATACAACATGGCAAGACCTAATGACATTGAAATAATACTCATAAAGATAATATCTTTTTCTATTGGCAATTCATTCACTATATACAGGAAAGGCAGGTACGAGTAATAAATTACACAAATAAATGAAAGAGTTACCGCTGTTTTTCTAATAGTATTTATGGGGTATCTCCTTGACTCCAGTAAATCGGACATAACACGTTGAATCAATGGAACTTTCAGTCAGTTTTCAAAATGAAGGCATCATTGGTTAAATTGTCTTTATATTCAACATGATAACAGCCACTTGCTGGAGCCAAAGGGATACCCCAGTAGTATTTTTAATTTTCATACTGCTGTCCCAATTATATATTCGCCTATTTTTTCAGACGCACTTAAGATATCTCTCGTACTACAGGTTCAAGTATTGTGGTCGCTACGTAGCTACTCTGCTTACGCGCCCTGAAAAAAATGGTCTGAATATAATTAACAGCTCTGCTCACGACCCAATTTTTTAAACTGCTTCATTATCTTGCAAACTTCATTCATTGTGAGAACAGCTACATCTTGATCTCTTGCTATGCTATCCAATATATCTCGATACACCTTTCCCACACCAGAAGCAGCTTGTTCCTGGAAATGTTCCTGGTGAAAATCGATGACCAGACACCCGCCAACTGACTTAACTAATTCAAGATATTGATTAAACATATTCATGTAACTTTCTATATCAACTATAGAACTCATATCCATTAATTGAAAAGGAATTTCCAATAAAGAATATTCTCCTATAGGTTGATAAGGCAAGCAAGTCCCAGCCCTAAAACCTTGAGAGCCTGAACCCCATCCCATATTAGATGAATATTTAAATCCAGCTTGAGCATATATTTTCCAGGAATCAGGGAATCTGACCCTCAGATAATGGTGACGGCACCCCGATATCTCTTCTTGAATAACATCTTCCAATCTTTGTTTTTGTTCTTTTAACGAAGAGAGGGATAAATGATTATGATAAGCTGCATGAAGCCCTATTTCCCAGCCACCTTCTAATAATTTTTCTGCGGTTTTAGCAACCTTAGGATTTTGTACGCTGTATCTTCGCCCTTCTCTACTCAACCCATGACGCAAGCTCATAAAAAAAAATGTAGAGCGAAACCCGTAGCTATCTTCCAATTCCTGAATCTGGTCAAAGGAATCCATGGGATCAAAATTGGCTTTTTTGTATCTCTTCCATCGCTCAAGAGTTGAAGCCCAAGTATTGGCTGTTTGTTGATCACCTTCGAGTTTTGCCCTAATCCAGCACCAATACCAGTTAACCTTTCTTAACCATAAGTATGAGAAGCCGTCTATTGCATCAACATCATGGGTCAAACATACCACAGCCTTTTTACCATCCGGCCAGATATTTCTGGCTTTTAATCCGAGTTGTTTAACAACATCTAAAATCAGTTCATCAATAATGGGCGACTGGTCTAATTCATTTTGGACCAAAAAGCTTTTATCATGATCAAAACGTCCCCATTTATCAAGAGTTGTATTTCCATGTTCCTCTTTTCTTGAAAGGATGCTATAGACAAGGTCGGCAACAGCACCAATAGAAATTTGGTCTTTCTGATTATTGTCAAATAATGGATAATATTTCCGGGGAATGTTTATTAGGGTGTCAGCGAGGCCTATATTAAGTTTATTTCCGGTGAGAAGATGTGTTTGATTGTAGAAGAGATTAGATACCATAATGTTCTCGAAAAGCCAGGCGATTCATTACATTTTCCGATGTGAAAAATGGTTTATAAATTGATCGGGTTATAAGCTTTCCACGTTTATCCCACATATTTAAATAAATAACTTGTTGCCAATGCCTTTAACAACTTTATAGGTGTCAACCTCATTAAATTTACACATACAAACCTTGCAAAATCATATTCAGAAAATCCCCAACTTAATCTGCAATCTACACAGTCTTTCGCCGAGCATAACTGAATCTTTGGATTTTTCTTTAACTCATCTATTTCCACATCAAATGTCATTTTCATATCAGTTATTTTTGAAGGCGCATAGCCAACATATCCTTCATTTAAAATAGCGCCAACCTTCCTATATAAAGGAATAAAATTATTAAACCCATGACCCGCTCCAGCCCAATTGAGTTTAAATGTTTTAATTTCTCCAGAATCGTCATAGTAATTAATCCCGACCGCTCTTCTTTTTTGTTTTAATTTCAATTTCCCTATAGCAACGTGGGTTGTACCCACACCATAAACTTTTTCATCTGTTCCAAGCTTTAAATTCTTTCCGCCATTTTCTATCAATACCCTTAATACATCAAATGCATATGATTCAGGTGTATGGTTATTCATTAGCTCTTCAGCATCCTTACCAACTGCAGAAAACTTTTGAATTGGATGAGTGCTTCTAAAACTCCCGGGATAATTGATTATTGCATTTGCTACTGCACCAGCATACGAAGGAGTATCTTTATCGCTTATGATCACCCTATGTTTTTTTGATAAAGGTAATGGATAACAATTAACAAAAGAATCGGTTACAATAGTCCCTTTTTCTCCAACTACTTCTAACAAGGCTTTTATTAGTGTATTTGCGCCTCCCTCAATATATCCTATAGATTTTAGGGACGCCTTTACATTTAGCAGATCACCCTCTTTAACCCCTAATTTTGTCAAATCGTTAACAAGGCGATCTTTTGTAATTACTCCTGAAGTTTTCATCTGTTATTCCCCTCCCTCTTCTTTTTTAATATCAATTGGTTAGGCGAAACAGTTGATCTTTTAATAAGATTCGAGACACTCAATCGCATTAACACGATCCAGCAACTTTATTGCCTGCTTTAAAGTAGGAGGCGATATAAATTTATCATTAACTACTATTATACCTCTCCCCTCTTTACGAGCTTGTTCGGCACTTTCGACAACTTCAGTAGCGTATTCCATCTCTTCTCGACTGGGCGTATAGCATTTTTTAGCAGTATCTATTTGACGTGGTGTCATAACAAGCATTCCTGACATTCCAAGATCGCGCCCCAAAGTAGCAAATCGCTCTAAGCCTTCTAAATCATGAACCCGCACATACGGTGTATCAATAGCTTCAATCCCTGCTGCGCGGGCAGCCATAGCAATCAATGAACGCGGCACAAATAAAGACATTTCATTTTCTGAATATCGCGATTCCATCTCCGCCATGTAATCTTCACATCCAAAAAGCAAACCGACTACACGATCAGACGCTTTTGCAATTTCGTAAGCGTTTAATACTGCAAGAGGCGTTTCGATAAGGACAATGATTGAAAAGTGACCTTTAACCAAACCAAGCTGGTCCTCTGTTAGACTTAATTGAGCATCAAATTTCTTTATATCATCAGGTGTATAGGCCATGGGATAAACAAAGCCATTTAATTCTTTACAGGCTACTCCTTCAAGATCTTTAAGCGTCAAGCCTGTTTCAATGGGGTTAATCCTAACAAAAACTGTTTTCTTTTTATAAAGATCTCTTTCCAATACTTCACGAATCTTTTTTCTTGCATTCTCTTTCTCTTCATCAGGAACAGCATCTTCCAGACAAAGCGCCACGCAATCCGCATCCGAGCTTGCGCCTTTAGCCAGCATTTTATCAATGTGTCCAGGGACAAAAAGAAAAGTTCGTATTACCCACGACCCTTCGTATGGCTTTGACATATTATACCTCCTCTTTTATTAAATTACGAGAATAGTCCTATAACATTTTCTTGGGAATCAACACACGACGACGCAAGGTTAATACTTTGTTTAAATGCTGATTATAAGCACATGTTTCGATATAAATTATTCCTCGATCCGGTTTACTTTTTGAAGGTTTTATATCAAGAATTGTTGATTCGGCATGAATCGTATCCCCAATAAAGACAGGGGCATCATGTGTAATCTTTTCATATTCCAAATTAGCTATCGCTACACCAGATATATCTGCAACTGTCATCCCAACAACTAAACTGAAAACATAAGTCCCGACAACCAGTATTTGTTTATGCTGACTCTTTTTTGCAAATTCTTTATTCAAATGAATAGGGTGATGATTCATAGTCATGAGACAGAAGAAATTATTATCTGCTTCTGTAATTGTTTTATCAGAACTGTGACTATATACATCTCCAACCTGAAAATCCTCCAAGTATCTTCCAAAAGGATATGCTTTTGATTGTGTCATCATTGGTTTTCCTCCTTATTCAATATCTATATCTTTTTTGCTTCCCATTCCAAATTCTCTTAACCACAGCCCCAAAGACGCAAGGAACCAAAGCTTGTTATATGGTGCTTTTGAAGTCATAAACTGCTGTTTTATTTTTTCAATCATTGCATTATTCATAATGCCTGTTTGTTTAACCTCATTCAACCCAATTTCAAGAGCCCCTGACAGGGAATCTTTTATCCAGTGGCCAACCGGCAGGCCAAAGCCTTTTTTTTTCATCGAAATGCATGACGGATGAATTAAATTTTTGGCTGCCTGTTTTAAAATATATTTTCCAACACCATTTTTCACTTTGAGATTGGAGGGCATTCTACATGCCAGTTCCACAAGTTCATGATCAAGAAAAGGGAAACGCCCTTCCAGGGAAAAGTGCATAGTAAACTGATCCATCCTGTACACAAAATGATTGCCTATATAGTTGATAATGTCAAAATAACTGATCGCCTCAATTGCATCGGAAAAAGGCATGCCTTCCAATTCATAAAGCTGCCTGAATTTTTCGAAACTGTTCCAGTTACAAGCATCATGGTGACAAAAAAGTTCTTTTTTTTCACCTTCTGTAAATGTTGAAAACCCTAACAGATAACATTCAGAGATATCTTTAAGCCCTGAAAGTATTTTTACTTTTCCAAGTTTTCTGTTTTGTACAGGAATATGAGATATGATTCCATGCCACGGTTTGACCATTCGCCAGATACTCGCCATTCTTTCCCGGCGATAACCGCAAAAAAGTTCATCTCCGCCCAAACCGTTTAAGATAACCTTCACATCGTTTTTCGCAACCAAGCGGGAAATCATATAATTCGGAGATATGCTATGAAAAGGCTCCTCATAACAGCGCGTCATCTCTGGCAGATGTCTTATTGTATTTTCAGGCTTCACGACCTCAACAATATGAGTCATTGGCCACATAGCCGCAGTAGCCCTGGCCTGGGGAAGTTCGTCCATTTCCGGAACATCATTTTCGTAAGCCAGGGTAAATGCCTTAATTCCCGGATGTTCTTTAGCGGCAATAGCGGCAATAGTTGTTGAATCCACACCCCCGCTCATAAAAACCCCCACAGGCACATCGGCAACCAGACGTCTTTTTACTGCGTTATGAAGGGTGTATTCAAGTTCCTCTTTCCAATCGTTTTCGCTCCTGCTGTAATTAATTTCGCCAACCGGCATATGCCAATACCGTTGCTTGCGTATATTCTTTGCTGGATTTATTCTCATCCAGTGAGCCTGCTCCAGAGCACTCACCCCCTTAAAACAAGTCATAGGACGTGGTGCGCAATAAAAGCTCATCGCATGATAAACACCTTCCCAATCGGGCTCTGGTTGGTATAATCCAGACGCAATCAACGTCTTAATGTCGGAGGAAAAAATGAAATAATCATCTGTCAAGTAATAGTAAAATGGTTTAATACCAATTCTGTCCCTGGAGCAGAACAGCGCTTTTTCCTTATCATCCCAAATAGCAAACGCCCACATACCGTTGAATCGGTTCAGACAATCCACCCCCCATAAACGATATGCCTTTAATATAACTTCAGTGTCTGTATTGCTGGAAAAATACTCACCCTCTTTTTTAAGCTCTTCACGGATTTCCTGAAAGTTATAAATCTCTCCATTATGCACAATCCAGTACCGGCTATCCTCTGTACACATGGGCTGATGCCCTGCTGCTGAAAGATCAAGAATAGAAAGCCGTGTGTGTCCAAGAGCAATAAATGAGCCATCAGGAACAGTGCCTGAGAATGGCTTTTTAGGTGTATAACGAGTATCAAAGTTGTATACGCCTGCAGGCGTATTTTCGTCTCCGTATATTACGGCCTCGCCCGTGCCCTTAAAAAATGCCATTCCTTCATCATCCGGCCCCCTGTGACGCATAGCTCTGGTCATAAGCCGTATATTCTGAAGAGGAACCTTAGAATCATTAAATGTAAATATGCCTGCTATTCCGCACATGAATTCTTACCTTAAAACAAAAGTAAACAATGCCCGCTTTATACTTGCGCTGCTTATTTTGAAAATTAAATAAAGATATAAAGAATATATAAAAATATCATTTATAACCAAAAAATATAACGAATATTCGGGATCGGCAAACGGCAGGCTAATCCCCAAAAAAAAGGCCGTGCTTATTAGAGAAACAACTTTCCAGACTGCTGCCAGCTCTTGCCTGTTGCGTACACCAAAGGCCACGCTTATTGGAGATACCGCAAATCTCAACGCCACGCCAGGTGCCAGAATCATGACATATTTACCGGCAACAGTCCATTGCGGACCAAATACGATTTCAAACCAGAAAGGAGCAGACAGCATTACTACCAAAAATGGAATGGCAACAAGAACAAGCTTTTGAAAAATCTGTTCCACATAGTATGAAATCTCTCCTGTAGTCGCTTGGGCGCTTGCAATCTTTTGATGAAAGACTTGAGAAATCGATACACCTATCAACGAAACAGGCAATTGAATAATCCTCATACCTAATGAATAGTAGCCGGTAATTGCAGAATCAAAGAATTTTGTGAAAAACAAGACCGGCATTGCAAGAGTCACATTGTCGAGCAGAGACGGCAAAATTCCGTAAACAGGGAATTTTTTGTATTCTCCTGCCATTTGAATAATTTTAGTACGATTGAAATGCTCAACAAAATATGTAGTTCTACCCTTTAACGCCCCTGCTATCAATACCAAACAAGAGGCTAACCTGCCAAATATATCACCTGCCAAAAGACCACTTGCTCCTAAATTTGTAAAAAAACCCAGACCAACGCTGGTTATGGCATTAGATGAAGCGTTGCTTATCCGGGAAAAGGCCATATCTTTGAAGCCTTTTTGTCGTAAATTCCAATAGCTGAATGTCTGATTAAGTCCAACCAGCAGTAAACTTACTGGCAATAACCATAGCCATAACGACAGAGCAGGTGTTTTTAAATATAAGGATATCCATTGTCTGCCAAATAACACCCCAGCAAGAATAATTAATGATGCGCAAAGAATAATCCCCAAGCAGAGATAGACTATATTTGCGGCACCTTCATCTTTTTTTGGCAAAACAATAGCAAACTCGTAACGACCGCAAATAAGAGCGGAAAATATCCCTACAAGGGCTGTATAGGACGCCAGAATACCGAAATCCTCCGGCGTAAACAACCGTGTAATAACAGGCGAAGCAAGCACAGCTATCACTTGAGCCAATCCTGTCCCACTCATCAATGTAAGTACATGGCGGGCAAATTCACTTTTTGAAATATAGGTTTTTATTTTTGAAACAAGAATCATTGATAGTTTTTTATACTATTGTATTTTGAGTCAGTTTCTGAACTATTTTCTCCGCCGCGTGGCCATCTCTATAGAGTTCCGGTCGAGGTTTGTCTGTTTTAAAAGTCCTGACTGCATCAACAATCTTTTTATAATCCGCTCCGACCACCACATTCCATCCCGCTTCCACAATCTCCACCCATTCTGTCTCCCCTCTGAGCGTAACGCAGGGAACCCCAAACCAGTACGCCTCTTTTTGCATGCCGCCGGAGTCGGTTAGAATGGCTTTCGCATTCTGCTCAAGGATGAGCATATCGACGTAGCCGAGGGGGGGAATCAGGATTAAGCTCTTAAGCTGTTGAGCTGGTGAGCTGGCAAACTGATGAGCGGATAAGCTGTTAAGTTTTTGGCGGGTGCGTGGGTGGACGGAATATGATCGGTTCGTTGATTTCAAGAAAAGCGTCTAAAATACTCTTCATGTTTTCGGGAATATCTGTGTTGTATGGACGATGGACTGTTGCCAAGAGGTATTCCTTTGGTTTTATTCCCAGATCCTCAAGGATTGTTGATCGTCTTTGGGCGATTTCGGAAAATTGAAGAACTGCGTCATACATGGTGTCGCCGACGAGCGCCACTGTTCGTGGCAGCTCTTGAGCTGATGAGCTTAGTAGCTGATGGGCTCTTGAGCTGTTGAGCTGTTGAGCTGTTGTTGAGCTTATGCCTTCAGCTTGGAGGTTGTCCACGGCATTTTGAGTGGGGCAGAAAAGTATGTCGGCGCAGTGATCCGTGAGCACCCGGTTGTGTTCTTCGGGCATTTCTCTGTTGAATGACCGGAGGCCTGCTTCGACGTGTGCTATGGGAATATGGAGCTTTACCGCGGCAAGCGCGCCGGCGAGTGTGGAGTTGGTATCGCCATACACGAGAACATAATCCGGTTTTTCCTTTATCAGGATTTCTTCAATCTTTTCCAGCATGCGGCCTGTCATAGCTCCATGGGAGGAACTGTTGATGCCGAGGTTGTAGTCCGGCTTTGGGATATTTAGTTCCCTGAAAAAGACATCCGACATATCAGCGTCAAAGTGCTGGCCGGTGTGGATGATTACTTCTGTAAGGCGATTATGTTCCGCAATGGCGCGGGAGACTGGCGCTGCTTTTATGAATTGTGGTCTCGCGCCTATTATGGTTATGATTTTCATTTTTAGGGGTTCTCTCACAGAGTTCTCAGGGTACACAGAGAAAAAATGTTTTAATAAAAAACTGCGATAGGCTCTCACGGAGAACACGGAGGTCACAGAGAAAAAACGATTATTTTTTAAAAAGATTATCTCTGCGGTCTCTGTGAACTCTGTGAGAGATTTTTTTATTCTAATGGTGTGTTAATGATCCTTGTTATTCCATTCTTGAGCAAAACTTCGTTGAAATTTATCAAAAGGCCAAGCGGTTTCTCTGTCAATTTCAAGTAAGTAAGAAGCTGCTTTTTATGAACAGCCTTTATTGCCTCAACTGATTTTAATTCCACTATAACTGTTGATTCAACAAGCAAATCAATCCGAAACCCAAAGTCAGTAATCTTTTTACCGCAATATACGACTGGAATCTCCACTTCAGTTTCCACATTCAAATCCATATTTGGCAGTTCAATCGCCATACATTTCTGGTATACCGATTCCAGGAGACCTGGTCCCAGCTCCTTATGTACATTGATAGCAGCTTTAATAATTTGGGATGAGAGTTGATTTAGTTTCATTTTTTAAGAGTCTCTCGCAGGGTTCACAGAGAACACAGAGAAAAACAAATTATTTTAAAAAAAGATTATTTACCCTCTGTGGTCTCTGTGAGCTCTGCGAGAGATTTCTCTGTTCTATTGGGCAATTCCATATATCCCAACGCCCGAATGATGGCGGGCTGTAACCAATAGTTCCACTCCTTCGTTGCGCTGTAAAAAATGAAGAATTTCGAAGAAGTTGTTTGTTTTTGGATTGCCGGCAGGACTTAACATCCGGTGCAGGCTTTTGCTGGGCTTCTTAATCTGTTGACTGAGCGCTTCAAAGCCAATGGTTGCGTTTATGTAGTCACGTAGCATTGCCTTTCCTATCTCCACATCACCAGACAAAAAATTATCGACCGCCTCAGTCAGCATAGATTCGCGATATGCAGGGTCCCTTTTCGCACGAGCTTGTATAGTTTTTCGAAAATCTCTTGTTAAAGCCATTGCGATACCTCACTTACTTTTGCATTTACGAGTTTTATAATCTTGCCAGTAAGCCTTCGCCGTATTAATATCCTGTTGTTGGCGTTTCTTTGTTCCGCCGCATAGAATGATCACAACACACTCACCATCTTTGCCAAAATAGATCCGGTAGCCTGGGCCAAAATTAATTTTATGCTCGAAAATTCCACCGCCAATACCTTTTGTATTCGAAAAGTTACTCTGCTCAAGCCGATACAATACTGTGGAAACCTTCACGGCTGCCATAGCATCCAAGCGATCGTGCCACACGGCATAAGGCGACTTGCCCGTCTTGTCTACGTATTCTCTTACTTCTACCATGTATTTTTATGTATAAAGTAACATTAAGGTTACTATTTGTCAAGATAGCCGATATGAAAAATACATCTTAATTTTTTATTTATTACCTCTGCGGACTCTGTGAGCTCTGCGAGAGATTTCTCTGTCTATCTCACGCACGCACGATATGATCAGCGGGCTTCCTGTACACTCCACGTGTATCAACAATCAGCTTTGCATGTTCAGCTATCATTTCATAATCAAAATCATCATGATTCGTGGCAATCAGTACACAATCCGCCTGTTGCAAGACTTCGGGAGTTAGTTCAACCGAATCAAGGTCAAAGCTGTATTTGCGCATCCTGGGGAATTGCGGCACATAAGGGTCTGAATATGTCACTATTGCCCCCTTGTTTCTTAAAATACTCATAAGTTCCACTGAAGGAG
>JAUWOS010000127.1 GCA_030611985.1 Desulfobacterales bacterium | reverse complement strand
TTCGCTGAAGCTACACCGCGACAGGGCCGACTTCGCTCTCAGAGCTACGACGGGACAGGACAACCCAACATATTTTAGCACCCATTAACACAAACAACAACCTTGCGGATAGCTTAAGCGGGTTTTGTTGTCAATCTTATTGATTACACTGGGATTGCAATTTCAGGCCAGTTTGAGCATAGCTCACCTGTCTGCGCCTGCCTGTGCGTATCCCCACGCAGACAGTGCATCGCACGGGCAGGCCGGTCTGCCTGTGGTCGGAATTTTTAAAGGTAAGTTTCCGTCTTCGTTCTTCGAACTACGCCGAGACAAGTCAATCGGATAATCAGCATCCATCAGGTAACTTGTCACGCCGAAGAGATCGAAGGCGGATCATCCGCGTTGGGCGATGAGGATTCATCATAGATGATAAAGGTTTCAGTTGGCGGGCCGTTGGCGCGCGCAGGCGGTTTGTGTTTGACATCCCACAAACTCAGATGTAAATTATTTAAATACTGGCAAATTCTGGCTTGAATACCACAGAGCCAATTCAAAAAAAATACGCGCAGAGCCTATGCGGCGACCCTGTCAAAATTCATTTCTGATTACGGTCATTGGAATATTAATGACCTTACCTCTGATGAGGCACTATTATTTCTAAACAAAATCACTGAAGGGAATAAGCCTCAAACCAAGAAGATCCGATATGCCCACCTCTCATAATTTTTCAATTTCATCAGAAACAACATTGATCAGGAATTTAGGAATCCCTGCGACAATCCGATGATCAAGAAACTTTTCCGATCGAAAATACCCGCCCACTGGGATATTCTTGAAAAGGAAACCGTTGATGAAATCATTTTCAGAACCAGGAAATCCAGAAATCGACTTATGCTTGAGTTGATGGCTCGGGGCGGGATGAGGATAGGTGAAGTTCTAAAACTCACCTTAAGGGATATTCAAGATCGAAAGCTGATAATCCAGGAACCAAAAAGTAGAAAGCAACGCGAATTTGTTTTTATACCTCAAAAGGTCGCTGACAGATTGAAAGAATATGTCAGAGAGCACTGTAAGAATCCCGATGATCGTATTTACCCGATATCCTACGAAGCCGCCAGAATTATGGTGTTGAACTCGGGTAAAATTGTTGGAACCCATTTAAGACCCCATGACCTTCGTCGACATTCTGCCACTTATGCAAGCCGATCCGGTATCCCAATCGAAATTGTCAGTAAGGTCATCCTCCGTCATGCAAATCTATCTTGGCAAGATCAGTGATACCGAGGCAATGAGATGGGTCGAGAATCTATACGGATAAATTACAAAAACAGGGTTGACCGGTATTCGGTTTCACCCTGTTTCAATGAATGGCCACTGTTGTGATATTCAAAAATTATCAACTTTTTTAGCCAGTTCCACCATCGAGCATACCACAAAATTTTGATATGTTTGGGATCATAGCAGATATACAAAGCGATGCATTTTTAAAAATTCACCTGTACATAGGGTCTTTGCAATTATTGCTTTCACAAAAAACAGCCTTTTCTCGCTCTTTTCCCCAAATTTTTTTTCCAGCTCTTTTAGGGTTTTCTTTAAAATGTTTATTCCGATCATGAAAATAACGGTCGATAGCCTTTATACATTCGTCAACTGAGGCATAGTCACTGTTGTGAATAATTGCTATAGCCATGCCACTAAAAACAGATTCAATAACGTTTAAAAATTGAGCGCAAGTCGGGAGTGGCGCTAATTCAACTTTCGGAGATTTTCTTTTTTTTATAAACTTATCACTATTTATTTCTTCAACTTTCTTTTTGAGCTTCTTTGAAGCATGCCATGATGCAGCATCCCATGAAAAATAAATGCAATTTTCATTGCGATATTTATTAATTAGAATTTCAAGCAGTTTTATCATTTCATCTGTGTTTTTTCTTTCAGAGTAAAAATGAACAACCTGATTCGTAGAGAGTTCCAGAGCTGCCGTTATTATAAGACTCCCTTTGTTTTTTTGCCATTGCGGTACTGTATTGGTTTCCCCAGGAGGCACTATAGATTTTCCTCCGTGCATTTTTATTGCAAAAGGTCCATATTCATCGACTGAAAAAAATTTTTCTTTTCGTCCTAAATCTGATAGTATACTCTTAATGGCTTTAATTTTTTCATTATATTCCGGATCGTTACTGGTTAGAACCGTTTTAGCTTTCTTATATTGATATCCTGCTTTCTTTATTATCATTTTGACATAACCTATGCAAATTTTCAGTCCCTTTTCATCCATAACTTTTTTAATATCAGCTTGCTTCCAACTTGTGCGATTAAAACCGTAGCTTGATGGAGGCGCATGCAATATTGTAAATAGCTCTTTAATGTACTTTGGGTCTTCATATTTTTTAAATTGTCCTCTTTTAATTTGCATTAGCTTTTTAGGACCCTGTTCCTTAAATACTTTCAAATGATTTAATATTGTCGCCTTAGGAATCAGGTAATGATCTGAAATGAGATCGATCGGAATTCCTTTATAATATGACAAGATTGTTAATGCCCTTTTTCTATATATTAACTGATCCATTTTATTACACATGTAAAGTAACTTGACCTCTTTAGAAGCAATCTTTAACGATAGCTCGTGCTGTAATTCTTCAAGATTGATTTTGCTTTGCTGGAGTTTTTGCATCCAAAGTGTATCATCTGCAAGAATGTGGCTATCTTTGATGGATGGCTTTTTCCTCTTCTTTAAATTTTCCATTAATCCATTTTGCCACAAGAAACGAAAAACGGTGGGATATGTTAATAAAGTTCCAGGCGAAACTAAGCCTCGGCGGTTCATTTCAGATAGGATTATTTTTACTGAGCTAATATCTGAGTTTTTGGTCAGATTGGTAAGATTTTTTGCAGTCTGAGTATCAATTACACGACTTTTGCCTATATCACTTCGGCGCTGAGGATAAAGTGCTTCAATTTTTTCCCCACCTTCCTTATAGCGTCTAATCCAATAAAGAACAATAGTGCGAGAGACACGTGTGCGATCAGAATATGGAATTCGCCAATTACAATCATATTTACTCCTGAGCAATTTTTCTTTTTCGCCATATTCTAATAACTGCGTTCGGTTTATAAAATCACTTATAATTCCATAACGAAACAGAGCAATTTGTTTGCCGTGATCCGCAACCATGATGACCTCTCTTTGGATTTATCAAAATTATGGGGTCTCCTGTAACCGACAAACCTTTTATATGAACAAATTTTGTATAGTGGAATCGAAACTCTTAGACATTTAGCAATGTACTTTTACTTCAATAAAGATCGGATTCCATAGAATAACATTATCGACTCAAGCAATGAGAATACAATGCAGTTAACCGTATCTAAGGACATTCCCTATGATAATTTTAGCCAAATCACAACAATTGAACTTGGTGATTTAAAAAGATAAGGCATTGCTTTTTTAGTTCGAATCAAGCGAAAATCGTGAATTGTGTATCGGCTTCAGCTGCAACCAAACATATTGAAGCAGCCATTGACACAAACAATAAGCTTCTGGATAGCTTAAGCAGGTTTTATTGTCAATTTTATTACACCGGAGTTGCAATTTCAGGCCGGTTTGAGCATAGCTCACCTGTCTGCGCCTGCCTGTGCGTATCCCCACGCAGACAGTGCATCGCACATGCAGGCCGTTGTGCCTGCGGCTGGATTTTTTAAAAGTAGGTTTCAAGGGGAATCAGATTTTACGCCTCAGCTTCACCAAAATCGCCTTCTTGGGGGTTTTCTCGGTGACCCAGAGTTCTTTCGAACACCCGCGGACCATGGGGATGAAGGGGAAGTGCCCCACAACGGCTATTCTCTTACCTTTCCCCTTTTCCATGATCAGCTCGGCGGCATTCAGTTCAATGCGGGAAGCCTCATCTTTGATTTTCCTGTGTTGCTACTTCCAGTTTTTGTGCCAGACTTCGAATTCGGAAGGCCGGAGTCTATAACGCGCGATGTTGCCTTCATGAAGGCTGCTCAGCTCGGTTTCGATTACCTCGATGAATCGCGCCCTGTGCTCTGCGGGGATACTTTCTTTTGTTTTTCCATTGATCCATCGTATGGCCTCGCGTTTAGTCATCAGGCCTTTTACAACGGTATCCACAAACTTATAGATTGTTTTTCGGTATCTCAAACGAAACGGGTCAGGCTCTCCCAGTGATTGTCGAACAGCCGAGTAGCGGGCACATGATCGCTCATAGGCCCAGACAAACACATCGCGCAGTAATTCAATGCGGTTTAATTCGTAGACCCCAAGAATCCCGTCGATGTAAGCACGGTCAGGCACATCTACAAACGACAGCGGACAGAGATTCCGGCAGATGAGCGGAATATTTGCAGAGAGACGGGAAACACGTTTGTTCACATCTTCAAAAGGTTGCAAATAGGGCATGTGGACCATGGCAAAAAAGGCCTGTTCAAATGGATCGTGAATTGCCGTGGCCGTATCGCAAATCTGTTGAAAACATTCCTCTACTAATTGCGGCACTTCCAAGGGATGATAGACTGTTCCCCCGATCTCTACCGGCTTGTTCCGTAGCCTCCCGCAGGCCTGCGGATCGCCAAGAAGGTTGTTCGACAACAAGGCATGCAAATTCAGAATGGTGTACCGATTGAAACCAATTTCGGTAGCCTGTCCCACCAGTAATTCAATCGCGGCCTTGTGATTCAGGATCATTTGCGCTTCCATTGCATTTTTGCCTTCGGCACTTTCTCCCAGTTCCAGCAGACGTTCTGTTTCAAGCAATGAATACGTGTTTCCCTCCAAACGGCTGGAGTTCCAGGACAGATCAATCAACAGACGGTTGAATATTTGTTGTACATAGGTTCCTGCCGGTTGCTCATTCTCATTCGAATGGCCTAATTTCAATAAATGACGTCTGATTTTCCCAGGCAGATAGAAAGACTCGTTGGGTCGGTAAGCGTCAAGGAACGACCGTTTGTATCCAACTGGTTGCCGATCCTGAATCGGTAAACGGACAGCTTCCTTGACGGCTTTTCCTTCCAGTGAGATCGGAACATAGCCTTCTCCGATACGTCCCTTTACTTCAATGAAAGGAAGAACAATATCTGCTTTAATTGTATTTTTATGGATTTGATAACGGGTACCCCGTCCCCGCCTCGCGATAGCCAACCGCTTCTGATCGACGAGGTGCGCCAGGCGGCGCTGTAAGGTACGGCGCGACAGTTTTTTGTCCAACGTTTCACTGAGGTCCTTGACAGAGGCACCTTCTGGAAACTGGCTAACTGCCTCAAGTATCGCATCAAGTTCGTTTTGCGGGATTTTTTTTGGCATGATCAGGTTATTATCGCACAATTTTTCTAATTGCGCCATATAAAACCTGTTTTTATGGCGTATATGACTATTTGCGCCAAATCAAGTGGCGCAATATCGTTTATGTGGCGCAATAAATTAAAAATCAAGCACCGAATGATAATTGTATTGTCAAGACGGCAGTTTGATTAAACCTGAATTGAGCGATTTTTTGACGATTAATGACGAGGTGTGTCGTCACCATTTCCCTTCAATATAATATCACCGATTCGAACACCAAGATTAAAATTTGTAAAAAGCCGAGTTCATAAATTTTAAGAGATTAAAGGAGTGGCTCAAGTTCTTCTATGATTTGTTTCATTACAGGCCCTGCTTTTCCCATTATAAGGTAGTCGCTGATATTTCCTGTCAGAGGGGTTTTTTCCGGATTGATTTCTATCACTTTTGCGCCTGATTGTTTTGAAATAACTGGCATAAAGGATGCAGGTTGTACTATCGCTGAAGTACCGACTACCAGCATGATATCACACTGGGAAGCAACCTGCCTGGAACGTAGAAGGTGATTTGGTGGAATCATCTCTCCGAAAAAAATGCATTCAGGCCTTAAGATGCCTCCGCACTCACAGCGTGGCGGTATTTGCGACATGCTTACATTGATCGTCTCCATTCGCTTATCACAGGTCATGCATTTCTGCCATGCAAAATTTCCATGAAACTCTATTACATCCGTATTTCCTGCATCCTGGTGAAGGCCGTCGACATTCTGCGTAATAACAGTTTTCAGGATTCCCAGTTCTTCGAGTTTGGCCAGACCCAGATGACCATCATTTGGTTTTGCCGTGTCAACTATATCCTTCATCTCCTTGATAAGTACATTCCACACTTTTGCAGGATCTTTCATAAAAGCATCTATATGAGCAAATTCCATGGGATCAAATTTTTCCCATATCCCGCCTTTGCCCCTGAAAGGTGGAATTCCGCTTTCTACGGAAATACCCGCGCCTGTTAATGCAACAACATTGTTTGCTAAAGCAAGATCTTCGGCTGCTCTTTTTATTAGGTCATCCATAAATAACACTTAGCTTTTCAGATCAGGCTACAACTCAAGCGTCATATCGCATCCAACGGCAAAACATTCCATACTGCTGCCTTTTTCAGCTATAATTTTACCACAGGTTTTAACGATTTTATCCATTTCTCGGTCAGTCCTTTCCTGGTTTAGATGGAAAAGGCCCAATTTTTTAACTCCGGCTTCAAATGCAAGATTGAGAACATCAGTATATACGGAATGCCCCCAATCAATAAACGTCTTATATTCTTCCGGTGTGTATTCCGCATCATGGATAAGAAGATCTGCTCCTAAAGAAAATTTGACATAGTCTTTATACGGGAGACCCCCCGGATGGATAAAACCGAGTTCATTATCTGTTAAGAACACAAAGGACTTGCCATCTTCAATCAATTTGTATCCACTGCCGCCATTGGGATGACTGATCGCTATGGGAACAACTTTTACGCTGCCGATTTCAAACTCCACTCTGCGGGCATCTTCATAAGATAATTCTGCCCTTATATCAGAATATTTAACGGGAAAGTTGGGAGGAGCCATGACTTTAGAAATGATACTTTCAACGAATTCAGCGTGGAAAGGACATCGATGCATCTTGAACTCGGCATCTCTGGAATAGAGCGGCTTGAAATAGGGAAACCCCATAACATGGTCCCAGTGGGCGTGAGTAAAAAGGAAATGATACTTATTTTGTTTCTCATCAGTCAAAAGATTGCCAAGCCGCCGGATTCCTGTGCCGGCATCAATGATAATAATATCATTGCTCTTTGTCCTGATTTCCATACAAGTTGTATCTCCACCATATTTAAGATATTCTTTTCCTGAAACAGGAATAGAACCTCTTGAACCCCAGCATTTTATGTACATGTCTTAACCTTTCAGATTCAGCATAT
>JAUWOS010000115.1 GCA_030611985.1 Desulfobacterales bacterium | reverse complement strand
CTCCTTTGGATTGAAGATTGTCGATTGAAGATTGAAGGAATGAATCATAAAATAACAATCTTCAATCAATTTCAAATAATACTTTGCCGATTTGTTGCCCGGATTTATATTGAGTGTCTTTTTCCAGTAACCTATCGCATCTTCTCTTTTACCTGATTCAAAAGCATTCAATGCAAGGTCATTATATGCCTTGGCAAGATTTGAAATAGCATCCCTGTCGCTGTGGTTTATATTCAGGGTCTTTTTCCACTGGTTTATGGCGTTTTGGACATTGTCTTGATTGTAATATATCCATCCGATTTCATTGATTGCTTTTGTGTATGAAGGCTTGATTTCAAGCGCTCTTTTGTATTCAAGCATTGCATTTGCCGTCATATCCACATTATGAAAGGCTTTTGCAAGTCGAAAATGTGTATCTGCTTCTCCGGAATCTGCATCTCTTGCTTTTTTTAAATTTTCAATCGCCATAGCCGGATTGTGTCTGAAATTGTAGATAGTTCCAAGAAAATAATAGGCATCTGCGTTATTGGGATCAATTTGAATTATTTTGTTAAATTTTTCAAAAGCCAGGTTCATTTCGCCTTTGCGCAAGTGAAGAATGCCAAGCCACAACAGCGCAAAAATATTCTGTTCGTCTATTTCTGCAACTATTGAAAACTCCTTAAAAGCGCTTTCAAATCTGCTTTTTTTTCCATATAGAATACCAAGCTGGTTGTGAGCATATTCATTTGCCTGATCAAGCTGCACCGCAGATTCAAATTTAATAATAGCTTTGTCCAAATCTCCCTTGTAATGATAGTCAGCTCCCTGGAAGATGAGATCATTTACATTTACTGCTGAGACCACACTGCTGCAACAAAAAAACATGTAAATGATAAAGATGTAAACGATAAAGGTGATAAATTTCCACCTGATATCCGAATTGAGAAGACGCTGGAAATGGTTCATACGCATGACCTCCGACCTCTAAAGGTTCGCACAAAGCGACCTGAATCTGCAATGCATAGTTAAGGAAGTTATTTCGCCTGGTACGGATAGATTATGCAATCATTATTGAGCCACGGAAAACCGTTTTTCTTCCGCCCATCCCCGAATCTCATCCAAACTCTCAGCATCAACAAACAGTTCCCCCAGTTCTTCAAGCTGCTCTGTGGTCAAGCCCGCAAATATTGGATGAACAGAATCAGGGTTGACCTGAAAACGCCTCGCAATTTGACGGGACAGAAGATTCATGGTTCCCTGCTGCATTCCTCTTTTTATTCCAATTCTTTCTACGCTTGAAATATATTCCATTTTACCTTCCTCCTCAATTGTTTGAATCTCTGTCCACAATTGCTCTTCTAACTCCTCAGGCAAAACCATAACCCAATCAATAAAATCAAAAAGCCGAATTACATCCTGTTTTTCATACCCCGATCTGTAAAGTCTTTTGATCAAAGAAACCTTCCATCGGTAGCGTTTCTCGTTGTCTCCTGTCGTTTCTATAGTCTTGAGATGCGCCATTACAACTGAAGCAAAGGGATTTGTAGACTTTTCGAGTTCTTCCCATTTTTCTTTATATTCAATCAGTTTAATGGATGGAAACCAGAGCCCTGCCTTGCTGCCCCACAGTTCATAGCTGTAATGGTCCGGTTTCCAGGCGAGATTTTTATCGGCCAGAATAGCAAGACTTGCCACCTTCCGGTCGAATTGGTCAAATATGCGGTAGTTGTAAGTGTACATACGCCTGGAAAAATCCACATCACGCTGACTCTGCACCTCAATATGCACAAGCACCCACTCTTCGTGACCGTTTGTTCTATGAAGTTTCACCAGCTTGTCGACGTATCTGCGACCGAGAGCCGCTTTCCTGGTCACCTGTTGCAGTTCCTTGTCAAGAAATCTATATGTAAGCGTTCACAGGCACTGCATATGTGCGTTTTCAGGGCAATCAACATAGGCAACATCTATAGTGGATTGCCCTTAAAACGCACATCTACAGCACCTGTAAAAGCTTACATGTTGGGAAATAGCCTTGGCTGCAATGTCCGGAAAAAAGAACTGAACAAACTCCTTAAAGTATACTTCCAGTGCCTTTTTCCAAGGACTGTCATAGCTTGCTCTGTCACAGCTTGCCTTGTCAGATAGTTTTACAGATTCGTTTTGTTTTAAGCTCATCTTGTCAGCTCCATCAAATGTGCAGGAATTTTCATTTTGGACACAGACCAGTCAGATGTACAGGGCAAACGCACTTGGATTAGAGGGAATGACTTCTCGTGTCATTCCCTGATGGTTGAACGGCACAGAGGCCGTTCACTACGTATTCTAAAACATTTTTTGCAGAAAACGGCGTCCCTAATGGCATTCGTTTAAGATTTTATATTAATTTCAAAAAGTTATCCGCATTTGACATAATTGTGTTTTTGTGCTTTGCGTATTTTGACAGTCTCCCGTCTCCCGTCTCCCGTCTCCCGTCTCTCATCCAAGTCCTCCCGCCACAGAATTTGCAATCTTTTCCCTGAAATCAGGCTGTCTTAACATTGCTTCGTTATCAGGGTTGGATATAAATCCTGTTTCAAGGAGTATGGAGGGCATTTTTGCCCTTCGTAGAACATAGAAGTTGGCTGAATGAACTCCTCTGCTTTTCAACGGCAGTCTTTTTTTGAAACGTTCCTGAAAGGCTTTTGCAAATATACCGCTTTCGCTCCAGTTAAGCTTTTGTTCAAACTTGAAGAGAATCTCTTCAATGTCTATGTAACCCTGTTTTTTCTTGTAAGACTCGTCAAGTTTGAGTACAGAGTTTTCCATGGCTGCAACTTTTTCAGCTTCAGCGCTCGAAGCCTTTTCCGAACAGAAATATGTTTCCGATCCATGTGGTTTTCTATCTTTGTTTGCATTTATGTGTATGCTGATAAAAAGATCCGCCCTGAATTGATTGGCAACAACAGTTCTTGCGCTAAGTGGAACATAATAATCGCTTGTTCTGGTTAGAAAAGATTTGACTTTTCCCTCCTTTTTTAGTTTTTCATGCAATCTTAACGCAATATCCAATGTTATATCGGTTTCTTTTAATCCGCTTTTGCTGACAGCTCCGGGATCAAATCCCCCGTGTCCTGCATCTATAACAACACGTTTTACATGATACCCAAGCCCTTTTTCAGTCTTAAGTTTTTTATTCATCGTAACCTCTTCCCGGTAAGCTTCTTTTTCAAGATCGGAAAGAGGTCTTTTCTTTTTCTTCAATTTTGGTATCGGCTTTTGAGAGATGATTTCGATCATCATGCGAGAGTATGTATCATGAGGGTTGAGACGGACAGATTCCCTGAATGCAGTTACAGCCATGCCCTTTTGTCCGAGCCCCATGTATCCTCGACCAAGAAGACCATATGCCCAATCGCTGTCAGGATCTATAGATACGGATTTTTTAAGCAGATCGACTGCTTTGACAAAATTTTTCTTCCGGATCAGTTCCTGCCCTTCAAGCGCATAGTCAAAAGCGCTTTTTGACCATCCGGAAAAGGGGTGAAACAGCAAGCTGGATGAAAGCAAGGCGCTCTTGCCCAAAAGTTTTAGAAAGTATCTTCTATGCATTTTTTAAAATTCTTTTTTGTGTTTTCATATACGCTCATAATCACTGAACCATTGCTGTGATTTTGATGCCCCGATAGTAATGCTTTAAAATATCCTGATAGCCAAATCCTTCCTGTGCCATCCTGTAAGCGCCCCATTGACTCATTCCGACCCCATGACCGTAGCCTTTTCCTTTAAAAAGAATGCCGTGAGTATCCGGTTTGATTTGAAAAAGGGCGCTTTTCAAATTTGTTGCCCCAACCTTGATCCTGAAATTATTGCTTGTAAGCCCGGATGTTCCCTTATCTGAAATAACTATAACTTTCAGGATGCGGCCTGATCGAGATTTGCCGGCAGGGCTTACTTTTTTTATCTTTCCTATGTTCAGGCCATATCTATTTAACCGGTCTTTTGCTGAATCATATGAAAGAAAGTATTCCCATTCGTTTTTTGGAGTATTTTCGCTGAACCTGTCCGGAACTCCTTTGAGATATGGAATGTCAGCGGTCCAGACATTTTTTGAATCTTCGGTATGTCCGCCGCTGCTTGAATGAAAATAGGCAACAATAAGTTTTCCATCACAGGTGATTACCTGTCCACGCGTCTCATCGACCGCCAGATTAGACTCCTTTTTTTCAGAGTCAAATCCTCCATATACCTGCGATGCCGTGGTTGATTCCACATCATACGGTTTGTCGGCGCTTTTACCCTTAATATAAAGAGCATACGTTCTGGCAGCTACTGCCTGAGCTTTCAGAACTTCTTTTGCCCAGCTATACGGCATTTCTTTCGGCACGACACCATAAAGATATTGTTCAACCGGAATGTTATTAATAACCGACAGTGATTTTGAATCCGCTGATATAGTAAAACTGCCTCTGAATCTGCGATTATCAATAATAATAGTTTTGCTGTCAGTTTTGACCGTACACATATAGAGATCAAGCTTCCGACCGTTCGCCGCAAGCTGCTCCCCATGTTTAGTGAAGATTACAGGTCCTGGGTCGCAATAAATCATTTTTTTTGAAAGTGGATTATATAATGAAATGTTCTGTTCTGAATAAATGGTAATTTTTTCAGATCCGTTTTTAATCAAAACCCTTATAATTACATCCTCAATATCTTTTTTATATAAAGGAGGCGCTGTAATTTCTTCAGGTTTCCCGACTTGTGACATCTGAGTCTTTGCGCTGTCAGCCCATACTTTCGCTGATTGTCTGCGCAAGCCATAAGAATATTTTTCCAGGTACTTTTTGAAAAAGGCATAAGCGTTTTTAAATTTTCCTGTTTCATATAATACCATTCCGCTGTTAAACAGAGCATCCTCTGCTGCCGGACTGTCCGGATAATCTTTCATGATATTTTCGAATTCTTTTAAGGCGGCGTCATACTGATCAAGGTAAAGGCTGTATGTAGTCCCCATAAATAATAAAGCTCTTGCCCTGTTGTTAAAATTATCAGAACAGACGACAATTTCCCGGTATGTGCCGACAGCTTCCAGATACTTTCCCTTGTTTAATAATTCGATAGCTGTCTTGAAGCCTTGAGTATCGTTGTATGCGCCTGCTGCAGATTTTACGTTGCACAGAAAAACAAGAAAAAAAATTGATAGAATGAGCAGGAAAGAAGCGAAACCTGTACAAAAACCGATTCGTATTTTAAGTTCAGAATTCTTTAATGTCTTACAGTCTGTGCGAAGCTCGGCAAGTCTTTTCTGTATTTCGATACAGGATTTGCAGGCCGCTTCGGCTTGACTGTCAAGATAATTCAGCACGCCAAAAAAAAGCAATGATAGCATTGCCTTCAAATTTGTTCGTAGTTCCTTCATTAGTAGTTAAGCTTTCAATATTTCGACCTATGCGGTTGCAATATTTAGTGATTATCTTTTAAATTTCACTTTAAACAAATCAAAAAGCAAATCGATCTTTATCGGGTGTTCTCTCACTGTCCTTGCAAGAATAAAGAATCCTGTTCCGCTCACTACAATATTTGGAACCCACATTCCTATCACAGGCGGATAAACGCCCGCTTCACCAAAAACCAATCCTGCAGAAAGAAGCAGATAGTAAAAAAGAAACAGAATAAGACCGAGTACCAGACCAAATGAACGCTTTGCAGACTTTGACTGTATGCCCAAAGGAACAGCAAGAAGCCCGAGTGCAAAACATGCAAAAGGAATCGAAAATTTTTTGTGAAATTCTATCAGTGCTGAATAATATTTAACATCTTTTTTGTCGGCATCTTTTTTGTCGGCATCTTTTAAATACTTGCGTAACTGGGCAAGAGTCATTTCCTTTTCATCTTTCACACCCCCTCCTGCTGTGGAAGCAACTTTTTTAAGATCAAGGCTTATATCATAAGTATCAAAATTTATTGAATGCACTACCTTCTGTTCAAAATCGACCTGATTAATTGTTCCGCCATGCAGCCGTAGGTGAAAAACGAATTTTCCAGGTTCACTGAATAGCTCCCCTTTTGGCGCCACTATAGCGCTAACGATATTTTTTGTTCTTTGATCTTCAATAAAAACATCTATAAGCTTATTGTTTTTTAGATCTACCTTATTCGCATAAAGCATCACGCCCTTAAAAGAGTCATTAAAAGTCCTTTCTTTTAGTCCGACATGAACATTGGATATAGCTGCTTTAAATGCAAGTTCTTTAAAAGACGTTCTTCCCCACGGCAATCCATAAATAGTCATAAAACCTGTAAGCAGACACCCCATAAGGCAAAACAAAAATACAGGAACAAGCAGCCCGTAAATATTCATACCGCAGGCACGAATAGCAATAATCTCGTTATCACTTGACAATCTAAGGAAGGTAAGAAGGACAGCCATCATAACTGACATTGGAATTACAAATTCAAGGAAATGCGGCATGGAATAGATAAGCATCAAAAAGACAGCAGATATGCCAATTTTGTAATTTACAATCAGATTTGTAATATCAAGTATCTTTGCCATCAGAAAGATAAAGGTAAAAAACATTGTATTGATGGCAAAAGGCGGAATCATCTCCTTGAATAAATATCTATTTATAATTGAGTTGATTTTCATAACTCTCAATCTTTGCCGTTAGAAATTCCATTAAATGCTCTGTTTTTGAAATTAAATCCATCATTTCTTCTTTTTTTTCTGCTGCCTCCCGGAGAGCGAATTGTGTTTATAGTAAGCGTTCACAGGCACTGCATATGCACGTTTTCAGGGCAACCAACATAGCAACACTATAGTTGATTGCCCTGAAAACGCACATCTACAGTACCTGTAAAAGCTTACATGTTGGGAAGCAGCCTTGTTTGCTACCAGTTCTCTCCGTGAACGATTACTGTTTATATTTACTGTGCTGCCCTGTGCTGCCTGGAAGTTCCTTTTTTCTTTTAGGAACGTGGACAAATTAACTTCCCCAACTATGCATCACAGTTTCAGGCCGCCTTTGTTTAACCCAAATCTGTGCGCTTGCCTGGAGAAGTTATTTCGTCCACCTTACACTTTTAAAAACAACAATTAGTCGCAAAAAGCGCAAAATGGAACAAAGTAGAGTAAAAAGCGCAAGAACCGACATCAAAAAAGTGTAAACTGGTAAATAAAGAATGTCCACTATTTGACCAATTTTGATCAGTTGAAAAATCAACACAACTGCCTGTAATCATTGGTGCCCCCGGCAAGAATCGAACTTGCGGCACATGGACTAGGAATGGCTTTATCTAATATTCGGTTTTTTGTGTATTTTTAACATATTGAATCAAAAGCATTTTTTGATGGCATTTTTGGTTTCGTTTGGAAATGTTTGTTAACTTTTGACCTTGACGGGCACAATTTGGGCACAATCGGGCACAATCGGGCACGGCCTCCAAGGCCTTGCCCTTTTTTATTTTACAAATCCGATCCGAAATGAACCATTAAAAATTCATATTCAGTTACCCCTACCTGTTTGTCAATCAGTTTCTCTACAAATAATTGGTTTGATCCAGCTCAAATACATTAAAAATATGTGTATCAGGGGATTCCATTTTATAATTTCCTATACAAATACAAAAGCAAACTGACAAGCCGGTTGGTATCTCTTTTTTATCGTCTTCATCGCCCAAAATACCGGAAAAGAAAGATAAAAGAAACCGATGCAACTCTCGCAGAGTGGCTTCAAACTTCCCGCCAAACCATCATCAAACATAAGGGTTTAGGCTCTCTGGTAATTCCCGTGGTTAGTATTCTATTTTAATTTCAAGAAGTTATTGTATTTTCTGCGTTTGGTGTTGAACAACTTTTTAACGCTATTATAAGAACTTATAGGGCTGCATTGAACTAAAAGCGCAATAATTGCTTAAATAATGGGATTTACTGTGTAAATTTTTTAAATTCGGGCAACTCAAAAATACGGATAATGGTCTGATTCTTTTAATAAAAATCGACCACGGGAAATACCAGAGAGCCAAAA
>JAUWOS010000150.1 GCA_030611985.1 Desulfobacterales bacterium | reverse complement strand
TTTATCTGCTTAATAACTTCCCGATCACTCAGCCGGTAATATTTCATAATGATCAGAATAGCTGTCATCATTCGAAGAGATTTTCCGAAGGGTCCCCTGAATTTATCATAAAGACGACACAACCTGCTGACAATTTTTTTCCACGGAATTATTTCCCGAATGATTACAAGTTCATGAATCGGATTTGTTATATTGGTTTCTAACCATTCAGGAGAAAAAGCTTCTTTAAACGAATTTTTGATCATTAGGATACCTGCTGTTATTTTTATTGAACTATGCACAACCTTCAGCTTGTTTGAAAGACCTTGAACTAATAGATTAAACATGGCATATGAAGGTACGGAAGACAACCAGTTTGTCGCTTAAAATAGAAATTCAGCAGATACTATATAGTTTTGCTATGTTGGTTGCCCCGAAAACGTGCATATGCAGTGCCTGTGAACGCTTACCAAATAAAAAAGCCGACCCTGAAGGGGCCGGCTTTTTAGGATGGTTTTCTGATCCGTTGGACTCTAACTTTTTCCTAAAAAATCAGGTTTTAAAAAAAACTACTCTTCTTCTTTCTTTTCCTCTTCCTTGCAGACAGACATCGGATCCGCCAGCAGTTTTAAGGATTCATAACGTTCCATATATTCCTTTTCGAGAAGCGCTGTCAGTCTTTTTGACTCATTCGGAAAGGATTTTTGCAAAGAAGCATAGCGCACTTCACCTGACAAAAATTCCTGTAAAGTTCCATCAGGCTTTTTGGAATCAAGAGTAAAGGAATTTTTCTCTTCGGCCTTCAGTAAAGGATTATAACGATACAATGGCCAGTAGCCGCATTGGACTGCCAGTTTTGATTCTTCCTGGCTTTTACCCATACCCTTCTTGATTCCGTGATTTATACAAGGCGAATAAGCCATAATCAGGGATGGACCGTCGTACTTTTCGGCTTCTGTAAAAGCTTTAACGAGTTGCTGTTTATTAGCTCCCATGGCAACATTAGCTACATATACATAGCCGTATGTCATTATCATGCGGTTCATATCCTTTTTGCATGTTTTTTTGCCGGATGCTGCAAACTTGGCAACCGAACCGGTCGGGGTAGCCTTGGAAGACTGACCGCCTGTGTTTGAATACACTTCGGTATCAAGCACAAGGATATTTATGTCTTCGCCTGAGGCCAGCACATGATCAATACCGCCAAAACTGATATCATAAGCAGAGCCATCTCCTGCAACAATCCAGTATGACTTTTTAGTAAACAGTTTTGACATGGAAGCTATTTCACTTAAAAGCTGATCGCTATTGCAGCCAGCCAAAAGTTCTTTGAGTTGATCGCCGTATTTTCTTGATCCGTCGGCATCTTTCATATTCTCCAGCCAGCCGGTCATGGCAACTTTTATTTCCTGCGCAATATCAGTATCAAGAGCCTCTTTCATCAGATCAGCCAGCTTGCTGCGCTGCTGCAAGGCGCCCAGAAGCATACCGTAAGTAAATTCTGCAGGATCTTCAAAGAGGGAATTGCCCCAGGTAGGACCAAAACCATCTTTGTTAACACAATAAGGAACAGCAGGAGCGCTTCCTCCCCAGATAGAGCTGCATCCTGTTGCATTTCCAATGATCATTCTCTCTCCGAAGAGCTGTGTAAGAAGTTTTACATAAGGAGTTTCACCGCATCCTGCACATGCTCCGGAAAACTCAAGCAGCGGCTGGCAGAACTGACTCCCTTTGACTGTGTTTCTGCTAACCAGATCATCTTTTACAGGCAATTCAACAGCAAATTTATGGTTTGACACCTGAGTCTCTGTTTGAGTAGCAAGTGGCTTCATAACGAGAGCCGGCTTTTTGGCAGGACATATGTCGGCACAGTTGCCGCAACCCATACAGTCGAGAGTGTTTACCTGTATGCGGAAATGATAACCTTCAAGACCCTTGCCTACAGCCTTTTTTGCCTCAAATCCTTCGGGAGCGCCGGCAAGTTCTTTATCTGTCAAGAGAACCGGACGTATGGCCGCATGAGGACAAACCATTGCACACTGGTTGCACTGTATGCAGTTATCCACTATCCATTCAGGAACATTTATTGCCACCCCTCGTTTTTCATACTTTGAACCTGCCACAGGAAAAATACCATCTGTCGTAAACGCGCTGACCGGAAGTTTATCACCCTCCTGAGCCAGTATGGGGCGCATTACATTTTTGACAAAATCGGGTTCTGTTTTGGCTTCACATACAGCATCAACAGCATTGGCCCAATCTTTTGGATATTTGATTTCAACAAGATTATCAAGCGCCTTATCCACCGCTTCATAGTTCATATTAACAATTTTATCGCCTTTTTTGCTGAACAATTTTTTAATTTGATCTTTGAGATAAGAAATAGCATCTTCTATGGGAATGATATCGGCGAGCTTGAAAAATACAGTCTGCATGATCATGTTGATCCTGCCTCCAAGACCTATTTCCAAAGCGATTTTTACAGCATCAATATTGTAAAATTTAAGATTTTTTTGAGCAATAGTCCGTCGCATATAAGCAGGAAGGTTGTTCTCCAGATCTTTTTGTGTCCAGTCTGAGTTGAGCACAAAGATTCCGCCGTCCTTGATGCCTTCAAGTATCGGATAAATATTTACATAATTGGCTTTATGGCAGGCAATGTAATCGGCTGAATTGATCAGATAGGTAGACTTGATCGGTTTCTCGCCAAAACGCAGATGCGACATGGTGATTCCGCCCGATTTTTTGGAATCATAGGCAAAGTAAGCCTGGGCATACATGTCGGTATTGTCGCCGATGATTTTGATTGCGCTTTTATTTGCTCCCACTGTACCATCTGCACCAAGTCCCCAGAATTTGCACTGCACAGTACCTTCCGGAGCTACATCAAACCCCTCTTCCACTTCCAAAGAGGTATAAGTAACATCATCGGTAATGCCTACGGTAAAATGATTTTTCGGACCTGCCGAATTCATATTGTCAAAGACTGCCTTGACCATGCCGGGATTAAATTCTTTGGAACCCATACCATACCGGCCATTTATGATGGTCGGCATTTCGCCACGTTCCATATAGGCCGAACATATATCCAGATAGAGAGGATCTCCGATTGCTCCCTTCTCTTTTGTCCTGTCAAGAACTGTGATGCGGTCGGCTGTCGCCGGTATAGCGGCAAAAAGATGTTCGGTTGAAAAAGGACGATACAAACGAACCTTGACCAGACCTACCCGTTCTCCTCTGCCTGTCAGGTAATTGACAACCTCTTCAATAGTTTCACAGGAAGAACCCATGGCAATGATAATTCTGTCTGCATCAGGATCGCCCACATAATCAAAAAGCCTGTACTTGCGTCCGGTCAGGTCGGAAACCTTCTTCATGTAATCGCTGACAATGGCGGGAATTTTCTGATAGCAGGAATTCGATGCTTCCAGTCCTTGAAAATAAACATCCGGGTTCTGGGCAGTACCTCTGAGTTCAGGTCTTTCCGGGTTTGCGCCTCTGGCGCGAAACGCTTTAACAGCATCCCTGTTGACCAGATTAGCCATATCATCATAGTCGATCATCTCGACTTTCTGAATCTCATGTGAAGTGCGAAATCCGTCAAAGAAATGGATAAAAGGAAGGCTTGCTTCAATTGCGGACAGATGTGCCACCAACGCCATATCCATGGCTTCCTGAACGGATGTTGAGGACAAAAGAGAAAAACCTGTCTGCCGGACAGCCATGACATCCTGATGATCTCCAAAAATGGAAAGAGCGTGTCCGGCAATGGCTCTGGCCGTGACATGAAAAACAGCCGGCAGCAATTCTCCCGCAATTTTGTACATGTTTGGAATCATCAAAAGAAGGCCCTGCGAGGCTGTAAAAGTTGTTGTAAGACTACCGGATGCAAGAGACCCGTGAATAGTGCCCGCAGCTCCGGCTTCCGACTGAAGCTCACGCACCAGCATGGTCTGCCCGAATATATTCTTGCGGCCACCCGCTGCCCATTCATCACACAGTTCCCCCATAGAAGATGAAGGAGTGATAGGATAAATGGCAGCAGCATCACTCATAGCATATGCCACATGCGCGGCTGCTGTATTTCCATCAATTGTTTTCATCTTTTTTGCCATAAAGCTGCTCCTTTGTTTAATTTTCAGATAATCATACTGGTCAGTTATCATTTAAAAAACATCATAAAATAAACATATATTATATTAAGCCGCATGTAAACAAAAAAGTTTATTTAAAAAATGAATGTTATTTAGAAACAAGAAACAAGAAACGAGGCAGGAGGCAGGAAAAAAACAGGAGACAGGAGACAGGAGACAGGAGTCGATGGGTATTTGGTTTTTCCAATACCTAATACCTAATACCTATTTCTATTTTTTGTCATAAAAATCATTACCCTTGTCGTCAATTATTATAAATGCAGGAAAATCCTTTACTCTGATCATAAATATTGCTTCCATTCCAAGCTCCGGATATTCAATTGTTTCAATGCCTGTAATACACTCTTTACCCAGTCTTGCCGCAGCGCCTCCTATTGAGCCAAGGTAAAATCCACCATAAGTTTTACATGACTCTGTAACACTTTTGGAACGATTTCCTTTTGCCAGCGTAATCAGGCAGCCTCCATGGTTTTGAAAAAGAGGCAGATATGAATCCATGCGCTCAGCGGTTGTGGGACCGAAAGAACCTGAAGGATATCCTTCAGGAGTTTTTGCAGGACCTGCATAATATATAATATGGTCCTTGAAATATTGTGGAAGAACTTCTCCCTTTTTGAGACGCTCATAAAGTTTAGCATGAGCTATATCCCTTGCTACCACAATCTTCCCGGTAAGCAACAGACGTGTTCCAACAGAATATCCGGCAAGAAGAGTACATATTTCATCCATCGGTTTATTCAGATTAATACGAACAGCGCTCTCTTCGGTTCTCTGTGGCTTGGGCAGATATTTTGCAGGATCAGTCTCAAGCTTTTCCAGAAAAATTCCTTTTTCGGTAATTTTTGCCTTTATGTTCCTGTCTGCGCTGCAACTCACCCCAAGACCTATCGGGCAGGATGCTCCGTGACGCGGCAGACGTATCACCCTTACGCCATGGCAAAAATATTTTCCGCCGAATTGTGCGCCTGTTCCAAGTTTACGGGATATTCTGAGCATTTGAACTTCAAGATCAATGTCTCTGAATGCGTGTCCTGATTCATTCCCATTCAAGGGAAGGCCATCCAGATATCCTGCTGAAGCGAGTTTCACTGTTTTGAGATTCAGTTCAGCAGAAGTTCCTCCTACAACAAAAGCAAGATGATAGGGAGGACATGCCGCTGTCCCAAGGCTCTTCATCCTGGTTTTCATAAAATTTATCAGTTTTTCAGGAGATAATATCGCTTTTGTTTCCTGGTAAAGAAAGGTCTTATTCGCAGATCCACCTCCTTTTGCAATAAATAGAAAATCATATGCGCTGCCTTCTGCAGCGTATAGTTCAATCTGTGCGGGAAGATTGCAGCCCGTATTCTTTTCTTTATACATGGTTAATGGAGCCAATTGTGAATAACGGAGGTTGTTTTTTGCATAGGCATTGAAGATGCCTTTTGAAAGAGCTTGTTCATCTGAAAAACCGGTCCAGACCTGCTGACCCTTTTTGCCGATTACAATTGCCGTGCCGGTGTCCTGGCACACGGGAAATACGCCTTGTGCGGAAATAACCGCATTTTTCAGCATCTCAAGCGCCACATATCTGTCATTATCAGAACTTTCCGGATCGTCAAGAATTTTTGCGAGCAGTTTAAAGTGTGATGGTCTCAACAAGTGTGACACATCTTTAAATGCCTGCTCGGCAAGAAGAGTGAGTCCTCCCGAGTCAATTTTTACTATATCCAATCCTTCAAAAGATTTCGAGATAACATGCTTCTGAGTTAACAAACGATATTCCGTATAATCATCTCCAAGAGGAAACATGTTCTGATATGAAAATTCTGTCATTTAAAGACCTTTTTTCGTAACCGTTCACGGGAGAATCGGTAGCACAACAAGGCTACTTCCCAACATGTAAGCTTTTACAGGTGCTGTAGATGTGCGTTTTCAGGGCAATCAACTATAGATTTGCTATGTTGGTTGCCCTGAAAACGTGCATATGCAG
>JAUWOS010000153.1 GCA_030611985.1 Desulfobacterales bacterium | reverse complement strand
AGAAGGATATTGCATGATCAGGCTTGACTTTAATAAAATGAGTGGTCTTGTGCCCACTATAGTTCAAGATTATAAAACAGGTGAGGTTTTAATGCTTGCGTTTATGAATGAAGATGCATGGAAAGCAACTCTTTCTACCGGCAAGGCCACGTATTATAGCCGCACCAGGCAAAAGCTCTGGATAAAGGGCGAAACTTCCGGAAACATGCAGCTTGTAAAAGAAATCAGAATTGACTGCGATGATGATACTCTGCTTTTGAAAGTTGAGCAGATCGGTGGCGCAGCATGTCACACCGGGCATAGAAGCTGTTTTTATAAAAAAGTTGAAGGTGAGTCGACCAGGGTTGTCGGAAAACTCTTGTTTGATCCTGAAGAGGTATATAAAAAATGAAAAAAAAATTAAAGTTGGGAATTCCAAAAGGAAGCCTGCAAAATGCTACGATTGCTCTATTCAAACGTTCAGGATGGAAGATTAATGTCAGCGGAAGAAGTTACTTTCCCGAGATCAACGATGATACAATAGAGTGTGCAATATGCAGGGCTCAGGAAATGTCTTGTTATGTAGAAAGCGGCACTCTTGATGCCGGACTTACGGGAAAGGACTGGATAGCTGAAAACAACTCTGATGTTCATGTAATAGCCGATCTTGTTTATTCCAAGGTAAGCGCGCGGCCTGCGCGATGGGTTCTGGCTGTTCCTTACGATTCACCGGTAAGAAAACTTGAGGATCTTCAGGGAAAAAAAATAGCAACAGAGTTAGTCGAATTTACAAAAAAATACTTTTCAGAGCGTAGAATCAATGTAAAGGTTGAATTTTCATGGGGCGCAACTGAAGCAAAAGTTGTTTCCGGACTCGCTGATGCTATTGTAGAAGTTACAGAGACGGGCAGTACGATAAAAGCCCATGGTCTTAAAATTATCCATGAATTGATGCAGACTAATACGCAGCTTATTTCAAACCACGACGTCTGGAAGAATCCGGAAAAAAGAGAAAAACTTGAGCAGATAGCGCTTTTGCTCAAGGGCGCTCTTTTAGGGGAAAAACTGGTCGGCCTTAAAATGAATGTTCCTGATACACAACTTGAAAATATTGTATCTCTCCTTCCGAGTCTCAATGCTCCAACTGTTTCTCCTCTTTATCAATCAAAATGGTTTTCGGTAGAAACAGTTGTAGATTCCAATACCGTAAGAGATCTTATCCCTGAACTACTCAAACATGGCGCAGAAGGTATAATAGAATATCCTCTTAACAAGGTAGTATGAACATAAGTGTTTAAAACAAGAAACGTGGATGAATAACGCAACAATAAACACCGTAGTGAACGGTCTCCGTGCCGTTCACTGGCAATAGGGAACGGCAGAGACGCCGTTCCCTACATTCATCTATCGTACCGAATTCATTAAGCATAAAATGGAAATTCCTATACTATATAAATTATGTTGATAAAATCCGCTGAATTTATTACAAGCGCTGTCAAACCATCTCAGTATCCTTCTGTAGATTTTCCGGCTGTAGACCTGCCGGAGATAGCTTTTGCAGGTCGCTCCAATGTAGGAAAATCTTCTCTTGTCAATACGTTGGTAAACCGGAAACGTCTGGTAAAAACAAGCTCTACGCCGGGGCGTACCAGGCTTATCAACTTTTTTTCAATAAACAAAACTTTTTCATTCGTAGATCTTCCAGGGTATGGATACGCCAATGTTCCGGCATTTGTGCAAAAAAGCTGGGGACCTATGATTGAAACATACCTTTCGACAAGAGATACATTAAAGGGCGTAGTGCTTATCATGGATATCCGGCGCATACCCGGTCAGAAAGAATTAGATCTGATTGACTGGTTTAAGCATTTCAACATTCCGGAGGTTCTGATACTTACAAAAACCGACAAGCTTTCAAAAACAAAACAGATAAAACAGCATATTTTAATAGCAAAAGCCCTTTTTGTTGATAAAAATGACTTGATTCTCTTTTCATCTAAAACACGGCAGGGAAAAGAAGAAGTTTGGAATGCTGTTGAAAGATTGATGGGGATTTAGGGATTTGAGAATTTAGGGATTTAGGGATTTAGGGATTTAGGGATTTAGGGATTTAGGGATTTAGGGATTTAGGGATTTAGGGATTAAAATCAACAGAATGCCTTCAATTCCTGAATTTGGCGCATCTGTGCCTTGGTAGCCACTATTACGAAGTAAAAAATGTTGAAACATATGATAAAAAATAACAGTTCTGCTGACTTTAAATCTGGATTTGTGGCCATTGCCGGCGCTCCGAATGTGGGGAAATCCACTCTTTTAAACAGAATGATCGGTGAAAAAATTTCTATTACCTCTAAAAAGCCTCAGACCACACGTAACCGCATACTAGGCATTGTACACAGACCGTCTTCACAGATTATTTTTATTGATACACCCGGGATTCACAAGGCAAAGGGGATGTTAAATATCAGAATAGTGGATGCGGCTATTTCAGCCCTGGCAGATGCAGACCTTATTCTGATTATGGCAGATGCAACAACTTCGGATACAAGCTCGGAACGTATTTTGCTGAATGCGCTTAAAAAACAAACAAGACCGGTTATTCTTGCTCTTAACAAGATAGATCTTGTAGAAAAACCTGTGCTGCTTGCCATTATGGATAAATGGGCAAAGGCTTATTTGTTTGAAACAATTATACCTGTTTCCGCTAAACATGGAACCCAGGTTGAAAAACTCCTTGAAACAATGGAAACCCTTCTGCCCAAAGGCCCTTCCTTTTTTCCGACTGATACCATCACGGATCTTCCGGAACGTTTTATTGTTGCTGAAATGGTACGTGAAAGAGTTTTCCGTTTAACCGGCCAGGAAATACCATATTCAACGAGCGTTACTGTAGATTCATTTTCCAGAGAAAAAAAAGGCGCTCTCGTAAAGATTCATGCAACTATTCACGTTGAGCATGACTCTCAAAAAGGCATAATAATAGGAAAAAATGGCAGTAAGTTGAAAAAGATCGGCGAGGAAGCAAGAAAAGAAATAGAGCAGATGGTTGACTCCAAGGTCTTTCTAAAACTTTTTGTACGGGTACAGAAAAATTGGAGCAAAGATACAAAGGCATTGAGAAGATTTGGTTACTGATTTGTGTCAAGTTCGATTTCGACCCTGCGATCCGATATCTGTTTTTTCTCAATGTCGCCGGCTTCAATCTGCATCACAGATCCCATTCCAAGCGTTTTGATTTTATATGGGCTAACTCCTCTGGCCACAAGATAACTTTTTACAATATTTGCCCTGAACTCGGATAGTTTTTCGTTGTATAACCGACCGCCTGTTTTACCGGCATATCCTTTAATAACGATCCTTATGTCAGGATGGCTGATCATGGCTAATGCGAACAAGTCAAGTTTTTCAAATGCATCACTTGAAAGTTCAGTTGAATTGTAGCCAAAAGGAATTATTAGCTTTTGATCGGGAAGAATGGGAAACTGTGTATATTCCTTTTGATCGGCGGTTTTGATATCAATCTCCATTTCAACGTTTGATTTTAATGTTTCCTGTTGTTTTTGTACAAACTCATCAGGATTTTGAACTATCTGATTTACCGGCATCTCCTTTGTGTCATAGAAATAATGAACATATCCGACAATAAGCAACAATAGAAATAGCAGACAGATATATCCGACAATTTTTCTTTTATTTTTCCCACTTTTTTTTTGCCCGCTCTCTTGCTTTTTTTCTGTCGCATCCACACGTTTTATTACCTTTGTTTCTATGGCTTGGGGCAATATTTTCAGCTCTTTGGCGCATTCTTTTACAATACCGGCAGCTATTGCCTTTTTCCCCTTAACATATCCGGTCAACAGGCTATGATCGCAAATAATATTTATTAAACGTGGGTAGCCTTCGGAAAAGACAAAGATTTCATGAATCGCTTTTGATGTGAAAATATTTTTTTGTGATCCCGCAACCTTTAAACGGTATCGGATATATTGTTCTGTTTCATTTTCCGTCAAAGGATCAATTCGGTAATTGATTGTGATTCTTTGCTTTAACGCCCTGTTTTCCACCTTGAGCAGAATATCTATAAATTCGTTTTGGCCGACAAAGAAAATATTGATCAGTTTTGCATCGTGCTTTTCTATGTTTGACAGAAGCCGAATTTCTTCAAGAAGTTCACTGGTCAGCCTTTGTGACTCATCGATAATAAGCAATACTTTTTTATTATTTATGTATGCTTTGTGTAAAAAACGGCTAAAATATACAAGAAATTCACTCTTACTGTTAAATCGTTTGTTAAAATTAAAGGCGGCCGCAATAAAGTTGAAAAAATCAATCTTTTCCAGGCCGGGGTCAGGAACAATTGCGACAATTATTTGATCTCCGAGCTGGTTTGTCAGGGTGTTTATAAGAGTAGTTTTTCCGGTGCCTACATCACCTGCAAGAAACAAAAATCCCCTGTTGTCCAAAATTCCGTATTTTAACATGGCAAGGGCTTCTTTGTGCTTTTCTCCCTGCCAGAGAAATTTTGGATCCGTATTGATCTGAAAAGGCTTTTCGGTTAAATTATAGTATGAAAGATACATTGAAATCAATTTTATAGATTGGAAAGAAATTCAAGATCCTTTGTCTGAGTATTTTTTGTCCCCATGACAAGAATTTCTATTTTATTGTTTTTCTGTTTATGAAAATAAAGACGCCCCTTGTATGCAAAGATGACCTCCAGAACCTTTTCCCTGTTTTTTCTCCCAAACACTTTCCTTTTTATCGGCACAAGTTGCGAATTTTCGTTAAGCTGGTGAATTATCTCCTCGCCTTTTATTTTCAAGTCATCGGTAAGATCAAGAAAGCCGCTGACAGCCTTTTTATTGACGGAAATATTTTTATATAGTGCCTTGAATCGTTTTTGTACCGCTTCATGATTTTTTCTTTTTTCTTTTTCACGATCCTTTATTTTTTCTTCCAAGGCATCAATAAGCTTCTGCTGTTCATCCTGAAGGGCAAGATTTTTTTCGATTTTTTCTTCAAGAAGAACAATATCCTGAATCATCTCTTCTTCATTTTCACCGGCTTTTTGTTTAGCATTCTCAAGATTTTTTTCTATTACCTGTAATTCGGATAAAAGAGTTCCTCTTTCATGGCTGATGGCCGACAGGCTGTCTGCATGATTTTTTTCCAGTTCAAGAAGCCTTTCAATCTCGCCTCTTTTTTTCATATCGTCTTGTTCGGCCTTTTTTGCGCCTGCCATGTAGTGAATATATAAAACAAACACAGATAAAAAGATATAGAAAGCAAGTATCGAATTTGAAAACAGAGTGTTATGTCCTGCTTTCAGGTCTACGGAAACTACAAGTCCTTCATTTAACAGGTTGTAATTATCAGTAGCGATTTGTGTGGGATCAGATGAAAACGACAAGTATTTTTCATCAATAATTGCCGGATACAACAGCGTGCCCCCCTTAGCGGCAACTGCAACATTAACCTTAACACCCCATGACATTAACGTGCTGTTTTGAAGATAGCAGTCGATATTGTTACTAACGGCATCTTTCAGGCGGATGGTTCCATCAAGCAAAGAGTCCGTATCACCGGTATATATATCTTCAATTTCGCATAGATACCTGTCCTGAAGATGACTTTCTATAACTTGTATTGAAAAAACATATAAAACAGGCGGCAGCAGTATGCATAAAATAAGTATTTTAATCGAAAAATATTTCATTACCAACAAATACCAGTAGTTGAAAGCTCAAAGCTGAAAATCAGCAACTCAATGATACATATGCTGTCCCGTGAATTAATCCTGTTTTTGTTACGCTAAAGATAGCACTTATGGGAAAAGAGAGCAACCCAAAATCCCTCTTTTCCTCAATCCTGCCCCATCCTGTTCATTCTGTTAACAAAGCCAATATAGCTCATGGCTTATAGGTGATTAGTGATTGGAAGGGGAAGGTGAGAAGGTGAGAAGGTGAGAGGGTGAGAGGGTGAGAAGGTGAGAGG
>JAUWOS010000020.1 GCA_030611985.1 Desulfobacterales bacterium | reverse complement strand
GATAATCATCTTTGTTGATTTTTCCACTGCAACTTTTAATTTTGTTGACATTGTATAGCCTCTCAATTAACACATATCTGCAAAGACAATAGTCGGTTGATTGCTGATATCTGCAAGTATAATAATCGGTTGCTTACTGCTAAATACCATTTTTAAGCATCCATCGATGTAAATAGTGCCTGAATATATTAACGTAATATCTTGGCCATCAAGACCATAAGTTCCGCTTCCAGCTCCTATTTTTAAGCATCTTAAAAAATTGATGTCTTGACCGGTTATGCCAAAAGACCCTGAGTCTGTATGAATTCTACGGCCTTTTAGTAACTCAATGTCATCCCCCAATATATTATATCTACCTGGATCAGCGATAATAAAATGACTATGCAATAACTCAATAGGATCGCCAATTAATCCATATACACCGCTATCTGCGATTACCGCATAGCCTCTAAGGAGCTCAATATCTTTGCCAGTTAAATTATAAATTCCTGGCCCTATGCCTAAAAGAAGTCCTTTAAGGAGAGAGACCGATTGCCCTGTAATATTATAAATACCAGATTCGACTGATAATTTATAATCTTTTAAAAGCAAAATGTTTTGTCCGGATATTTCAAAGCTGCCTGATTCTGCATCTAAACGATAATTATGAAATAAATTAAGCGCCGATCCTGTAAGTGCATAAGCTCCGCTATCGGCGATAATTGCAAATCCTGGCGTGTATATTAGCGTGACGTCTTGGCCAGTAATGGTATAGGCTCCACTATTAGCACCTATCTTTAAGCCTACGAGGATATCAATATTCTGGCCGGTTAAACCAAAAGACCCGGAAATCGGCAGGATTAGATTGCTTTTAAGCAAATCAGCATCATTCCCAGTTATAACATAATTACCAGAATCGATTAAAAGCTTTGAACCTTTCCCCAGGTCAACATCTTGGCCGGCAATAGTAAATAATCCCGACTCTGGATCAAGTAAATAACCTCTCGTTAATCCTACTTCATTTCCAGCAATTGAAAAAGAACCAGCTCCGGCATCAAGTTTGCTATTTTTGTCAATATCAACGCTTTGACCGGTTGATCCGTATTGTCCAGATCCAGCGATTAAGATATATGCAGCAGGTACAAATACCATATATTTTAATTGCTGATCTGGCTGGAATATCGCGTATGGTTCACGGCTGTATAATTTAGCCTCAGCGCCAGAAATCCCGCGGTCGTGAATATAGACTTGATTAATTCCACCAACAAAATAAGAACCAAAAGTATCCCGCTCCAAAACACCGATATTTGCTGTGTTCAGGATTGATATATCCCCAACCGTGTCTGTATTGGTTGCTTCCAGATTGCCATCAATATAAATAGAACGAGAACTTTTATTTTTTTGTACTAAACTGACACTATGCCAGCCATCATTGACAGTTGTCGTTCCTACAGTTATAGCCTTCCAGTCAACACCTTCTCTAATCAGAAATCTTGCTGAATAAGGTGGGCTTGCCTCAATTCCTAAGAAAAGCGCCCAACCACCACCACTATATCCCTCACCATATATTATGCCTCCGGCTGCGCCGTTAAACCTTGCACAAATCGTAAAAGCATCATTGTCCCCAACAAGTACTTTTGGGACTGAGGCTCTATCTGCCCCATCAAAATATAAGCCCTCAGGGATCCAATCGGCGCCGATATTGGTACTGTGGCTATTCCCGATGCTTGAATTTATTATCTTATTGCCAGTCTTTTCGTTCAGCAAAAAACTGCCAACCAGGCCCTTAGCTAAAGGATGCTTGGTATTTAGTGGAGTTCCAAGCTTCGGTTTAGGTATATAGATCATATTAATTAATTAATTACAAAATTTACGGAAGCGTCTTCATCAACTGCATCGGTCGAGAGATCCAGGGCAGCAATCAGGGTCATATGTTTTTCGATATCAAAATCAGCAGCATCAGAAGGCCAGTTGGTGTCATCATCGCTCTCCTCAAGATAGAGATAGACTGTCCCATCAGTACTGGAAAGATCCGCTACCACCTCAAAAAAGCCATTCCCGCCCCAGTACACATTTGAGGTATTATCCTGGACGTCGCCTTCTGATTCTGCATCCGCTGCAATTGAGCCAGCCGCCACAAGTCCCATATCATCTGTGATAGTAGTTCCATATGTCAAGACACCGGCAACAAGCTTCCAGGGACTCAGCCTTACGTTAACCCTTGCTCCATCATTATACGTGAGTGTTTGATCTGTATCGTTAAGAACCCTTAATCGCCAATATTTTGCGAGCATAATTTACTCCTTACGGTTTAACGCCGAACTTTCCGCCTTCAGCCTTCAGGCTTTTACTTCCCGCACTTTTACTCAAAGTCTTAATAGTCATAGATGATTCTGCAAGGCCAGGCTGTTCAATTGATACGATCTCTGATCTAACGTTTGATAATTCCAATGCAATAACGTCAAGCCTTCCCTGCAATTCGGCCTCTTTTTCCCGCAGAGGTTTTAAATCGTTTAAGATTTTAGCCTTAACGTCTATTGCTCCATCATACATTTTTTGCAATTTTTTAGACAGCATGATATTGTCTCCTTTATACCATTTTTGAGTTTAATTTGCCAGGATCAACCTTTACCCTGAAATGCCTGCATCCACAGACTCCGCAGGTTTCTATGACAACATCTTCTTGTGGATGCTGAATATCCATATTTGATGGGATGTTGCAACAATCATTAGGCCTCTGTTTCTTTTGATTTTTCATTCAATTACCCTTCTGTCCTATGTCAGCGTAAAGGTTGTAGCTCCAAAATCTATATCAAAAGTTTCTCCATCCTGAAGTGTAACCGCAGAACCATAATCCCACCATGATATAAGAGCATCGTCTGGTGATGTTACAGTCTGATTAAACATTACTACAAACTGAAACGGCCCTACAGTTCCGCCGCTTGCAACTATTTGGATATCCACGCATGTCAAATTGGCGGTTCCTGCCGGTGATTCTGTTACATCATTTTGTGCATCTACGGGACCAGTGTATCCATTCTGAATTGCTATTTCCGCAATATCGGTTTTTACCGTATCGGCAACAAGCGGTTGCTCGTTGCTTAGATAGCATTCAATTGTATGACCGGCTGCATGGAGTTGATGAACTCCCTTGCAGAGTTGCTCGACAAAATCTTGAAACTTGTTATAGGTTGCCATTGTGATTATCCTCCTTCTTTTTTTTGAACATTAAAATAATTAAATCTTTTTTATTTTGCAACACCGGTATCTTGCTCGGTGTTACCGTATGAATCATTGCCCTGCGGATGAATATGTGTATTGCTGGCAGCGCCATTAAAAACAGCAGCGCCGGTAATTGTCCCTGTCATACCTATGCTTCCTGTCATGTTAGTACCTCCTACAATACCAACATTACCGGTTATGTCAACATTACCTATAATCTCAACGTCATTATTGATAATAGTTTTTGCGCTCGTTATTTCTGAATTACCAGAAGTTACGATTGTAAGCAATCCGGAAGGACTTGCCGTTATCGTAACTTCTGCGTTTTTTATCAAAATAGTTCCATCTTGTTTTAGAAATATTTCTGACATTACAGTGTCGCCGGCTTGATTTGTACTATAAAGTCTTCTTTCGCCATGTACCGCAACCGGTTCTATTAGTTGGTTGTGATAAGCCGCTGATACCAAAAAGCCACGGTCTCTACCAAGCTGGACATCCAACGTTTTACAATTTTCGGGAGGAGCGAAATCTTCGTTGCAAGGCCCGAACACTTGAGCCGTTCTTTGATCTCCTGAAAATTCCTCGACACTGGAAAACTGTGCGTTCGTTCCTGACCCTGAAAGTTTATCAATGAATGATTTTATGACTCTGCCTATTCGTCCCATGGGAATACCTCTGGCACTTCACCGCTGTAGGCGGCTGGGATTGTCAAGCCAAGTTCAACCGATTTTGAATTTTCATTAGAGCTAAAATTAACAGATTTAATCAGCATGACATATGGTTTATAAATCATTAATGATGAGGCCTGAATCAATATAAGTTCATTCTCTTTCCATAATTGCCCGTCCGGCCTTAGCCATCCTTCATATCCTATCGGGACATTGATTGATGCTGCGATATCCGATGTCAATGCCCATTTTGCAACGTCTTCAATGCTGCCCTGATTCGTGTCGTTGCCTCGTATTGACTTTGGCCTAATTGCATAGACCGAACTATCTATAACATCAAGACTTGCAATGCTGCCAATGACTGTTGTTGTTTTTTGGATAGAAGCTAAAAGTTGCGCAAAGTTATCATTTTTCCCAGCTTCTTGGCCAAACACGTCATAGCTTGAAAATCTCTTCGTTCCATCGTATGTGGCGGTTGACACGATAATGCCCTGATGTCCCTCGATCAGTTCGGCAATTGGAACTCCTGAAGTTTTCGCACGTCTAAAAAGAAGTTTCCCGTCAGGCGTTTGGCTCATTAAAAGACTTCTCTGCTTTGACAGATTTTGCAAAAAATTAAATATTTTTTCAGTTGGTGAGCCAGGCCCGGCTTTTTCAAATATAGCCCCTGCGCCGTCTGGGAACGATGTTTCTAATCCAAACTTATTGATCACTGTATTTGCTATTTCATCAAGAGCGGCCTGTGTGAATTCCATTGTATCGTTTTTTTCAAAAGTGCAATCAACAAGAACCCCTGTTTTACTTCGACCCTGGACATTTATAGAATTTGATGTATCTGTTTTTGTAGGTGATATTTTTTCGCAGGTCCCATTAATGATAAGATTTCCACCTATATAAACCTGCACGTCTTGATATTTAAAAGGTCTAAATATGTCACGATATTCTTTTGTGCCCGGAAAAAATGGCACATTAAAAGAAAATCCATTGCCTACATTGTCAATCGTAAGCAAAATGTTTTCATCAGAGAACTGCTCAACCCTTGTGCCATTAATAATAATTATTGTCTGATCAGGGGCATCTGCTTTTATTTTATTTGCTACATTATTCATAAAATGTTATTTCTCTACCGGCTGGTACTTCAATTATATCATTTCCTGAAAGATTGTTTGTCAAGATTAAATAATCCAGCGTGATATCATCAACATTTTTATAAAACTCATAGCATAAATCCAAAATCGTTCTTGATTTTGAAAGTATTTTTGATCTTTTTACCGGCAACGAAAACGAAAGATTAAGCCCAGCCTTGATGGCAGACCCTACGACTGTCCACGCTGGCACATATGATTGCACACTCTGGATATATGCCTCTGATATTAGAGAGCCTTCGAAAACTGTTTGGCCCGTATCAAGAGAATCAATCAAGGCTTTCGAATTGTCACGAAGATAAATGACAGCGGACAAGACTTCTTCCCTCGACTGGAAGCCGATGTCTATGGCTGGAACTGTTATTGTTGCCTTGCCTTTTTGATTTCTTGATATCGTTGATGTTTCGCTGAATGCCTGATTGACGGTTTCCGCTGCTGACACAACAGAAGACGTTCCGATCAATTCGTCAATAAGTAAAGCATTTTTAATTTGGTTCGTTGCAATTGTAATATCTCTTAGATTAAGCACATTTAAAAGGTTTTGAAAGCCCTGCACTTTTGCCGATATCCTGCCAGGCACTTCTGCAACAACTCTAATTGCAGATGTGATTTGCGTTGCATACTCGTAAGGAGCCTGAACATATTCATTAACATTATTCAAAACGTTATTAATGTGGCCTCGAAAGGTTGCTGCAAGTTCCTGCGACGTGCCCAACGATGAGGAAAGATATTCTGATACTTTATTCGCAGATGCAATCATTTCTTGAGCAAATGATTGTTCGTCAAACAAATCTTCGACATCGACCTGATCCGCAAAATTATCAATCATTTTTATCTGAGCATCGTCTGCAAGCGCTTTTAGTTTCTGCAATGGAGCGGTACCGGTCTTCGGAAATTCTCGCTCAATCGTTTCCTGAAATTGAACCTCGAATGAAGATTGCCCGCCGCTTTGTACAAGATTTTCAGTCTGCGTTATAGATAATATCTGAACTCGTTTTTTCCCCCAACGTGGATGGTTTAAGAATCCTGCCCCTGCCTCTTTTGCAAGTGTTATGAATCTATCTGCCTCAATGTCATAATCAGGACCATGGATGAATATTGTTAGTGGATATATTTCTCCACTCACGCCCTTGTCTTGATGCAGGGTGCCATTAACGCCCGAAAATTCAAACGTGCCGATCCTGTGAGTAACCTCACGAGACACCGCCTCAAAATCAAAGCTTATTGAAGCCCCTGAAGGAGCTGTGTATGATGCATTTTTTATACGTTCAAAATATGACATATTACCAGGCCCCTGAATATCCAAGATTAAGATCGAACCCAGGCGAACTTCCATCTTGTTTTACTTTTGTCCCTTTTGGGATGTTGCTGAAATCTACGGAAACCCTTGATCTATTTTCTGTTTCTTGCCGGATTGTATTTGCAAGCCCTGCATTCGGGCTAATAGTTGATCCTTGCAATTGCGCTTGTTGTATTTCTTCATCGCCAAAACCAAAGAATCCAGCCAGCTTTCCTACAAGCCCGCTTGTCAATCCTTTAATTTTTTCGCTAATTCCCGAAATTATGTTTCCAATAAATTTATCAATTTTTGAAAAAGTATTTACGAAAAGTTCACCTATCCATAAAAGTCCACCCGAAAATGCGCTTTTCAAGCCATCCCAGTGTTTTATGATTGTTCGAATTGCTAAAACAACGGCTGCAGCCGCTATCAAAAATATGGTGAACGGATTCACGGCCATTATCGCTGTAAGGATGCCAGCCGCCGCGCTTATCGCTAAGATTGCCAGTTTCAACCCGACAAGAACACCGATCACGATTCCGATTGTCGGTATCAAGCCGCTGTTTATTTCGTTGAGATATATTATACTCCTAACAACCGCCATTACGATTTTTGCAATAAAACTTAGTGCTTTGTAAAGCAAGACGGAAACCGCAACAATAGCAGAAAGTCCCTCAACGAACGGCTTAACATCGATGCCCCGGATTGTTTCCGTAAATGCATCAAGTGCATTTTTGCCCTTGATTTCAAAATTCTCAAGAATCCTGAATCCGAATTCAGCCAAGGAGCTATTGAGAGTTTTCAACCGATTACCCAATGATGTTCTCATTAAATCAGCCGTTTTCTGTGACGTTCCAGCGGCTCCCATCAATGATTTTTCAAACTGTTTGATATTCTTTATATTATCAATTATATTCTTACCGCCTGCAATAGCACGTTTTCCGAAAAGTTCATCAAGTATTTGAGCTTGCTGTATTTTGCCAAGACCTGATATCTTGTCTCCAAGTTCGCTCATTAAATCAGTCATTCTGCGTGCTCCGCCTTGACCATCATCAATAGATATACCTAGTGCGTCAATCAACTTTCTTGCCTGACTTGTTGGAGCTGCAAGTCTTAAATATACGTTTTTAAGAGCTGTCATTGCTACAGTACCTTTAATACCACTGCTTGCCAAGACACCTGTAAGCGCAGATACCTCTTCAAGGCTAGCTCCTAATATTCCAGTTGCAACCGGCCCTACTTGTTTCATTGTCTCAAACATGTCTGTGATGGTAACGTTTGCAGAGTTAACAGTTTTTACCAATACATCATTGAGCCGGTTCAAGTTCTTTATTTTTTGAGCGGTATTGTCGGAAGCAAGGCCAAACGCTCCAAGCAGATCAGATGACATATCAGCAACAGCTGCAAACTCTTCGCCAGAAGCAGTTGCAAGATTGATCATTGAAACCAACGAGCCGATTGATTCGGCGGAGGTAAAACCAGCACGGGCAAAAAAGTCAATTGCCTGCGCTGATTGTGCTGCTGTAAATTCTGTGGTTGCCCCGGCTTCCCTTGCGGCCGTTTTTATACCTTGAATCCTTGCCGTGAAGTCATCAACATCCGGCCCGATATCTTTGAATCGTGCCCCGGCTGCTATTATGGCATCGTCAAACTCAACGAATTGGCTTGTGACGCCACTTACTCCTTGTTGCAATAATGCAATGCCTGTAAATACACCACCGGCGACAAGGAGTCCTTTCAATGTCTTAGTAAGCCGAGAAGATGCTCTATCTGAATCACGGAAAGCTTTGACAGTTTTTTTGCCGAATCGCCCGACGGTTTTTGTCATTTTGCGCACCGGGGCAGTAACTCCGTCAATCGCCTTGAATTTGTTGAAGACTGAAAATGATAAAGCCATTATTTGCCGGACTCCTCTTTTATCATACGCCTGTGCCCTTCAATCCAAAATTTTAATTCAGATAGTTTTAATTTGTGAGGATCGCCAATCCCTGGAAACCGTGCAGCTATTGCCCATAGAACATCATCACCACCGATTTCCAGGTAGGTTACAAAAAAAGAGAAATAACCCCAACCGCAAGCATCAAGTCTCTGCTTCCAAGTTTGTTTATCACGGGGAGCCCAAGCCCAGTGACCTCGCCAAGGATTGCCATTGCCTTTCCTACGTCATCATTTTTCTTTTTAACTTCGCTCATGCCCCTGAGTTGTACGCCTGTAGGCTCTTTGATATCAATATATAGAATCTCTTTTTTTCCGGTTATCGGCTTGAGCAACTTTTGCTTAAAAATTTCGTCTTTATATTCAAGACGTCCGTGCATTAATGCTGATATGATTTTCTTTGTCGATGCCTTGCTTTCGTCATCATCTTCGAGCAAATCACCATCAATGCCAAGATCATCATAAATATTTTTAAGCATCTCTTCTGCAACATCTTTACCTATTATAGCTTTTGATTCCATTTTTTACCTTTTTTTAAATTTTAGTTAACGGGCCGCCCTGAAAACTTAAGGATATTAGGCCAGTGTTTTCATCTTTTGAGATTTCTCCGGTTATTACAAGATCGCCGGTATAGCTGTCATTGGATGCATATGTAGCCACAACCGGCACCGGCAATCCATCGTCAGCGAGTCCTTGCAAATATTCCTGATCACCCCTTGATGCGTCGGCCTCGGCCTGTATATCGCTAAAAGAACCAGGTATAACGGTTTGAATTACCCGGAAGGATGCGTCTGCATTCATTGCAACCTCATTGCCACGACCGCCCATTGCTTTGTTCCCTGAACCATCGTGAGCTACCTTAAAGCCACGCCCCTTGATTGTTAACGATCTCATTGCGCCATGTATTGCCATGATATTTTACCTCCTCTTTATGCGGCCAGAGCGCCGAAATTAAAGCCAAAGTTGGTTGTTAATGAAATTACCCTGGTAGCTCCTGAAAGAACTATCAGTGTTGTAATGTTCAGTCTGTTAGGATTTGCAACGTCAATACTTGCTGCGGTGTTTCCTTTCGTAAATCCTGGCAGTGTTAGTATTGCTGCGAAACTGGCTCCATCGACCAGCTTGAATATTTCTGCGACCGCATCTTTAGGCCGTCTTGCATCTGGATTGACAACGATGTCCGTATCATCAACCAATATTTTACCTCTCCAATTATCACCAGTAAAAACAAGGTTGACGTTATATGCCCATTCGGCAAGCTTAGCAATATCAACGGCCCATCTGAAAGCAGGCGGCTCTTCTCCGGTCTTGTGATAATGCATTACAATGTCTTCGAGCTTAATAACTCCATCCTCAAGAATTGTGGTCGAGCAACCCGCTTTAATCGCAGAGTCTCTCTCTGCATATGTCCATTGGCTTGAAATAGATGCAGGAACCAATCCATCAAGCATCAATCCAGTATAGGGTTGTGGTGCATTGTTTTGGTTCCTTGCTGCCATCTGCCCAACCGCCAAAGCGGCAAGCTCAAGTGGCAAACAATATGCCCCTGGAGAAGTTATAGCCCCATTTGTTCGATCGAGTGGTAACGCATCGGTAATGGCTGTAATCATAGCCAGCACATCAATAGAACCATAAAAAGCTCGGAAAAACTTATTGACCAGCGCATCCCATCTCTCGTCTTCGTTGTATGTTGCGAACTCTGCCATAATGGTTGAGTCAGATCCAAAGGTATTTATAATGTACGTGTACCAATCATCGCCCATATTCCCAAGCGCTGTGGTCACAGCCGGAACACCTGCTCCGCTCGATAATGCTGCCACTGTAAAGGTTACGCCCCCTGGGGTTGCATCCTTTTCGGCTTCGGTAAGATTTATTGCAAGCGTGATATCATCTGCAATCGCACCTTTATATTTACTTGTGATGTTTGACTGATCTTCCTCAACCCCATCGACCAGTGCGGTTACCGGCAGGTTAATAGCTGCATTTATAGCAGCTGTTATTGCTACCTGTATATCAATCGCAGCCGTGTCTTTAGCAATCGTTACCGGAATTCGCTGTCCACCTATATACATGCTAATTGTGCCTGAACTTGTAGCTCCCGACGCTGCTGTGACGAGGATACTACCATCGCCTGCAACCGCTGCACCTTCTTCCTCAATCGGAAAAATAAAAACCGGAACTATTCCTGACTTTCTAAGAGTTTGTCTCGCTGCAAGATGTGCCGGAAACCCGAATCCGAATTTTTCGCCTGCTTCAACTTCCGTAAAAACCCTTACCGGAACATTCGCAACCACTTCTGTTTTTGAAGGATCGTACGTTGCGAAAATGCCGATTACCTGAGGTAGGCCTGCAAGCCCCTCCCTAAGATTTACATAATTAAACGCATTCCCAAAAACGCTTGCCACCGCGCCACTTGGTACTGCAGTTGATATAACAGCCATACTATATACCTCCTTCCTTACCTATGATACATCAAAAGTTTGTTCAACAAGATCAACATCATCGTTTCTGTTTGCATCTATGTTGATAATTTCAAGATTAACGCCTGATATCTGTGGTGGTATTTCTTCAAATTTTATCCTGCATGATAGTCTTGCCGCCAGGACTCCTTCTATCGGGATATTGGTTTCAGTCGGGATGAACTTAACAATGTTGGTTATCCACGGTCTTACAATCGTCCCAGGTTCCAACCCAAGATCGTAATAAACAGGACTCATGATAGTATAATAAATTTTAGTTATCAAGGCATGCAGAACGTCCGCAGCCCGCTGGTCTTTTGGAGTTATAACTCCTCCAACCTCAAGTCCTCTCTGTGAGGCATAAATATCAATATCAAAAGACGACATGCTTGTTTGGTCAAAATTACTACCCTCGCCATCCGGAAAATTAGAAGACGACCATGCAATGTTTGCCACGCCTGGATTAAGCTCATCAACATCAACAGTCCACGGATCAAATCGTTCCCGTACTGTTTTCCAGCCGGTTCCGCCGAGTGCAATCTGATTTACAGATTCAGCCTTAAGGGTTGTCTCTATTGCCTTTAAGACCGTATCAAAATACATATTTTCGGTAATTAATGGCAAAGGCATTATTATGGAGTCTCCAGTAATCCAAGCTTTAAGACAATTATTCCTAATGTTCTGTCAGGGAAGGCTTCTACAACATAACAGTCATACTCATTCCCTGCCGTGTCTGTTATCGCAACCAACCAATTTTTTTGAGGCTCTCCAATTGTGATTGTTGATATCCTTACAGTGGCAGATGCTTGCTCTTGCTGTACATCTGCCCCTGTGTCTATGTCAATTAGCATGTTGATATGCCGTACCTGGCCAAAAACAACTTGAGATTCTCCAAATGGATTCTTTAGGGTCACTGTCCATCCAAACGCTTCTGGATCCTCAAGCGACCTTTCAAGAAATTCTTCGCTTCTTTGAATTAAGCTCAATCCGTCATATCCTTCTTTTTATTAACAAGCAATGTCAATTGCTCGAATGTTACATCACTGCTTGGATCAATGCCAAGCGTAAGCGCTTCTTTTTTAAGACTTTGCAAAGCCTCAATATCTTCAATCATAGCCTTAATTTTTGGAATACCGGCTTTGTAATGAGGCTTGAGGCCGAGCTTCTCTGCTTTTTCTATTAGCAGGTCTCTCTCGACCCCTATAGCCTCTTCTTTGTCTTCAACTGCAATCAACTTTTTCTCGACATATTCATCGAGTGTCTCTTTGCCCATTTGGCTCACAACTTCCGACGGTATTTTATCGCCAAACCCATACGCCCGCTTACCCTTATCGTAATAAGTTGTTACTTTAGAGTTCCAGAAAAACATAAAAACCTCCTTCTATGCGGTAAGCTTTACGATTGTATCAACTTCGATCGTCGGAAAAATCGGAGCAACCTGTGTTCTGACATTGAAAGCCTTATTGTTGTTAGCCCCATAAGCGTCTACGTGAAACATGTTAGAAGAAAAAATGCCTGATTGAACAACATTCGGAGACATGCCTTCAATATCGCCAATTCCAAACATGCGTTTAAAGATTTCAGTATCAACCTCAAGCCTGTCAGCCGGGCCGAAATAACGATCATATCGTGCGCCCTTAGCAATCACAATCACTTCTCCATCGGGTACATACTGAGTCACAACATCTGCATCAGTATCATATACGGCAGGATATGTCCACATGTTAAATTTCCAATCGCCGGCTTTGACCTGGCCCTGGAAAATTGCTCCAGCCTTAACCCAATCATCATACCCAGCCGGTGCATCAACTGTCATATCGGCGGCAAAATGAACAATACGTCTGTTGTCCGCAAGGTTGATAACCTGGGTAGTCAAAAGAAATTCATCCCACGAACCACTGCCAAAAATTATGTCAGTGGGACGCCGGTTGCCGTCACGGAATATAAGATTTCCGGCGGTTGCAAGGTCAGTAATAGGGACGGCGGTCGCTGAAGTACTCCATACAGTTGCCGCTGTTGTGTTGTGAGTAGCAAGGCGATAGAAATCATATTTCAATCCACCATGGATTGTCTGAAATCCAGTCCTGATAGATTCGGCTGCCGATAATTCCATTTTTCGGATGATTCGGTTCATGTGCTCACGGTGCGCTTTCATTGCAAGAGCTGTCTGTTTCGCAGTTCTTGACAGGGGAGCATATACCGGTTCGCCTGGCATTCTCTTTGTTATCATATCCGAAGTAATTGGCGTTAATTCCTCAATTAACGGAAAAAGTTTTGTGTCGGATGTAAACTTTTCGAGCAATGCACGATTAAGTCCTGCGTTTACGGCATCTGTACCGCGAGGAATATAAACAGCAAGTTTCTTGTTTCCGCGCTGAATGTCAATGTCAATAGCATTTGCATCGACTTCAATAACGGTTTGACCCGAAGTGAAAAGATTTTGAAAAAATGTAAAAACAGGAATATTTTCAAGATCAACGAAAGCAGGTGTCATTAATCTCGTGTAATTTTGTACAGCTTGTATGGTCATTTTGTTTTCCTCCGTATGTATGTATTTATTTCTTTCTTACTTACTTACTGCTTTTAAACTATAGGATTTTGATATTTTGAAGTACTAATACCAGGTGCAAGCCTGATGCCAGCATTGCCAAGAAGATCTCTCATCGAATAATCAGTATTCTCTCCTGACAGGGAAAGGGTGAAATTATCAAAATCACCGCTTGAATCATTAGCAACTGAAACCAGCCTAAGACCTCCAGTTGTTTCCGCCGTCCATACAATAACTCCTTGCGTGGCATTGGCTGCTATCGTGCCGATTGTCTGGACGCCGTCATAACTCTTGACTGTCCATGTTGATGCAATGTTTGCAAGATCATAAGTCATTTTGTATTGCTTGCCAATTTCAGTCGGGAAACTTGCAACCGGTAATGTACAATATTGTCCAATTGCATTTGCCGTGATCGTCAAATCGTCAGTTTCGTCATAAGCATTTATGTCAACATTTGCCCATGCTGAAGCTCCTGAAAAATCCCTGTCAACCTGATTTGGCATCAATTCATCATCCAGCCGTGAATCAATATCAGAGCCAGAAGCAAATACAAGCTGATTTTCATCAAAAAGCCCTTCGTTGTAGCACGACAGGTTCTCAGTTACCGCAACACTGTCCGCAACATCCTTAGTAGCGAGTAGTAATTTAGGGATATTGGTTCCATCCTGTGCTGTATAGTCAACCAGTTTGTACGTTCCAGGCGTTGCTGATACTTCTCCAAGAACTGCCCCGATTGTTATAGCCCCCTGACTTGCTGCAAGCGTAAGCCCATCCACAACCTCTGCACTATCGTCAAGGACAAAAGGCTCGTTATCGATATCCGCTCTTATTTGTACTATTTCAGCCATTTTATTTTTACCTCCGTTTTAGTCGTCTGTTTAATTTTTATTACATTATATTACATTATATTACATTACATAACGCCAGGCATAGCTGCAACTGTTTTCGCCATTGCGTCAATATGATCCGGATGTGACATTACGCCGTCCTTCATTTCCGGGGTTTCTTCTCCTCCGTTTCCGGGAGGAATGCCACCATCTTTTTTGCCTTCTTCGAGCTCAGCGGCAACCTGTTCGGCAGACATAAGATTGATTGACACTTGGTTAAGCTCGTGTCCTTCGATAATTGCCTGATCTATCACATTCTGTGAGTGAGCCTTGGGAAACTTTGCTCTCATTTCAACAAGCATTTTTACCCTGGTCCGCTCCTGTGCTTTGCCATCATTCGACCCAATCGACATGATTTGATTGTAGACTTCCAAAAATTGCGTTTTAATTTCTTCTATGGTCATTGATTTGTCCTCCTTCTTCTTAAATTCGTTTGTGTTGTTGTCAATTTTTATTGGTTTAGTTTTAGGTTCGCTAACTGTATCTGCCATCATGGTTGCAAGCGCTGTCATATCTTTTTTGATAAGCTCAGGGGTGTTTATTTTTGCTTGACATTCTTCAACCATTAATTCTGCCATTGCCACCGCTTCCGCCCTATCTTCTGGCTCATCATCACCAACCATCTCATGCACAAAACCAGATTCTTTGATTTCATCGCCGTAATAAAAAGTAGTTTCGTCCATTGCGGTTCTAATTTCTGCGAGATCGGTATCACTTTTTACCGCCATCTCTTTTGCAATAATGTTGGTTAATGCATTTAGGTGATTCCCAATTTTGAACATTGTTTTATGATCACCAATGGCAAAGGCCGAGCCGTTATGAATCATAAAAATAGCATTATTTTCGGCTGTTCTGTGTTTCCCAACCATGGCTATATATGCTGCCATTGAGGCAACCATCCCGTTTAGATGCGTATCAACATTGCCTTTATAGTGTTTGAGTTTATTGTATATCAACAAACCTTCTGGTATCGATCCGCCAGCGCTTGCAATCTCTACCACAACATCCTTACCGTTTGCTGCTTCGAGTTGTTCTCCAATGTTTTCTGCATCAACTTCCCACCCGATAACGCCTTCTATTTTAATTATATGCGGCATATTTTTTCTCCCTTATTATGAACTACCCGTCAATTTATCTGTCTGATAATGCGTATGCCAATCAATTACGATTATTTCATTATCTACATCGGGGTTGGCCGCATCAATCCTGCGGAGTCTCCCGCCCAGCAATCCATTATGTTTAATTTCATGCCCTACTCCATTAATATCATAATCCATAACGAACTCTAAGCAATACTGATCGTGTAGAGAATCACGACCGATCAATACGGCTGTTTCTATTTCGACATCATTAGACGTGGCTGGGATAATATCTTCGCACTTGGCATGTTCCCATGAAAATTGAAATTTAAAATTATCGCCTACGTCTTCGGCTCCTGAAAGCGCAACTCTGACATTAAAAACGATATTGGAAACGCCGTCCCATTCATAGGGTACGATTTCCTTAAAAAAAAGCTCTTCATTATCCGCAGCATAAACCGGAAAAGAAAAACCCTTAAAAACTCCGCTGGCTACTTGTGTTGGCTTAGTTGCAGCGATTTGAGCTGCAAAGTCCATTTCAGACCTGAGTCTTATCAAGCCCTTTGCCGTGCCTCCCATTGTGATTTGGCCATCAGCGCCTATAGTTGTAACGTTAGGAAGCGATCCAATGCTGACCGGTCCTTTTATAAAATTAGGTCCTTTACTACCCATGCCGCCCATTATATCACGTCCACTGCTAAAGAATTAAAATCACCCTCAAGTGCAAGAGCATAATAGATATCATCTACATTATCGGCAGGGATATCTAAAACATTATCATTATCGTGGTCAAGAGGCGCTCGTTTTGATTTTGCCACGGCAACATTGGTATTTGATAGCGGCAATGTTGCTGCTGTCTCCTGATCCGTATGATCAATAACAATTACCCCGCCTGTTTTCTTCCATATCGTTCCACTTTCGCCGGAAGAAGTGATCTTTGTCCAGACTGTTGAAGATATGTCAATTGCATTTGTAGCCATTATTCGACTCCTTTTCGCTGTTCAACAATCGGCTCATTTGCTTTTGCAAGCCGGATGTTTTCAGAAGTTAAACGGTCAACATTTGAGTCAAAGCTTGATCCATGCCGTTTCTGTGCTTCCTGCTCACGGGTTGTAAAGCCCTCTTCAACCCTTATCTTTGCAGCCTTTTCTTCTTTTACTGGATCGATTGATACGCTTGGAACTCCAACCCATTTGGCGGATTGCCAGGCAGCCCGTAGTTTAGGATCTTCAAAGCCTTTTAAAATCAAGTTCCCAGTTCCGACTCCACCTAATAGCCACGAATTGAAAACAGGTGTTTTAAAATCAGATATAAAATCATCACGCTTAACAAAGACTGATTGCCAGTAAAGTTTTAAAGTAGCTCTTGATGCCGAAAAATTGTTTCCGAACACCATGCTTAAGACTTCAATGGGCATAGATAGCGAACTTGCAAGATATTTTGTAACGCTATCAACAAACTCTCCGAAGTTAACATTCGGCCTTTTCGTATCATGACTTACAAATTCTTCACCTGCGTTTAGCGAGCTTACAAGCAGACCGCCCGTATTGCTCAATACATTTTTGCCGATATTGGTATATCCTTGATCTGTGGTTGATTCTGTCGCTGATAACTCATCTGATTCTTGCACCAAACTCGGTGGAATAAAAGAATTCCCCGGGAAAGGATTTGTAGCAGGTGCATTCTCAGAAGGTTTCACCACCGCCGCTATTGTGGCATTTGCAACCGCTGCCATCAACTCAAGCAATGAGTAATCAGTGATTTTCTCAAGCTCGTGCGCCACGTGTGCAAGCGCTGGTATTCCACGAGGTTCGCTGCCAAACTCTTCAACTTTTCCATGGATCAAAACCTGTCTGCCTGACACTACCCCGTATTTTGGATATCTAACCCATTTATAATTTATATTATCTTTCTTTTTTGCTTTAACATATATTGCAACTTCTTTATCATTCTGATCAAATTCTATGCCATCAACGATATAATGCCCTCTATTTTCTATTTGACTCTTTATCTTTGAATCGAAGGGAGTGGACACTAATTCTGTTTTTATGATTTTGATTTGTAAAGGGTTTATTAATGTTCGTTTTTTCGAAAATATAAGAGCGGCAAAATAATCGCCCTTTACTAGCTGATTGCGGTATAAGATGCGTTCAATCTGCCCCAAGGTGTTCTCTTGGGAGAGATCGCAATTTTTTGAATTCGCCCACAAGTTAAATCGATCTTCAATCTTATTTGAAGTTTTTTTTCTTTCATCTTGAGACAATCCCAAGATAGAAGACACTGGAGTCGATTCAAGCATAAGACCGGTATTGATGACTGTATCAACAAGCCGATTGATAATTCCACGCGCCTGCATACTATCCCAATACGCACGAATTGACCGTTGCCGCATTCGGTATATATCTAAGCCCCATGCGGTATCATAATTCATTCCGCCTGATAATTTCTCCCCATCAAAAACTTGCCTTGATCTGTATCCAGACACAATTTGTTGCGCCACGGCATCGAGTTCAGCTTGTAACTTTTCCCTGCCAGTCTGTTTAGGGTTAGGCGAAAGCCAGGATTTTATCTTTTCAAACATTAAACAAATCTCCTGACTGTGATACTTGTAACGCTTGATCCTTCTGAACGCTCATTGAATGCCTTGCGCTCAGTGGTCAGCAATGTAAGATAATTTCGGATACCTCGCAAATCCATTGTCACTGACTGATTGCTTTGAGACGTATTAAGTTTGAACTCTGCTGCCTTGATAGCGTTTCTAATCTGCGCCCTGGTAAATGCGATTTCTTCGTCATATTCTGCAAGTGAATCGAATAACACTAAATACCCCCGTTAGTGGTTGAGTTTTGCAAGCGTTACACGAAATGAAAGGCATATGCAAGCTTTTTTTAAAAAAATGTTTATTTATTTTTGTCATGATTCGGTTGATTAAAAACTCCAACATTTTCGAGGTGCGAATAAAAGAATTCTACCTTTTCGGATACAAGTATTTTCCTTTTTACTTTTTGCTCATATTGTTCAATAGATTCTTCCATCATTTCCATCGTTTGATAATATAATACTTCTCTGGCAGCGATATTGTAGACTCGGCAATCTAAAGCGTGGTTCGGCTTGCCAAGAGGACAATAATAGGAAAATTCTACTTTATTCCCCTTTCTCTTGCCTCTCTTATATTCAGCATTCAGCATTTTGAAGTATTTATCATCGTAATCGTATGGGAAAGCCGGATATCCGGTAGGGGTATCGTTCCCTGGCATGCTTTCAGTTCTAAGCGAATTGTAAACTATATCCTTATGGTAATTCGTTGCTATCCTAACGCTCATAAGATTTGAGCCTGGGAGTTGATTGATCTGAAACTTTTTTTGAGGATTTGAAAATTTGTCCTGCCCAACGATGGGAAACAGTCCCGGAAGGGTTTCGCAAAATTCAACTACTGTGTCTGTGCGATAATTTGAATCTATAAATGCCATTTGTGGGGCGTAGCTTCCATTTTTTCCGTGATAAACAAATTGGCTGTCCATAAATCTTTCTCGAAATTCAGGCCATGCGCCCTTGGTTGCTGCCTTTGTATCGCCTTTGATTATAATAAAATCAATCGACCACGTTTTATATTTTCTACCATGGCCGCAAATCTCGATCATGATATTATCACCGTGCACATCTCCGCCAAGGGTGAGAAAAAGAACACCATCCGGAACCGTCTTGGATTGATAGTTCGACCTATGTGCAATGACTTTCCGGATATCAGGAGCCTCTCCTTTCTCTTGATACGGCCAACCAAGGTAAAGAGTTTCGAATGCTTTTAATTTACCAGGATCATTACTTTCTATCGCATCAATATGTTTTTGCACCACATCGGCCCATGTAATCATGCCTGGTGGCGAATATAGGCATGACATATGGCGTGATCTATAATTAGCTCTTTTCGCTTTTGCGGTTGGCCTCCATTCACAGCGGCCCGATGAATACATTTCTGTCTTGTGATAATTATAAAAAGATTTATCGCAGTTTCCTTGGCATTTATATTTCACCGAATCAATATCCAAGATTCCGTTTTTGTCTCGTTTATATTCCAGATGTTTAAATTCCAATTCTTGCATGTGCCCGCAGTATGGACACGGTACAAAATATTTACGCTGATCGCCTAATAAATACGCCCTATAAACATTTGACTCGTCTTGCTCAACCGGAGTGCTGAATAATATAATTTTGCGCTTTGTTTTATACGCAGATGTCCTACCCTCGGCTTGTTCGAGTGCATTGCCCTGCTTTTTGAGATCAGCGCTTGCCTCATCAATTTCGTCCCCAAAAAAATATCTAAAAGAAGATGATCTAAAAGCGGCCGTGCTCCCATATCCTGCAATCTTTATCCGGCCGCCAGGGAATTCTTTGAGAAGCGTTTTGTCTCCTGTTTTTTTACTGCCTTTTTTTATGGTTTGTGAAAAAATCATGTTTTGTATTCCGGACTGTTCAACCATCTGGTCAAATCTGGTCTCTGACCATTCCTTACCGAGGGGGTCAGTGGCAGTCGTGTAAAGAATAGGCCCTGGTGCATGAATGATTATATACATTATACCATTTTCGATGGCTACCGTATACCCAAGCTGATGCCCTTTCATGCAGACAGAAATCTCAATTGGGCTTGATTCTGAGATATCGTCCATAAATTCGACAAGATAAGGTGTCTTTTCGTTGCTCCAGGCGCCTGGGAAAGGCGTACCTTTCGGTAGAATGCGCCTTTGCTCTGCCAGGTCTGATACCTTGAGTGTGAGTCGTTCGTACGTCAATGTATCAATTTGTTTAATCAGCCATTGAGTTTCAACTTTTCTATGTTCTTTTTCGATCAAATGCATAAAGTTCTCATTGCCCTAAGATTCATCAGGATGTTTCAATTATTTCTGTTACATTTCCATCGATATCTACCTTCGCTTTCACCCAGGCCGGAACCACCCCACCAAATGCATTTTTACCTCTGTATTTTGTTAAGATCACTAAATGCGTTTTCTGATCCCAATATCCAGTCTCGATATGCTCATAGCTGCCCGGATCGTTCATGGCATCCTTGATGATCTGTGTAAGATTTTTATGTGAGCCATCCCATGGGCTAAATTGAGCTTCAATGTTTTTATTACGTTGCTGCTCTGTCATGATGGTCTTGGTTTCGTCTGTATCAACGGGTAAGCCGGTCATCACGCCTATAGCTATTATTATTATCATGAACATCAATGATCCTAAAAAAACACCTATAAAAATTCTTATAAATTTTTTCATTTCAACCTCTCCTTAATTTGAGTTTTCGTGGCTATGATTAATTTCTTGATAGCATTTCTCATAAATTCTATAATATCGCCCCTGGTGGAACCTGTGCTGATTTTATCCGTAATGGCATCAATTGTTATTTCTGGCATATCTAACATGTTGATATTCAATGCTTCGATGTACTGAAACAATACTGCTGCTACTGTGTCTTTTTCGATCAGCGTATCTCTCTTTTGTGTGTATTGTAATTCTTTGAGTTTTTTATCTGCCCGAATCTTGCCTATTTCTTCAAGTATTTTTTCTCGCTGTAGGCTTATCAGATCGGTTGCCGGTTTATCGTTAATCTCATTGTTGGATTCTGGCAACGATTTGGCCTGTAGAGGAGCCTTTACGTTTTTCGCTATCTGTTTTTCATACCAGAGCTGCGTAATCGGGTCATCGAAAACAATTACACGCTTTTTGTTTACTTTTGCAGTCTTGATATATCCGGCATTAATTGCCTTATAGACAGCCTGTTTGCTTGCGCCGCAAAGCTTGGCGAACTCTAATTGTGTAATTTTTGAACTCATGGTAAGGTTTACTCTTTCTCGTCCCACCTGGTAAACTGTGTAAAAAATGGACAATGTCATGTTGTATGGCGCTATCGAAAAGTAAAC
>JAUWOS010000149.1 GCA_030611985.1 Desulfobacterales bacterium | reverse complement strand
AATACAATTTCCATACCCCACCCTATTTTTTTTCAAGGTGAGGTATGGATTTAGCGTATTTTTTGCAAACTACTAATCTTAACATGTTGTTTTTTAAATTGTTTTGCAACAACAGATTGCCCATAACTCCGAATGACATTGACCTCCGGCTTGCAGGCGTCATCTTCAACAAAAAGTTCAATCTTTCTGCCAAGCAGACCGCCATTTGTATTTATATCCTTGACTACAAGTTCAGCAGCCCTTACAGATGGGATTCCGTAGGATGCAAGATCGCCGCTATGTGCCCCAACCACACCCAGCTTGATTGGTTCGGCCGCAAGACCAATGCCTGAGCTTGTAAAAACTATAGATATAATAATCATTGCTACAACAAAGAGCCTTATAAAATCACTTTTCATTATTGAATCTACTCCTTTAAATTATAGCTACTTTATGATGCAGAGCCTCAAGAGATGCATTCCCAGGCAGAACCTGGGAACGAGTGAAAAAGTTCAGAACACTTTTGAATTAATCTGATATAAAGAAAAAAAGCATAAAATATGCTTTTTCAAAAATAGCCGTCATTATACACCTAAGAGACTATCAGTCAAGTAATTGATTTCCTCACTGAAATTCCGATATCAAAGTTCACCGTATGAAATATAATCACTTGAAATCATTGTATGTTTACTTCTCAAAATTTTGTGTACACGTTTTACGCAGTGTGTCATAAACTTTTTGAAGACAAACCCGGACTGCACAATAAAAAATTACACAGTAAATGCCATTATTTTAAGCATATATTGAGATTTTAGTACAATACAGCCCCATATGCCCTAATAATAGCGTTAACAAGTTGTTCAACACTAAACGCATAAAATACGATAACTTATTGAAATTAAAGTAAAATACTAACCCCGCAAAATACCAGAGAGCCATCAATACCTCAAACAGCTTGAAGTAAAAGAAAATGCCATTTTCCGGATAGGCTTCCTACCTGCCTTGACAGGATGGCGACACGCAAACCCTTCCTTGGAGTTAGCCCACCATATTTGCTCACAGTTCGAGCTGTGAGCTATTCAACACAGATTTAGGTTTCAAAGATCAGCTTATCCCTACAGTCTGAAGAAATCCATCCTTCACTTGATTTTTTGCTACAAGAATGGTGTCCATCATTTCTTTCGACAGCCCGGCAAACTGGTTTCGAAGTACGTCCACTAAGGGGAGCCAAAATTCCCTTCTATCCTTTCCAGAGGTCTATGTCAATCAGACCAAGTCTTGCAGCATACCGGACCAATTCCATAGCGCTGTGAAGGTCAAGCTTATTCATGATATTTGTTCTGTGGTTTTCAACGGTCTTGGGGCTGATAAAAAGCTCTTTTGCGATATCTTTGGCGGAAATCCCATCGGCCAGCAGACGCATGATCTGCTGCTCACGGGGAGTCAGGGTATCGTAACCGGCATCCGTGATTTTTGCTTCTTTTTTATCTGATTCCATAAGGCTTTTTACTACCTTATGAGAAATTGAGGTGTCTAAAAAATACTCATCTTTCGATATGGCTTTCAGGCAATCGACGAGCCTTTCGGAAGCTGATTCTTTGACTACATATCCTGTTGCTCCTACTTGAAATGCCTCGGTAATATAATCAATTTTGGAATGCATGCTCAGTATCATAATACGCGTCTCAGGCAGAATGTTTTTTATCTTGCGAGTAACGTCGATGCCGTTTTGATCCGGCAGGGAAAGATCCATTACTACCATGTTCGGCTTTAGCTCCTTTGTCTTCTCAATGCCCTCACGACCGTTTGCCGCTTCTCCGATTACCTCAAACTCGGAGCAATTTGCTATAATTGACTTAAGACCCGCTCTGAAAAGAGGATGATCGTCAACAATCAAGACAGTTTTCTTTTTACTCAATTTCTTTCTCCAAAGGTATTTCTATCAGAATTTTTGTGCCCTGCATCAGGCGGGACTCAATTTTAATTTTTCCATTAAGAAAACCTGCTCTTTCTTCCATGATCCGAAGTCCCATCTGTTTTTCATCAAATATTCCTGTCAACTGCTTTTGAACATCAAATCCCTTGCCATTGTCTTCTATGCGAAGAATAATGTTGGGGAAAGACATGACTAATTTAATAATGGCGTTGTCGGCGCAGGCGTGTTTTTTAATGTTATTCAAGCCTTCCTGAATCAGACGGTAAAGCATAATCTTGGTATCAATATCCAGTTTTGATTCATCTATTCCGGCTGAAAAAAAATCAACCTCTGTTCTGTTGCTCGTTGAAAAGTCTTCGCAATATTGAGCAATGGTCTGAACCAGTCCCAAGTGATTCAATCCAACAGGACGCAGACCATAAGCCATTTCCCGCACATTCATAATAATTTTGTGTACCACTCCGGATAGTCTGGAAATTACTTGCCTTGTTTTGATCGAAACTTCTTGTCCGTCGTCAAAAAGGGTATCAAGGCTGATTTTTAAGGTAGAGAGCTCCTGAGCCAGATGGTCATGCAAGTCACAGGAAAGCCGTTGCCGTTCAATTTCCTGCGCCTTCATCAGTTGTTGTGAGAGACTCCGAACACGTTCTTCGGCCCGCTTGCGCACGCTAATATCCCGATCGATGCCACGATATCCTGAAAGATTTCCTGCTTTATCGAAGAACGGAACACCACTGGTTTCCACAATGACTTCATATCCGTCTTTGTGCATAAGGAGATTTTCAATAGCAGAAAAAGGTCTTTGTTCGGCTATGGCTTGAAAGGTATTCTTCTCTTTCTCTTTTTCAAAAAAGAAATCATAAAAGCTCTTGCCGATTACCTCATCAGGACGATATCCTGAAATACATTGAACTACGGGGTTGGAATAGGTGTATTTGCCTTGTGTATCTATTTCCCATATCCAATCTGATGTTCTCTCAGCCAGATCCTGAAATCGTCTTTCAGATTTGCGCAGTGATTCCTTAAGTTTGAATTCACGAACAACCTTTTCAATAACAGTTGGAAGCAGAGTAAAAAAATCAGCAGACTTCACCAGATAATCCCATGCCCCAAGTTTCATGGCCTGTACGGCAATATCTTCATCGCCCTGACCTGTAGTCATTATGACGGGAACTTGTTTGTTGCCGCGATTCAAAGCTTTCAAAAACTCTATACCGTTCATGCCGGGCATAAGATAATCGCTGATAATTATGTCGGGCATAATCTCATCAAGTTTTTCAAGACAGGCGCCGGCCTCTGGAAAATGATATACTGATGCATTTGGCAGGTTATTGGTAATCGCCCGTTTCATAAGGCTGAAATGCGCATCTTCGTCTTCAATGATTACAAGCCTTAATGTTTTCATAAGCGTTCCTGTAGAAATTTTTACTCTTCTATTGCAGGAGGTCTGTTGAGAATCATCCAGTAAAAATCAATCTGTCCGATTTTTTCCTCAAATTCCTTAAATCCCACCGGTTTGGTCAGGTAGCTGTTGGCGTGATAATCATAAGACCTGGCAATATCTTCTTCCCGCTCCGACGTAGTGAGCATGATTACAGGAATCTTCCTTAGAATCGGATCCTGCTTGATCTTTTGCAAAACCTCTATTCCATCAATGCCCGGCAGCTTGATATCCAGCAGAATCAAGCCTGGGCATGGATATTCAGACTTATCAGCATATTTTCCGTTGTTGAACAGATATTCAAGCGCCTCTTCTCCATCACATGCAACATCAATCCGGTTTGCATTGCCGGCTTTTCGAATTGCCCGCTTGGTCAATCGCGCATGAGCTTCTTCGTCTTCTATAAGCAGGATGTTTGAAGGTTGATAATTCATGTTTAAGACTCCTTATCTTTAATAGTGAAGAAAAAAGTGCTTCCCTCTCCCGGCTTTGATGCAACCCGGATACTCCCCCCGTTATGTTCTACAATCCGCTTCACAATCGCAAGACCGATGCCGGTTCCTTCTCCGGTCTTTTTTGCGGATGGGAGTCGCTGGAAAACCTGGAAAATTTTTTCAAAGTAAATTTCCTCAATCCCTATGCCGTTGTCGCGGACAAAAAACACATTCCGGCCGTCGCGATTCTGAATTCCGACATCAATACGTGGACAAGGGTTCTCTTTTCCGATATATTTAACAGCATTGACCAGCAGGTTTTCCATGACCTGCGTAAACCGCTTTTTTTCAGCGTAGATATCCGGAAGATTTTCCTGAATATTAACCTCAATACCCCTTGCCTGAATCTGAGGTTGAAGCGGATTCAAAATTTCTTCTACGATACCGGCAAAAGAAAAATCACTCTTTTTCTCAGTCATGCGTCCGACACGGGAGAATTCCAGTAGATCATTAATCAGGGCATCCATCTTCAGGGCTGCATCGCTCATATATCTGATATACTCTTCTTGCTCCCCCGATATCTGATCCCCAAAATCTTCACGCATGGCGCCGATAAAACCTTCAATGGTGACAATGGGGGTCTTTAGATCATGAGAAACAGTATATATAAAGGTTTCGAGTTCTTCGTTCTTATCGAACAGCTCCTTGAGCAAGCCTTCGCGCTCCCGTTCGAGTTTCCTTTGATCGGTGATGTTGCGAGCTGCAGCAAAAGCGCCAACTACTTGCTTTGTCTGATCTTTGTAGACCGAAGCATTGTAGGAAACAACGGTCTCGTTTCCATTCCCCTTCATGACTAGCTCGTAATCCCGCACCTCTCCGGTTTCAAAGACCAGCATTGCCCCTTTGTATGCTTTTTCAGGATCTGTGAAATAATCAGCAAACGGAGTTCCTGTCAGCTCTTCTCGAGTTTTTCCGGCTGCCTTAATTGTAGCCTCGTTCACATCTAATATGATCCCTTTCTGATCGAAAGTTACCAGAGGATCAATATTTGTCTCAATTAACTTGCGATTGTAGAGCTGAAGATTCTGTATTTTTTGTTCTGCGCGCTTTCGCTCATTTACCTCATAGATAGCCTGGTCGCGGGCTATCTGATACATCTGCATTCTGTGCATAAAAGAGTAAAGGAGAAAGGACAAACCGGTCGAGAGCATGAGACCAAAGAAGAGAAAGATCGGGCGCGTGGGATTTTCCAGCCCCAAGACTATTAGATAAGCGGCCAGCCCATTTTTTGCGGTCGTCTCCAGTGATTCCAATTCCAGTCGCCAGTTTTTTCCGCGAAAATGAATCTCACTTATGGCGCGGACAGAACGATCGGAAGCCATAAGCTCCTTATTAAAACCGTGCTGATAGATAAGACGATCTTCTTCGTATAAGGCTAACCGGAACTCGTCAAAGATATTTTTCCCGATCCGTAATCTAACTATTGAGCCGATATCGAAAACTCCATTTATGTATCCTTGTATTTTGCCATCGTAAATCAATGGCCAGTAAGTAGTAAAACCTGTGCCACCATGAAGGAGCTTAACACACGGTGTAATAACATATTTACGGTCTCTTTCAGCGCTTGCAAATAATTCCCGGACAGCGGCTTCAGGATGATTATGCAGGTTTTTATCCTTTGCGGCATAATTTTGTTCTTCGGGGTAGACCCAGCGGATAAACCCGTCCGTGTCAACCCAGTTTATGGCCTGAAAGCCGGAGTAATATCTACAATAAGCCTCGGAAAACTGTCGGTAACGGGTATAGCTGAAGTCAGGAGGTCTTCGTTCAACCCAGCGGTCGACCAGTACTTCTAATGAAGAGAGTCTTTCTTCCATAAAGTCTTCAATACGCATGCGGATCTGCTCTGCCGTAGTCTCAGTGTGTCTTAGCATGATTTTCTCATCATGCTCGGTGTAGTCCTGCCACAGAACAACGGTAAGGGTACCAAGACAAAGAAAGATTACTATCGGAAGAATAATATTTGCGGGACGGTTCTTCATAAAAAAAGCCCTTACTTAAATTAGGTAAAACTTTGTATAAAAACGGACTGTTAAGCTATTAGCTATTAGCACAGGTCATATTCTTTGAGTTATATTATCATCCCAACACGTAAGTTTTTACAACTTTTTCTTTTATTAAACAAGAAGATTTTGCAAAGGTCTTTGAACGCCGAATCCGAAAACCGTGGTTTTTGATCAAGCTCTAACTATTGTTTTATAACTATTGACAACAAAAAGTGAGTATTGTATTTGTTAGAATTTTAAAGAAAAATGGTATCTTATTTAAATTCCGTGGTAGTTTTTTCGTAGGGGCGAACCTTGTG
>JAUWOS010000122.1 GCA_030611985.1 Desulfobacterales bacterium | reverse complement strand
GAGAATCGGTAGCACAACAAGGCTACTTCCCAACATGTAAGCTTTTACAGGTGCTGTAGATGTGCGTTTTCAGGGCAATCAACTATAGATTTGCTATGTTGGTTGCCATGAAAACGTGCATATGCAGTGCCTGTGAACGCTTACAATTATTTTTATAGATAAGGTGAATTTATATGAACAAAGAAGTGCGAGTAAGATTTGCTCCGAGCCCGACCGGATATCTTCATATCGGAGGCGCCCGAACAGCGATATACAACTGGCTTTTTGCTCAAAAAACAGGTGGAAAGCTGATCTTGAGAATTGAAGATACTGATTTAGAAAGATCGACGGAAGAGTCGATTTCAGGGATTATGGAGAGCTTGAAATGGCTTGGTGTTGTCTGGGATGAAGGTCCTTATTTCCAGTCTCATTTCATCAAAGAACATCAGATAGCCGCACAGAAACTCCTTGATTCGGGTCATGCCTACAAATGTTTTTGCACAAAAGAGGAACTCGAACATAAAAGAGAAAAAGCGAGGAAAAATAAAACCAGCTTCAAATATGATGGTGCCTGTAGAAATTTAACATTCGAAGATATTGCAAAAAAAGTAAAAGCGCAAATTCCGTACACTATTCGTTTAAAAGTGCCGCTCAAACAAGGCTCTGTTGTTTTTAAAGACATAGTATATGGCGCTATTGAAAGAAAATATGAGGACATAGAAGATTTTGTAATTGTTCGTTCCAATGGCAGGCCGCTTTATATTCTTTCAAATGCAGTCGACGACACTCGTGACCGGATTTCCCATGTAATCCGAGGGCAGGATGGACTGATCAACACGCCAAAGCAAATATTAATATACAAAGCGCTTGACTCACCAGTTCCGGAGTTTGCTCACATGCCACTCACGCTTGACTCAAAAAAAGCTAAGATATCAAAACGAAAGCATGGTGAATCAGTTGCAGTTCATTTTTATAAGGATCATGGATTTTTTCCATGGGCATTTGTCAATTTCATGGTACTTCTCGGATGGTCAACATCCGATTCCAGGCAGATCTTTTCCAGAGAAGAATTGATTGAAGCATTCTCTTTAGAAGGAATTAATCGATCTAATTCCATTTTTAATATAAGAAAGGATGACCCAAAATTTTTCACAGATCCAAAGGCAATCAGTATCAATGAGCATTATCTGAGAAATCTTCCTCTTGAAAAAATCGAACCGTACATAAAAGAAGAACTGAAAAAGACAAAGATTTGGAATCCGGCATTTGAAGGGGAAAAACACAATTGGTTCCTTGACACTGTCGATCTGATTCGCAGTCGTTATCATGTATTTACTGATTTTGGGACACTTGGCAGAGCCTATTTTTCCGAAGACTATCCAGTCGATCCAAAGCCTCTGAAAAAGAATATACTCAAACACGAGGAGCTGAAGGTCTGGTTTCCGATACTGGCTGACCGCATGGAAGCCATAGAGGTGTTTACGATTGAAGAGACTGAAAAAGTTATCCGTAACATGGCCGAAGAATTTGGGATCAAGGCAGGGATATTAATTAACGGTACTCGAACAGCAGTTACAGGTCAGGCAGCCGGCCCCGGGATATTCGATATTCTGATCGCTATAGGAAAGAACCGTGCAGCAGACCGCCTGCGCAGGGCTGTAAAGTATTTTGCCGCCTGATGCGTCCTCTGCTTGAATTTCAGGGTTCAATTCGTAATATATTGATCAGGAACAGGTGCAAAATAACTTTTCCAGCCATGCATCACAGCTTCAGGCTGCCTTTGACCAATCTCAAATCCGACCCAAATCTGTGTGCCTACTGGTGAAGTTATTTCGTCTTTATTGGAGCTAAAAATTGTAACCGGTCTTTAATTATTGCAGAAGAGACTTCCAGCCTCTTAAAACAGCGGCAGGATACTGCTACTTTTAAATCAAGTGTAAAAAACTATAAATTCTATATTATCAAACAGATAGCCTTAATTAACCCGATAGTCATAAAATTATTGCCGTTTTATTTTTTTGTTCAAATTGACATAATCAATAGATTTCTGTATTTATTACTCAATCAATTGTACACAAAATTTACAAATGCGTAATCACCTGTAACAAAGCTTTTTCTACAGGTGTATTAATGTTGCTTAAAGGAGGGAGAATAAAAGATGGCAGGCATAAACAAGGTAATTCTGGTTGGCAGACTCGGACAAAACCCTGAAGTTCGTTATACTCCAGATGGTTCTGCTGTAGCTAATTTCAGCGTAGCAACGTCCGAGCAATGGAATGATAAAGCTACAGGAGAAAAAAAAGAGCGCACAGAATGGCATCGTATAGTAGCCTGGCGCAGACTTGGCGAAATATGCGGCGAATATCTTTCAAAGGGCAGCCAGGTATATGTTGAAGGCCGAATTCAGACAAGATCATGGGAAAAGGATGGTATTACAAGATATACTACTGAAATTGTTGCATCAACTGTACAGTTTCTTGGCGGAAGGGATTCCGGAGGCCAACATGAAAACAGTATGCAGAACAGAGACGAACAACAAGCCGGCAGTAGTGATATGAATTCACCTTCATCTCCGAATGTAGCTTCAAATACGCCGGGACCTCCGGCTCCGGAAGCCCAGGTGGACGATATTCCATTTTAGGTAAGCGTTCACAGGCACTGCATATGCACGTTTTCAGGGCAACCAACATAGCAACACTATAGTTGATTACCCTGAAAACGCACATCTACAGTGCCTGTAAAAGCTTACGTGCTATGATGTAGCCTTATTATGCTACCGGTTTTTTCGTGAACGGCTACCATTTTTAGTAACAGAGATTTAGGGATTTAGGGATTGAACAAATTGAGGAATTAAAATCAGTGGAATATCTTCAATTCCTGGGCATCCTTCATTTTGAGGTAAAAGTAGTTGACACTTTTATTGTAGCTAAAAACTGTAAATTGTTTTGAGTTGAACTCGTAGGGGTGCCCCTTGTGGGTACCCAAATTTTTGAAAACAAAGCGTACATATGGGTTATATCTTTAATTTTAATGATGCTTTATCTTACGAGCAGTGGTTTAAAAATCCACACAACAAATTTATCGCTGACTTCGAAGGCCGGCTTATGCTCAATATGCTTAAGCCGATGAGCGGTGATTCAATACTTGATATAGGTTGCGGAACAGGGCGGAATCTTTTGCTTTTTATTGAGAAAGGACTCCATACGACAGGGCTTGATCCATCTCCATATATGCTTGATATTGCATCAAAAAATGTGAATAATCGCTCCGATCTGCATCGCGGCCTTGCGGAAGATCTTCCATTTGATGATAATTCCTTTAATTATGCATCCCTTATTACAACCCTGGAATTTGTCGAAGATCCGAAAAAGGCGCTCGAAGAGGCTTGCAGGGTTGCAAAAGACAGGCTGTTTATAGGCGCTCTTAACAGATATGCAATCAAAGGAATTCAGCGTCGAATTAAAGGGATATTTTTTTCCACTGTTTATAATCATGCGCAATTTTTCAGTGTTTGGGAGCTGAAACAAGTCATCCGGTCAATTTTGGGAGATGTGCCTATCTCCTGGAGGACAGTATGTCACTTTCCAACAGCATCAGGCAGAATATCCAGAAGCATAGAACAGTCCGGACCAGTACAAAGATGCCCGTTCGGAGCTTTTATTGGTATGGTTGTTACACTTGTTCCACGTTTTAAAACCAGACCAATGTTAATTCCTTATCCTGTAAAACAAACAAAAGATGCAGTAGCTGGATAGTAACGTTTGCTCAAAAGCGGAGGTAAAATTTATGGAAGCCTGTCTTTATGAGTCATTGAAGGAAAATAAAGTAAAATGCAATCTTTGCAACCATCGTTGCGTCATAAAAAATGGCAGGCGCGGAATATGTGGCGTTCGGGAAAATCAGGGAGGAATCCTTAAAACACTGGTTTATGGAAAACTTATCGCCAGTCACATAGATCCGATCGAAAAAAAGCCTCTCTTTCATTTCATACCCGGAAGCCTCTCCTATTCCATAGCAACTGTCGGCTGTAATTTTAAATGTCTTTTCTGTCAGAACGCAGATATTTCCCAGATGCCGTCAGACCGTAATGGCATGATAACCGGCGACTTATATACACCTGAAGATGTTGTGAACGCAGCAGTAAAAGGAAATTGCAAAAGCATAGCCTATACCTATACCGAGCCGACCATATATTTTGAATTTGCCCTTGATACCGCAAAGCTGGCTAATGCAAAGGGAATCAAAAATGTGTTCGTAACAAATGGATACATGACTTCCGAAGCTCTTCACATGATAAGTCCTTATCTTGATGCGGCGAATGTTGATTTAAAGGCGTTTAATGCCTCTTTTTACAAAGATATCGTCAAAGCCAGGCTGGAACCTGTTAAGGAAACTTTAAAGCTGATGAAATCGCTTGGAATTTTTGTTGAAGTTACCACCTTGCTTATTCCCGGGCTTAATGATGACAAAAAGGAGCTTGAAGAGTTAGCTCTGTTTCTTGTTAAATCCCTTGGTCCTGAAACACCTTGGCATATAAGTGCGTTTTATCCGACGTACAGACTTACAGATCGTCCTCCAACTCCGATTAAAAGCCTTATTATGGCTCGCGAAATAGGAATTAAGGCAGGGCTGAAATACGTTTATATCGGAAATGCGCCAGGTGAGGATGGTGAAAATACGTTTTGTTACAAATGCGGTAATATCCTTATCAAGCGGAGTGGCTTTTGTATTGAAAAAAATTTGATAAAAGACGGTCGGTGTACACATTGCGGCGCCCAGCTTGATGGTATTGAGCTTGATGGAACGGAGTTGTAAAGTTGAAAAGTTTCAGCGCCTGGAATAGAGGGACTGATTTATTGGAGAGGGTTATTGTATACGGCAGGATGATCAAGTTCAGCCATACTGTATTTGCACTTCCATTTGCGCTTTCAGCGGTGATACTTGCCCAGCGTCAACATCCAATAATTTTAACGGATATATTCTGGATTCTCATTGCCATGATATGCGCACGTTCTTCTGCTATGGGTTTTAACAGAATTGCAGATATCCGGTTCGATTTAAAAAATCCGCGCACGTCAAAACGCGAAATACCTGCGGGCAAGCTTTCACTATCTTCCACAAAACTCTTTGTTCTTTTATTTTCAGGTCTTTTTATATTCGCTTCAGCCATGCTCGGCAGGCTTTGCTTTTATTTTTCTTTTCCTGTTCTCGCCATACTCTTTTCTTATTCATACACAAAAAGATTTACTTGCCTCTGCCATCTTTATCTTGGATTTGCCATATCGCTTGCGCCAATCGGCGCATGGATAGCTATTACCAAAAGCTTTTCATGGTCTGTTCTTTTGCTTTCTCTGGCTCTTATAACTTATATAGCAGGATTTGACATTCTTTACGCATGTCAGGACACATGCTTTGACAAAAAAGAAGGGCTATTTTCAATGCCGGTACGGTTCGGCATAAAAAAAGCCCTTTTTATTTCTGAGATAATACACCTTTTTTCTTTTTGTTTCTTTTTTTTAATCTATATCGCTTTTGATATGAATTTAATATACCTGGGAGCGGTGATTATAATCGGAATTTTGCTCATCGTTGAACATCAGATAGTTAAACCCGATGATCTTGGTAATGTAAATGTTGCCTTTTTTCATATCAACAGTATTATTTCCATCACTTTATTCTTTGGTGTTCTAACTGATGAGCTGGTAAGGTGGTGGATATGAGCAAAAAAATTGTAGTGGCAATATGCGGCGCTTCCGGATCAATTTATGGAATAAGACTTTTAAAAGCGCTGCTGGATAAGCAGGTCAAAGTGTATCTCATTATCTCCGAAGCCGGCTTGAGAGTGCTTGAGCATGAAACCGGCTACAAGGCCGGCGGCAAATCAGAGTCTTTTGAATCATTTTTAAAAAATCAAGGTGTTCTCTTTCATAAAAAGACCCGCTTGAACAGATATGATCAGGATGATTTTTTTGCGCCTCCTGCAAGCGGGTCGTTCAGACATGATGGAATGGTAATAGCGCCATGCTCAATGAAAACCCTGGGAGCAATTACATCAGGAATAGCAGACAATCTCATCCACAGAGCTGCTGATGTTTGTCTGAAAGAAAAACGTTTACTGATCCTGCTTCCCAGAGAAACCCCTTTAAGCGCTATCCATTTAAAAAATATGTATAAGGCCGCCATATCCGGCGCTACCATTATGCCCCCTTCTCCGTCATTTTATTTCAACCCGAAAACTATCTCCGATCTTGTAGATTCTGTAATTGCAAGAGTTCTCGACCACTTGAAAATTGAACATGATCTTTCTGAAGAGTGGGGATGAGGAACGTAGATGAAATAACTTCCCCAGCTATGCATCATAGCTTCAGGTCACCTTTGACCAATCTCAAATTTCAAAAGTATTAATATAACCCTGCTATTCCTTCAACTTTTGTGATCTGAGATCGGGTAAATCCGACCTAAATCTATGCGCCTATGCTCCTTACCACTTACCACCGGGACAATCCCAATCCAGATCTCCCAACTCCTTGCGACATCGCATTAGGTGCTTGTCGCGTTTTTTGGAAAGCTCGGCGGAAAGCTTGGCAATCTCATCAGAAAGCTTCTCTATTCTAGTTTGGTTGACTTCAGGCTGTGCCCATAAAGTCTTTAGTTCGATCCGGTTTGCAGCTAATTTCTTTCTTAGCTCCATGGTGTCCATCAGGTGTGCGGCCTGAATCTTTTCGAACTTTTTTTTCTGCTCCGGTTTCATCGACTTCCATGCTTGAGGTCTTGTGTAATGGCGGCCATGTCCACGCATACCCCAGCCACGGTTGGTATCGTCCATCATATATCCCCGGTTCATGCTGTGACCATATCCCATCATACCGTAGCCATAGGTGCCATCTCCTCCGGATTGCTTTGCTTCCTCGCAAAAAGCGGGGCCGGCCAGGCATGCGACCAGTCCCAGGACAATAAGTACAAACAAATGTCTTTTCATTTTCCTTACCTCCATTTTTAGAGTTTAAACTTGCATTGAGCGAATAAACCCCTCCATCCGCTTATGGTGGAGTTTCCGCTATTTTAATAGATATTTCAAGCGATTTTTTCGCCTGTATAAATTTTTGGCCCCAAAGCATCATACAATTCCCTCGACCGTATAGCCGCATATGCTGCATTTTTATTTTATCGACTGCTACAATCGTGGATCAACGTGGCCAGGTCCTCCGCACTCCGGCGTGTAGCAGGTGACGTTTTTAAAATCACACTTTTCACTGCATGAAGGGCAAGTATCTGGAGGCATTGTCGCTGTAAAGAGAAAGCCGCACTTTGCGCATTTCCAATAAGTCTGGTTGCATTGCGGACAGATATCTCCCGCAAATTCACCTGAAGCTGTGTAGCCGCAGTGAGTACACACCGATTTTTCCTCTTTATCTTTCATGTTATTTTTCCTCCTTTCTGTCTATTTGGGGAAGTTAATTCGTCCACGTTCCTTA
>JAUWOS010000075.1 GCA_030611985.1 Desulfobacterales bacterium | reverse complement strand
GAAAAAACAGTTTAAGGCAAATGCAGTCTTGCACTCGAAGCAAGAAGCATTATGCAGCACTCTCAAAGAGAAGCATGATATCGTAAAAAAACAGGCGTCACAAATAAATAGCTCCATTTCAGAACTTTTAGGCGACCGCTTGCTTCGGGAATACAGGGCTGAACATGAGAGCCTTTTGCATGAAATGGCCTACCTGAGAAAGATTGCAAGCCTCGAAGATGAACGTGCAAAATTGGAGGATGACAAGCCATGTCCGTTATGCGGATCTTTGCACCACCCCTTTGCTGAAGGCAATGTACCTGAGATCGATGAGACAGAGAAAAAAATCAATAAACTGTCCAGCCTGATTCAGAAAGCAGAACAGCTTGAGATAGAGCTGAAGAAGAATGAATCTAAAAAGAAAAAAGCAGGCTCTGCATTAACTGAAGCAGAAAAGCAGCTTGTTCAGACTCAACACAAGAAAGATGAATCTCAGGCAAATGCCCTGCGCTTTGAAACAGAATTACAGTCGGCAGCGGGCAAGTATGCTGAATGGAAAAAGTCTGTTCTCTCGAAGCTGGAACCATTTGGCGTAAAAGAGATCCCTGATGAAAACCTGGATTCTATCTCAGAAGCTCTCACAGTTAGACAGAAAAACCGGCAGGAGCATCAAAAACAAAAAGCTGAAGTCGAAAAACAAAACGGTGAACTTGCGGCTGAGATAAAAAGTCTCGATGCCACAATGCAGACACTCAGTGAAACACTGAAGGAAAGACAAGGTGTGCTTAACGCACACAAAAAGGATCTCGATAAGCTGACTGCTGATCGTGCCGAGCTGTACAGTCAGAAAAATCCGGATACAGAAGAAGCCCGGTTAGAAGGCTTTGTTACTGAAGCTGAGAAATTTGAAAAAGCGGCAAGAGACAGCAGGGATCAGATCAGGGAAAAGTTGAATGAATTAAAGACCCGCATTACCGCATTAAAGGAAAGCACGGCTGAGAGTAAGCCGAAGCTGGACGGCCGTGAAGCCTCTTTTAAGACTATCTGCAAAGAAGCCGGGTTTGAGGATGAGCCGACATTCATTTCGTGCCGGCTTTCCATTGATGAAAAAGATAAATTGAGCCGGCAAGCCAAAGAGCTCGATGACAAACAGGCTGACATTGCAACACGGAAAAAAGACAGGGGAACCCGTCTATCTCAGGAAATAGACAAAAAGATTACTGAAGCTCCGTTAGATGATCTGAAAAATGAACAGGCTGCAACTCATGAATCCTTAAAAAAACTTGGCGAGAAAATTGGAGCAATCAAGCAAAAACTCACAGACAACACAAAGGCGAAATCCAAACATCAACAGAAACAAGCGCTAATCGAAGCACAGAAGACAGAATGCACAAGATGGGATGCGCTGCATTCACTAATCGGCTCTGCTGATGGAAAGAAATACAGAAACTTTGCTCAGGGACTCACCTTTGAATTGATGGTGTCTCATGCCAACAGGCAGCTTGAAAAAATGACCGACCGCTACCTGCTGGTCCGGGACGAGGAACAGCCACTGGAGCTTAATGTTGTTGACAATTATCAGGCTGGTGAAATCAGATCGACCAAAAATCTTTCCGGTGGAGAGAGCTTTATTGTCAGTCTGTCACTGGCTCTTGGATTATCAAAAATGGCCAGCCGCAAAGTTCGTGTAGATTCCCTGTTTCTTGATGAGGGCTTTGGCAGCCTGGATGAAGATGCATTGGAAACCGCCCTGGAAACCCTTGCCGGCTTACAGCAGGATGGTAAGTTGATTGGTATCATTTCTCATGTGTCAGCCTTAAAGGAACGAATCAGCACACAAATAACTGTTCAGCCGGTGTCCGGTGGCAAAAGTGTCATAAGTGGCCCGGGATGTGAAGGATATCCCCGTTTCTTATGAAAGCTTGATGGAGCAGAGTATGAATATATTCATAATTATTGCCGGTTTTACAATTGTAGCGCTTGCATCAAGGCAGATCGGGCAATATTTTACCAGGGCAAAACTCCCCTTGATTAGCGGATTTCTGTTTACCGGAATAATAGCCGGTCCCTTTATGCTGGGTTTAATTACCGAAGAAGCTATAAAAACTCTCCGCTTTATCGACCAACTGTCCCTGGCCTTTATTGCTCTTGCTGCGGGAAGCGAACTCTACTTGAAAGACTTAAGGAGTCGACTGAAAAGTATTAAATGGATGACGATCGGACTTGTTGCAACTACCTTTATTTTGGGCAGTTTGACCGTTTTTGTATTGGCGGATTTTATTTCTTTTATGCAGAACATGCCGATAAGCAGCAAAATTGCCGTTTCAATTCTTGCGGGAACTATAATGGCAGCTCGTTCTCCATCTTCAGCAATAGCAATTGTTAATGAATTGCGCGCCAAAGGCCCCTTTACGCAAACCATATTGGGCGTAACCATGGTTACGGACGTTGTGGTCATTATGCTGTTTTCCGTAAATGCCTCCATAGCTGATTCCCTTTTGACAAGCCTTCGCTTTAACATAAACCTTATAATTCTGGTGGTAGCCGAACTGCTCGTATCTCTGGCAATTGGCTGTGTACTTGGAAAAATATTAAAGTCTGTTCTGTCCTGGCGCATCAACAGCATTGTCAAAACGGGAATGATTTTACTGGCAGGTTATGGTATTTTTCTTTTATCTGAAGAAATCCGCAGTATCAGTCGTGCCCAATTGCCCTTTGAAATACTTTTAGAGCCTTTGCTCATTTGCATGATTGGAGGCTTTCTGGTAGCAAACCACGGCAACTGTCGCGATGAATTCAGGAAAATTCTATATGATATCGGACCTGTGGTTTACATCATTTTTTTCACTCTGACCGGAGCTTCCCTGGAGCTTGATATTCTATCCGTGACCTGGCCCATTGCTCTTGCCCTGTTCTTTGTGCGGATAGCTGGAATTTTTATTGGTTCTTCTATCGGAGGCATGCTATCCGGTGATCCGGTGAAACACAACAAAATTAGCTGGATGGCTTATTTGACTCAGGCAGGCATTGGACTGGGTCTGGCTAAACAAGTAGCTTCGGAGTTCCCGGAATGGGGATCTGATTTTGCCACAGTGATTATTTCAGTAATTGTGTTGAATCAGATTGTTGGCCCCATTTTTTTTAAATGGGCGATTAATATGGCAGGAGAAGCGCGTTCTCACTTAAAGATGACGGAATTTGACGGAACGCGCAATGTAATTATTTTTGGCCTGGAAAGACAATCCATTGCTTTGGCGCGCACGTTATGCTCACGTGGCTGGCTGGCAAAGATAGCAACTGTAAAATCCGATTCGATGGAAAAGCCGGCAAGCTCTGATATAAATATCTATCCCATCGCCGGCTTAACAATAGATGCATTTCATCGGCTTGATGCAAAAAAAGCCGGCGCCATTGTCTCATTACTCTCGGATGAAGAAAATTATCGCATTTGTGAGATAGCTTGTGAGCATTTTGGAACAAAAAATCTGGTTGTTCGTTTAAATGATCGGGCCAATTTCGATCGTTTTCATGAAATAGGCACTTTGATTGTTGAACCCGGCAGCGCTCTTGTTAGTCTGCTTGATAATTTTGTGCGTTCGCCATCCGGCGCATCGCTGTTGCTGGGTATGGAAAAGAATCAGGACATAGTTGATCTGGAAGTACGAAACCCTGATCTGCACGGCATACCTTTACGTGAACTGCGGTTGCCTCTGGACACACTTATTCTTTCTGTTCGCCGCGATGACTTAACATTGATTTCACACGGTTATACTCAATTTGAAATCGGCGATTGGGCTACAGTAATTGGCTCAACAAAAAGCCTGGAAGAAGTGATGTTATTATTTGATGCATGATAGCTGGATATATACCTTCAGCTTGCATTCCTGCAGAAATACCGATTTCTAATGATAGCTGGATATGTGATCCTGCTTGTGAAAATTATTTCGTTCCCGTTCCTATATATTGTGATCAAATAGCATAAGGTATACAATATGTGGTATGCGATTTTTTATATCAAATATTCAGGCATGGAAAAAATATACTTGACAAAAATAAGAGGTTGTGAGATTTACTTGGGCATTAATCATCCTCTACGTCCCTTTGTGATCTGATTTTGACCCGCCTGCCATGTCTAAAATTAGACATATCCAACCTTTCATTGCATTTATAAAAACAAAAAGCGATAATGCTAATTTATGCAAAATAGAAGCATTGTGAGCAGGTTGGACAAATCTGATCCAAATTTATGCGCCTGCCTGCGGAAGTTATTTCGTCCACGTTCCTTATATTCATGCGCTTTTGTGCCTTGTCAGACGGGCGACACAACACTTGAAATTGCAAACTTGTTTTTGTGCGAGTCCTCAAGGCTTGCTCAAAAGTTCATAACCAATTTAAATAATTTCTAAAATCTGCAATCACCTGCAAGAAGTTCTTCTTGCAGGTGTATTAGCTTAGGTTTAATTTTTGCCATGAAAGCTTTATTAGCGCTTGAAGATGGACGCACATTTCTCTGTAGCAGTTTTACGGGAGCGGGAGAAACCTGTGGTGAAGTTGTGTTTAATACAAGCATGACAGGGTATCAGGAGGTCCTCACCGATCCTTCTTACAGAGGGCAAATAGTGACAATGACATATCCGCTGATCGGCAGTTACGGGGTTAACCCTGAAGATGTCGAGTCAAGTCGGATACAGGTTTCAGGTTTTCTGCTAAGAGAATATCAGAACTTTCCAAGCAACTTCAGATCTGTTTCCACTCTTGCAGATTACCTGAAGGAACAGGGAATACTTGGGATAGAGGAGTTTGATACACGTGCGCTTACAAGACATATTCGAAAAGCAGGAGCTATGCGCGCATTTATCTCTACGGAAGATCTTGACCCTTTATCATGTGTAAGAAAAGCAAAAAAGATTCCGGATATGGCAGGCCGGGACCTTGTAAAAACAGTGACGACAAAAACCCCTTATTACTGGATAGACGGAAAGCCTGTTTTTATCAGTAGCGATGTCAATATAGACAGTACCATCTGGAAGCATAGAGAAAAAAAGCATTCCGTTGTCGCATTTGATTTTGGGATAAAATATAATATCTTGAGATTGCTTGAATATGCTGGATGCGAGGTTGTTGTCGTGCCTGCTTCAACAGGCGCCGATAGAGTAAAAGCTATGGATCCGGATGCAATATTTTTTTCAAATGGTCCAGGTGATCCCGAGCCTGTTGCTTATGCCGTAAAGACTATTCGAATGCTCTTGGGATATCGCCCGATGTTCGGTATCTGTTTGGGGCATCAGCTTTTGGCTCTTGCGCTTGGCGCAAAAACTTTCAAGTTGAAATTCGGACACCGCGGTTCTAATCAGCCAGTGAAAAATCTTTTAACGGGAAAGATCGAAATAACTTCACAGAACCACGGTTTTGCCGTAGATACAAAGAGCCTCGATTTAAAACATATTGAAATAACGCATATAAACCTGAATGATAATACATTGGAGGGGTTCAGGCACCGTAAACTTCCAGTCTTTGCCGTACAATATCATCCGGAAGCATCACCCGGTCCCCATGACGCAAAATATCTCTTTGATGAATTTATAGAATTGATAAAAAATGCCTAAACGAACCGACATACACAAAATTCTCATAATAGGAGCCGGACCGATAATCATAGGTCAGGGATGTGAGTTTGATTATTCCGGAACACAAGCATGCAAGGCTTTAAAAGAAGAAGGGTATGAAGTAGTGCTTGTAAACAGCAATCCCGCAACAATTATGACTGATCCTGAAACGGCTGATCGAACATATATTGAGCCTGTTACTCCTGATACGGTTGCAAAGATAATCGAAAGAGAACGTCCATGTGCGCTGCTTCCGACACTGGGTGGTCAGACAGGTCTTAATACAGCCTTAAAAGTAGCAAAAATGGGAGTGCTTGATAAATTCGGTAAAAATAACAAGAAGATCGAAATGATAGGGGCTTCAATTGAATCTATTGAAAAGGCTGAAAACAGAGATCTTTTTCGAAATGCAATGAATAAAATAGGGCTTCGCATACCTGAAAGCGGCATTGCAAGGAATATGGAAGAAGCCATAGCCATTGTCGATGAAATCGGATACCCGATCATCATCCGCCCGAGTTTTACTCTTGGGGGAACAGGAGGAGGCATTGCATATAATCCGGAAGACCTGGAAAGACTGGCGAAATCAGGCATAAATGCAAGCCTGATCGGGCAGGTAATGCTTGAAGAATCTGTTTTGGGATGGAAGGAATACGAACTTGAGGTTATGCGGGACAAAAATGACAATGTTGTCATTGTATGTTCCATTGAAAACATGGATCCCATGGGGATACATACGGGTGACAGTATTACGGTCGCCCCTGTCCAGACTCTCAGCGACAGGGAATATCAACGAATGAGGGATGCATCTGTTGCAATTATGCGAGAGATAGGTGTTGATACGGGCGGATCAAATGTTCAGTTTGCCGTAAATCCTGAAAACGGAGAAATGATCGTAGTCGAGATGAATCCAAGGGTTTCGCGCAGCAGCGCTCTTGCCTCCAAAGCTACCGGATATCCGATTGCCAGGATAGCAGCCAAGTTGGCCGTTGGATATACGCTCGACGAAATTCCCAACGATATTACAGGGGAAACCTTTGCATCTTTTGAACCAGCTCTCGATTATTGCGTGGTCAAAATACCGCGATGGACATTTGAAAAGTTTCCTGAAACCGAAGATTATCTTACTACGTCCATGAAATCTGTCGGAGAAACAATGGCCATCGGCAGAACATTTAAACAAGCTCTTCAAAAGGGGTTGAGATCCCTTGAAACAGGCAGATACGGCCTTGGCGCTGATGGAGAGGATATTATTGATCAAAATGGAAAAGCGCCGTCGTTGTCTGAAATCGAACAAAAACTGGCAACTCCCAATTCACAGAGGATTTTTTACTTGCGCTATGCGTTCTTGAGTGGGATGTCAATTAAATCCATTTATGAGTTAACCCATATTGATCCGTGGTTTTTGTATCAGATCGAGCAAATAGTAGAATTTGAAGACAAGATTAGTAAAGGTGGAAAGGAGATCTCCGAAGAGCTTTTAAGAAAGGCAAAATCTTCAGGCTTTTCAGACAAACAAATTGCATATTTAACAGGTTCCGATGAAGCCGGGATAGAAAGACGTCGCAAAACCCTTGGCATACGGCCTGTTTTTAAGCTTGTCGACACCTGCGCAGCAGAATTCAATGCCGCAACACCTTACTATTATTCCACATATGAGACGGAAAACGAAGCAAGAGTTTCCAAGCGAAAAAAGGTGATGATTCTCGGTGGCGGTCCGAACAGGATCGGCCAGGGTATTGAATTTGATTACTGTTGTGTTCATTCCTCATTTGCGCTGAAGGAAGAAGGTGTTGAAAGCATAATGGTAAATAGTAATCCCGAAACGGTGAGTACTGATTACGATACATCCGACAAGCTCTATTTTGAGCCGCTTACAAAAGAGGACGTACTCCATATTGTGGAGACTGAAAAGCCCGCAGGCGTTATTGTTCAGTTTGGAGGGCAGACACCGCTTAATCTTTCCGCCGAGTTGCATAAGGCGGGTGTTTCCATTCTCGGAACACAGCCGGACAGTATTGATCGTGCTGAAAACAGGGAACTTTTCCAGGCCATGCTAAAGAAATTAGGCCTTGTTCAGCCGGAAAACGGCATTGCCGTGAATGTAAAAGAGGCGGAAGTTGTTGCGGAAAGAATCGGATATCCTGTAATTGTGAGGCCTTCCTATGTGCTTGGAGGAAGGGCTATGAAAATAGTTTATAACAGAAATGACCTTATAAACTTTGCCAGGCTTGCAATAATTGCATCTCCCGGACATCCTGTGCTGATAGACAAGTTTCTGGAAGATGCCGTTGAAATTGATGTGGATGCCATTTCAGATGGAAAAACAACCATAATCGGCGGCATCATGGAACATATTGAGGAGGCAGGCATTCATTCGGGTGACTCAGCCTGCGTTATTCCTCCATACAGCATAAATTCTTCTGCTATTGATGAAATAACAAAAGCCACAAAGGCCATGGCATTAGAGCTGAATGTTGTGGGCCTGATGAATGTGCAATATGCGATAAAGGATAACCGGCTCTTTGTGCTTGAGGTTAACCCAAGAGCTTCCAGGACAATCCCGTTTGTCAGCAAGGCCACAGGCATACCTCTTGCCGGGCTTGCCACAAAAGTAATGCTGGGTCGGACATTGAAAGACCTTGGTCTTGTCAGGGAAGTAATTCCTTCTCATGTTTCGGTCAAAGAGGCTGTTATGCCTTTTAACAGATTTCCCGGTGTTGATACACTTCTTGGACCGGAGATGAAATCAACAGGAGAGGTCATGGGAACAGGTTCTAAATTCGGGTCTGCTTATGCCAAAGCTCAACTTGGAGCCGGACAGAACCTGCCTGTTTCCGGAACTGTTTTTATCAGTGTAAAAGACAGTGATAAAAAATCTGTTCTTCCGCTGGCATCTCAATTTTGTGACCTCGGGTTCAAAATTACGGCAACTATCGGAACCTCCGTTTTTTTAAAAGATTGCGGTATATCTAATAAAATGGTAAATAAGGTATCCTCAGGTCGCCCTCATGTTGTGGATGCAATAAAGAATAATGATATCCAGCTCGTTATAAATACCGGTCTGGGAGACGAGACAAAGCGCGACGGATATATGATCAGGCGCGCTGTTTTAAACTTCAACATTCCATATGCTACGACAATAGCAGGAGCCACGGCTATGTGCAGGGGAGTCGCAGCGCTTGTTAAAAAGGAACTTTCCGTAAAATCTATTCAGGAGTATATTTTTGAAACCAACAACTATAAACATAAACAAACCACGTGAGGCATGCGGGCTGTTTGGCATTTACGAACACCCTGAAGCATCAAAACTGAGTTATTTCGGCCTGTATGCTCTTCAACACAGAGGACAGGAGAGCGCGGGCATAGCTGTTGCCCGAAACAAAAAAATTGTAGAACACAAGAAAATGGGACTTGTGTCCGATGTTTTTGATATGGCCTGCCTGGAACAACTAGGGGGAGGGAGCGCTATAGGGCATGTGCGTTACTCTACTACAGGAAGCTCGGTGCTTTCCAATGCACAGCCGTTTGTTGTTCGTCACAAAAAAAAATCATATGCTGTCGCGCACAACGGCAATCTGGTAAATGCGTATGCCCTGAAAAATGAGCTGGAAGAATCAGGCTCAATTTTTCAGACTACAATGGACAGCGAAGTCTTTTTGCATCTTTTTATAAAAAATCTGAAATTCGGCTTTGAACAAGCAATTATTAATGCGGTATCCAGATTAAAGGGTGCATTTTCTTTTGTTATGCTTACAAGCAATGGAGAGGTAATCGGTATAAAGGATCCGAATGGCTTCAGACCTCTTTGTCTTGGAAAGCTGAATGAACGCTATGTGCTGGCATCAGAAACATGCGCTCTCGATCTTGTTGAGGCCAAATTTGTGCGTGAGCTTGATCCGGGAGAAATAGTCATTATAGGCAAAGACGGGATAAAAAGCATAAAGTCGCCAAATACCGCAAAGCGAGCTTTTTGCATATTTGAATTCATCTACTTTGCAAGACCCGACAGTACAATATTCGGGCAGAATGTTTATCAGACAAGGAAGGCTCACGGAAGGCGCCTTGCAAAAGAATCTCACGTTGATGCTGATCTGGTAATGCCTTTTCCCGATTCCGGAACTTATGCCGCTCTGGGTTATTCAGAAGAGTCAGGAATTCCATTTGAAACGGGAATGATTCGCAACCACTATGTGGGAAGAACATTTATACAACCAACCCAGAGTATGCGGGATTTTGCAGTAAGGGTAAAGCTGAACCCCGTGAAAGAAATACTCAAGGGCAAAGATATAATAATAATTGAAGATTCAATAATAAGAGGCACCACAGTTAAAACGAGGATAAATGCTCTGCGCAAACTTGGCGTGAAACACGTGCATTTACGTGTAAGCGGTCCCCCTCATATATTTCCATGCCATTATGGTATTGATTTTTCAACAAAAGGCGAACTGATTGCCGCAAATAAGTCTATTGAAGAGCTTAGAAGTTTTCTCGGTTTGGACACTCTTTACTACCTTAGTCTTGAAGGTCTTCTGGAATCAACCAATATTGAGAACCCGCAAAATAATTTCTGCAAGGCATGTTTTGATGGATGCTATCCTGTAGAATTCGATGAATGCTTGTCAAAGGATTGTCTTGAAAATCTATAGAACCCCAGGCATCCGCTGAAAAAAAACGTATTCCATTGTTTCTTGATTGCAATTCGGACAACCGACAATGGGCATGAATCCTTCGTAATACGTTCCGGCAAATTCAGCCATACTAATTTCAAAATCAATTATCGCCTCATTAACTTTCATTTTATGCAAGCATTGGGAACAACGATAACTGTATTCCTCTGGTGGGGTACCGAACGGAATATCTTCCCCTTCTCTCTTGTTCAGGCACTGGTTCGTATTTTCCGGCCTTAAGATTTTCGTACTCGTCATAGATAACCCCATAGTTCGGATGCCATATCTTCTCCATAGCTCCATTTCATAACCACAATGAGACAACATATCATTGGATCCTGACCGCTGATTTCTTTATAGCCTCCTTCTTATCTCTTGCTAATAACGACTTGAGTAAGCGTTCACAGGCACTGCATATGCACGTTTTCTTAGGCAACCAACATAGCAGACTATAGTTGATTGTCTAAGAAAACGCACATCTACAGCACCTGCAAAAGC
>JAUWOS010000083.1 GCA_030611985.1 Desulfobacterales bacterium | reverse complement strand
CCATGAAATACGGACACCCATGAATGGAGTCATTGCCGCCGCAGAGCTGGCGTTGTCTGAAAAAATGTCTCATAGAGCAGAGCACTATCTGAAAATAATACAATCTTCCGCTTATTCCCTGCTTGGAATCATCAATGATATCCTGGATTTTTCAAAAATTGAAGCCGATAAGCTTGACATAGAAACACAACCGTTTTTGTTAGATGAGCTAATAGATAGAATAGCGGATGTGTTTATGGCTGAGGCTGCCAGGAAAAGGATCGAACTTCTTGTTGATATTGATCTTGAAGCGCCAAATGCCCTTATCGGCGACCCCATCCGCCTTCAACAAATCCTCAAAAATCTGATAAGCAATGCTATAAAATTCACGGAAATTGGAGGGATCATTCTTGTAGGGGTAAAAGAGTCCGAAAAATCGGCTAACAGGACAACTTTGACATTTTCTGTAAAAGACACCGGAATAGGAATAGCGCCGGAATACCTGTCCAGACTTTTCAAGCCTTTCAGCCAGGTTGATACATCCAGCACACGAGAATATGAAGGCACAGGACTTGGATTAAGCATTTGCAAACGACTGGTGGAAATGATGAGCGGCAGAATTCAGGTTGAAAGCAAATTGGGAAAGGGAAGTACTTTCAGCTTTACAGTATGTCTTGGCCTGCAACCCATGAATCAGAAGCAAAAGTTTGTACCTCCTTATGATCTTCAACACTTAAATGTTCTGGTTGTTGACGACTGCGCTGACAGCAGGCTTATTATGCAAAAAATGCTGGAGTCTTTTGGTTTGCAAGTAAAGTCGGTTTCATCCGGCGAAGAATCAATGAAAGCCCTGAAAGAAAATGACACTCGGGAAGAACCATTTGAACTGGTCGTAATTGACTGGCTGATGCCCGGTCTGAGTGGAATTGAGACTTCAAAAAGAATCCGGGAGGACATGAAACTGACGATCCCGATAATACTGATGACCGCTTTTGGAAAAGAAAACGAAATGCTGGATGCTGAAAAGGCGGGTATCAACGCATTCCTCACCAAACCGATATACCAGTCGACCCTTTTCAATGCTATCATGGATACCTTTGGTAAAAAAGCGCTGAAAATAGAAGGAAAAGAAAAACATATCACCACCAGGGCATCTATTTACAAGAACTTTCTCAGAGGAATTCGGATTCTTGTGGCAGAAGACAATCCCACTAATCAGGAGATCGCATTAGCGATACTTGAAGGAGCAGGTATTGTTGTCGAAATTGCCGATAATGGAAAAAAGGCTGTCGAAGCTGTTCAGAAAAGTCATTTTGATGCTGTACTCATGGACATCCAGATGCCTGAAATGGATGGATATGAGGCAACAAGATTGATTCGAAAAGACTCTAAATTCAGACCACTTCCCATCATCGCCATGACCGCTCATGCCATGAAAGGCGATGAGGAAAAGTGCCTGAAAGCAGGAATGAACGGTTATGTTTCCAAACCCATCAATCAGGACAGGCTGTTCTATACTATATGGAAATCAATGAAGCGTCAAAAAAAAGCGCCGTATCGCATAGATTCAGGGTCTCGGAAAGTTAGAGATATTACGATTACAGAAACAAAAGATCTTCCTGAAAGGCTCCCGGGGATCAACATTCAGGATACTCTGAGCGCACTAAATATAGAGGAATCTGTTTTCAAACACATACTCACAGGATTTCTAAAAAACAACAAAGAGAGCGTAAACAAAATAAGAGACGCTTTTAACAGAAAAGATTGGGAATCACTTGTGCAGATCGCTCACAGTTTAAAGGGAAGCGCCGGCAATATCGGAGCAGACGATCTGCATAAAGCAGCATGGGAACTCGAAACCGCCGGCAGAGAGGGAGCGCCGATAGCTGCTTTGCTCGAAAAAGTGGAAACCGCTCTGAACCAAGTTTTGGAATCATTGCAGTTGCTTACTGACATCTCAAAAGCTGAGTCTTTACCCGTCAAAGAGCATACCGCGGGTTCCGGTGTAGATCCGGCGCAGGTCATGCCGGTATTGAAACAACTTGTCGATGCCCTCAATCTTGCTGAACCCGAAGAGATTAAAAAACATATCAAAGTTGCCAGGAAATATCTCAACATCTCAACCCTTCAGGATATTGAAGACCTGGTAAATGACTATGAATATGACAAGGCTTTGAAAACCATTAAAAGAATATTGAAAAATGAAGATTGAAGGATTTAGGGATTTAGGAATTGAAGGATTTAGGGATTGAAATCAGTAGAATACCTTCAATCCCTTAATTCCTTAATCCCTTAATTCCTTCTTGCCCGGGTTAAGGTGACAACAGTGAAAAAAATTAAGCCTCTGGTTTTGATTGTTGATGATAACTCAACCAATATTGATCTATTGGTAAATACATTAAAGAACGACTACCGGCTGGGTGTTGCCAAAAATGGACAGAAAGCGCTTGATTATACGGAAAAGCGCCTGCCGGATCTGATCCTCCTGGACATCATGATGCCTGGAATGAATGGATATGAGGTGTGTGGCAGACTGAAAACAGCCACTAGAACAAAAGACATTCCAGTAATTTTCATCACTGCAATGACTGAAACAGCGCACAAAACCAGAGCGTTTGAAGCAGGCGCTCTGGATTACATCACCAAGCCTTTTCATACAGCAGAAGTAAAAGCAAGGGTCAGAACACATCTTTCTTTAAAAAAAGCGCGCGAGCATGAGATATATATCGCCTCCAAAATCCAGAAAACTCTTCTGCTTGGTAAACCGCCACGCGATATTAATGGAATACAGATAGCTCAGTTGACGATTCCTTCACAAAAAGTCGATGGCGATTTCATTGACTTTTTTAAACTTGACAACCAGTGTTTTGACCTCGTGGTTGGAGATGTCATGGGCAAAGGGGTTCCAGCAGCTTTGTTGGGAGCAGCCATAAAAAGTCATTTTTTGCGCGTTCTAAATGAACTGATTCGTTTAACTGACAGAAAAGAATTTCCCGATCCTGAAAAAATTATTTCAGCAGTCCATTCCAGCATGATTGATCAACTGGAAGATATAGAAACTTTTGTTACCTTATGTTATGCTCGATTCGATATGGCAAAACATCTGCTTAGTTTTGTTGATTGCGGCCATATGCGAACTATCCACTTTCATGCTGATTCAAACAGATGCAGTCTGCTTCGGGGAGTAAACATGCCATTGGGCTTTCCTGAACAGGAACCTTTCAAGCAGACTTTGGTGCCTTTTAAGCCAGGAGATCTTTTCGTTTTTTACTCGGACGGCCTGACAGAAGCCAAAAACCAGGATGGTGTTTTGTATGGCGAGAAACGTCTGGTCGATTTTGTGCAAAAAAACGCAATAATTGAACCTAAAGAGCTTATAAATACTGTCCGAAAAGATGTTGTTGCGTTTTCACAATCCGATATTTTTGATGATGACCTCACGTGCGTTCTGGTTGGTATTGAGAAAAAATCGGCTCTGTCAGATAAAGCGGAACTCAAAATCAAAAATAATCTTACAGAATTGGCTGAAGTTCGCTCCTTTGTTCGGAAATTTTGTGAAAGCATTCCGGATATTCATCTCAATAACAACCGTATAAATTTGATTGAATTAGCTGCTACCGAAGTTACGGCCAACATCATTAAACACGCATATGATGGACACAGTGATGAACAAATCTGGATAAATGCTCTACTGTCGGATGATAAAATTGTTTTTCGATTTTATGATTGGGGAAAAGAGTTTGAGCTAAAATCAGTTCCATCACCGGTATTTGATGGATCACTAAGTGGTGGATTCGGTCTTCATATAATTTCTCATACCGTAGATGAAGTGACATACTCACGCGATGAAAAAGGAAGAAATTGCGCCTGTCTGAAAATTAAGCTATAGATTTTCGTAACCGTTCACGGGAGAACTGATAGCAAACAAGGCTTCTTCTCAACATGTAAGCTTTTACAGGTGCTGTAGATGTGCGTTTTCAGGGTAACCAACTTATATAGTGTGCTATGTTGGTTGCCCCGAAAACGTGCATATGCAGTGCCTGCGAACGCTTACAGATTTTCAGATAAATTAGCGCATTTTCGGTGCGAATGTAAAATGTATCACCAGAGGAGATTAACATGAAATTAAGCACGGAAAAGATTGGCGATGTTACCGTTGTAACAGTGCTGACAGAAGTTTTAGATGCAAGCAATACAGAAGAGTTTAAAGTAGCCGCAGCTCCTATACTTGAAGGAACCACCAAGGTTGTATTTGAAATAAGTCAAATAAAATTTATGGACAGTTCCGGATGTGGAGTTCTGCTCTCTCACCTCAGGCAATTGAAGAGTTCAAATGGAAATCTCAAACTGTGTAGAGTGCAGGAACCGGTTCGCACACTATTTGAGCTTGTTCGGATTGATCGAATAATAGAGATTTTTGACACAAAAGAAGAGGCGGTAAAATCATTTTGATATTGTGTAGAGATCGGGTAATGGCGCCAACCGATTTTTATGTCCTTTTTCACGACATATAACTTCCACAAGTAGGCGCATAGATTTGGGTCAGATTTGACTAATCTCTCAGATCACAAAAGTTGAAAGAATAGCAAGGCTATTTAACCGACGAGCAACGCAGTCATGCAAAATAGATCGGCGCATCAAAATGTGAAGTTATTTTTGGGCGAATCCCGATGTCAAAAAGGTATCTTTATGAAAAATATGCTTGTAACAGGTGGATGTGGATTTATCGGGTCAAATTTTATTCGCTATATTCTTTCAGAGTCAGATTTTAAAGGGCGGATAATCAATGTTGACAAATTAACTTATGCCGGCAACCCTGAAAATCTGGCGGTAATTGATAAAAATTTTCCCGATCGCTATTATTTTATAAAGGCTGATATATGTGATCGGCAGGCAATGGCAATGGTTTTTGAAAAATACGGAATCGACTCCGTGTGCCATTTTGCCGCTGAATCCCATGTTGACAGGTCAATTGCAAAACCGGACGCTTTTATCAAAACAAACATCAACGGAACATTTAATCTGCTTGAGCTGGCCAGATTCCATAAGGACGAAATAATCCTTTTCCATCATGTCAGTACAGATGAGGTATATGGCTCCATTGACGATGGCGGTTACTTTACCGAGGAGACTCCTTACCATCCAAACAGTCCATATTCTGCATCAAAGGCTGCTTCCGATCACCTTGTGAGAGCCTATGGAACAACATATGGCATACCTGTAACTATTTCCAATTGTTCAAATAATTATGGTCCGTACCAGTTTCCTGAAAAACTGATACCTCTTATACTGTTGAATGCTCTTGAGGGAAAATCGCTTCCTGTTTATGGCGACGGCCTGAACATCAGGGACTGGTTATATGTAAAAGACCATTGCAAAGCTATCTGGACTATTATGAAAAATGGAAAACGCGGTGAAACGTACAATATCGGCGGCCGATGCGAAATGTGCAATATAGATGTCGTGAAAATAATATGCAATATTATAGATAAAATGATGCCGGAGCCGGGTAAACAGCCACGAAGAAATTTGATTGTATTTGTCAAGGATCGGCCCGGCCATGATCAAAGGTATGCCATAGATTTCAGCAAGCTGCAAAAGGAATTGGGCTGGGTTCCTGATGAGTCATTTGAAACAGGAATAAGAAAGACCATTAGATGGTATCTTGATAATAAAGAGTGGATAGAGCGAGTTAAAAGCGGTGAATACGTGTCGTGGATAAAAAAACATTATAATTTTCTAAAAACAGTTTAATTCGTCCACGCTCCTTATCCGCCCAAAACAACTTTCTGATTAGCCAGATCCAGTTGGTTTACCATGGCCTTTATTCTCAAGCGAGCTTCGCGCCCATCTGTTTTGATCAGAATTTCTGCCAGCTTTTCTCGCATTCCTGTTTCTGATGGTTTCCAGCCATACGTCCTGGCGTGAAAATGGATCAGTTTGTCAGCCAGGATTTTCCATTCTTCGCTTGATAGATCGTGCAGGCGATAGATATTCAAATGTCGCCAGAACTTGGCATAATTTTCTTTGAAATAGGGAAATTCCTGTTCATTGCGAAGATATACACGGTCGTAGTTTTCTCTCTGAACCTGCATAAAAAAGTCGTCGGTAAAGGCAAATATGGGATAGAGTCCGAATAGAGGAGAAGCGGGTGAAAAAAGGTGATTCAAAATAGTGTAGCTTTTCCGGCGCATGTTGACACGTAGTTGAGAGATGGATTCACCTTCATCAAAAAGCAGAACCCAGCCTTTAAATCCCATTTTTTGAAACATGGCTGACAAGCCACAGATTGCCTTAAAATATGGCTCCCACCCTTTGCAGACCAGAGATGCATCTTTATAAAACGAAACCTGCCGGTATTTTATGGCGTGCCGGATACGAAATACAGGCAGAGCATCTCCGTTTAAGGCATTGGCCAGGATCCATGGAAACTCGCGAGGTCGGAATGCAGCGTGTTTTTTCAAGCCTCTTCGCCGTTTGGAAAGCAGAATATTATCTTGCGCCAAGGCTGCCAGAACGGCTTTGAAAAAATGAGGCATAGATTCAGGAATAATATCCAGCGGTCCGGCGCCGTTATTTTTCCAGGATATTTTTTGTTTGGCGGCTATGTCTTTCCACCATTTTACCAGAGATGACTTGCTGCCTGGAAAAGAAATTTGACTCACCAGGGCACGGTAAACCTGACGGAAGTCATGAAATGGAATTTCTCTGGGGTCAAGGTTAATCTGACTGGTGACAAAACCTTGTGCCAGAGCCCGTTGACGAATATAGGTAAGACTATGAGATTTACCCTGACCGTAGGCGCCGCAAACACAAAGGTGTGTGGATTTATTTTTCTCCAGGGTTTTAACACCGCGGTCAAATACACTGTTTAATTGCGTTTCACTGGCAGTTAACAGTCTGACTCCGAAGGGATCGAAAAGTCCTTCCCGCAACCGTTCCACCGCCCGTCTGAGTTTGAAATTGCCGGTATTTTCCAGCAACTGGACAAAATTGGCCTTATCCATCGGCTACTTATCCCAACTGGGTTGCAATTGTTCTACTTTTTCTTGCTCCATCTCCTGCTGACTGGAAACGATATGCTCAGTAAGATCAAGTGTCTCTGCCGGCTCTTTACCCTGTTCGGCCATATCCAGAATTCGAATGACCTGTTTGACAAAAAGCCGCACCTCACTCAAAAGGCCCATCTTTTCCTGATTTGTGCAAATATCCTCAAGAAGCCGGTCAGGCACCAACCCTGCGGCGTTCCAACGATAAGCTATCTCGTAAATACGACGCAAGGACTGCCCCAGATTAATCAACTCGCCGGATTTTAACGGTGTTCGATGCAGATCAATCAAAACCCCGCGATAATTCAGACGCTTCTGTTGGCCAATAGACCGTACACGGCTCCATAATGCATCGTAGGATTTAAATCCTTTTTCCGACAGCAATACGTCCGGAATGATGGAAAAAAAGATATGGAAATACTCAGCCTGTTCGGTATTATCTATCAGCAGCCGCACGTTCTCATAAGCTGCATTGCGCACTGAAGCGGACTGGGCAATGACCGTCTCCAGTTCATCCAGTAACAGAATAAATCCACTATAGTTCAGATGACGCAAAAAGGCATTCAGAGAGTTGAGTATTTGCTTGCTGTTAGCCTTATTTACTACTTCAAAAATCCCAAAGGGCTTAAGTTCCCGTTTGGTCGCTTTTCCTGCTTCGAACCAATGGAAGATGATCTCTCTGTTTGCAGTGCGATCTTCTTTATGTTCTCCTTCCATCAATGGCGAAAAACGATTATGCGCCAGGGCTACAAGCGCATTGGCAAAATTTACGTTCATGCTCGGCAGATTACGTAAGATTTCTGCCAAATCGGCAATTTGCTCTATTGAAGGAGATGTATCGTTTTGAACCAGACTGTTTATCCATTGGTTCAGGAGATTTCGAATTCCAACGCCCTCAAAACGACCGCGAAGCTGACGCGTAATAGATTGATATACGGATTCGAATTTGTGAATGGGCACTTCCCGCGTCAACACGACAAAAGAAACAGCAAACCCTTGCTGTAACGCAAGATGGCGAATTATTGACATAAAATGAGTCTTGCCATCGCCATAATCACCACTGAGAAAGCGGACTTTAGCCCCGCCTTCGGCAATATAATTTTTCAGATCATCCTCAATAAAGGTGAGCCAGTTGTCGCGGCCGACAGTAAAAAAAGGCACATAGTCCGCCGGTACGCTCCCTTTTCGAAGTTCTTCAATAATAGATCTGGCCTGAAATGGTTCTAACCGATCAATTTCTTCCGCAGGTATCATGTTTCACCCTCCAGAAATGAAACCCCTGTGATCTGTCTGCGTTCGCCATTGCTGTCAATAAGCCAGAGGGAATAATTACGCCCCGGATCCAGTATCAACTTCTTGCCGTTTGAGGTTCCACCGATACCGGCCTCGAAATAACGCCATAAATCCACACCAAACTGTTCCGGACTGTAGCCCCTGAACTTGGACTTATCCATATTGGTGAAAAATGTTTTGCTTTGCAGGGAAATCACATATTTTAGATAAAACCGTAGAATGGGAACCGGATTGCCCGGAGAAATATTATCCGTTTTGCTGATTTTAACATACGTATTATAAAGACCATCAATAAATTTTTGGGGATCAAATGGTCGATCATAGAGTTGTTTTTTTACACGAAGGGCGGCAGTAACGATACGACGGGGATCAATGGATTTTAGCGTATTTTTGTTGATAATCGTTATACGTTTACTGAAAACGATCTCCCCGTCAATGCCTTTAAGCACGCTAAAGCGGGGAAAATCAATTTCAACAGGCAGTCCGGCTTCTTCTGCCAGCCGGCCAAGGTCTTCGATAAATTCCAATCGATATCTTTCCACCTGTTCTCCGGCGTATTTCCGCAAGCCGTCAAAGACAGGTTTGCAATCAATTAATGCCTCCTCCTGTTCTACGTTTTCAGCTATTTTTGTACGAAGCAATTCGTCCAACTGGAGAAAATCATCTCGTGCCACACAGCGGATACACTGCTTTAAAAAATTAGCCAGGCGTTGACTGCGATTCAATTCCTGCTGAAATGGACGGAGTGTTTCGTTCAATTCTTCCTGGGTATTTTGTAAAAAAGATTCTTTATTCATTATTTTTATCTTTCACTCAAAAATGATGCCTTCATAAAAAAGTCCCAACATTTTATTTTAATCTCCCTCAACCAATAATATTTTTTTATGATGAACAGGCATTCTGTTTAACCTTTTAAAGCAATATCCATCTTGATCGTAAAAAAACCGCACGCGCTTCATCAAAAGAAACGCCATGCTTTTTAATATTAGCCTTTTTCTTCCGACCATCCCACTCAAAACACAACTTATTCACGTTTATATTGTACTCATAATAGCATGTAAGTCAAGATGGGTGCAATACAAAAAAGTTGCAATTAAGTAATGTCATCCTAAAACTGATACGTCATAATTTGCATATACTATATATTGTTGCAAGGCCATTGTTGACACACAATATATAGATACATTTTTGTCAAAAAGAGAGTTCCCTAACAAACATTAGCCAGTTGCAACTTTTTTGTATTGCACCCGTCAAGATGATATCTTCCAATTCGCTTAAAAAAGTTGCGTATTGTTTAATTAATAAGCACAATATATTGTGCTTATATGCGGCATAGCAACAAAAATTAAGAAAAATGAAAAAAAGACGAACGTCCAACATCAAATAGCGAGATTAGGCCTCAAGGTCCAAACTCGTCTGAGCCGAACTGTCTTGCAACCGCCCGGAAAACGTCTCTTTGTCTCGAATTACCGATTTATCGATCTGCATAGAATATCCATGTGCATGATATCATGGCACCTGTCGGTATAATGAAAGAAGGTAAGCGTTCACAGGCACTGCATATGCACGTTTTCAGGGCAACCAACATAGCAAATCTATAGTTGATTGTCTAAGAAAACGCACATCTACAGCACCTGTAAAAGCTTACATGTTGGGAAGTAGCCTTGTTGTGCTACCGAT
>JAUWOS010000045.1 GCA_030611985.1 Desulfobacterales bacterium | reverse complement strand
CTGCATATGCACGTTTTCAGGGCAACCAACATAGCAAATCTATAGTTGATTGCCCTGAAAACGCACATCTACAGCACCTGTAAAAGCTTACATGTTGGGAAGTAGCCTTGTTGTGCTACCGATTCTCCCGTGAACGGTTACCGAAATCTAAGGAGTTGTCAACTAATTGAATTCACAGGCTGTCCCGCTTTACGTTGGTAGCCATCAAATTCATTGAGCATAAAATGAAAATTTCTGTACTGTTAATTAACACGAAAAATTATTATTTTCAATAGCTCATCCTAAAAATGCCGGACATTAAGAGTAATAGTGATCTGAAAATAAAGAATGATATCTTGACTTTTTTTGTATTATTGAGTAATTTGCCATAGTTCGTCGTGGGTTTGTATGAAATCCGCAATTTTTACACGCCTCCTTGTTTCATAGGGGAATAAATTGAAAGAATTCCTTTATTCTTCCTTTTAAATGTCTGCTTGTGCAAGTCATCACACAGACAAAGAATCAGGAGGATATCAAAGATTCTCATCCCCGTTCCTAAACTACCGATTATTTAAAGGAGGGTTCCATGGCAAAAAGAAGGGGAAAAGCAAGTTTTGATGCAATGATAAAGCTTTTTATGCAAACTTACAATATTCCGACAAAGAGGGATATAGATAATCTGATGTCCAAAATGGATCGCCTGGAAAAACTTGTTAAAAGTACAGCAAAATCCGGAAAAGGCAAAAGAATATCCGAGAATGCCGCCAACGATAAAACATCACAGCACAAATCTCCTTTAACAGCGTCCAACATAGTTATAGAAATCATAAAAAAGTTTGAAGATGGTATATGCTTTAGCGATATCCTGGCTAAAACAGGCTTTGGCGAAAAAAAACTTCGCAATGTTATCTATCGTCTCGACCATATCGGCAAGATTGAACGAAAAAACAGAGGCGTATACGTATATGCGCCCGAAGGATTAAAAAAATAGAATTCAGGAATTTTATGTTATTCACTGATTTCAATTCCTCAATTCCTGTTCATTTATGTACACTTTTTTGTGGCGCATATATTTGAGTTGGATTTGTCCGATCTCAAATAACAAAAGTTGAAGGAATAGCAAATATCCTTCATTTTTACTTTACACTTGATTGAAAAATTGAAAAAATCAATGTGTTGTAAACCCTGCTAACTATTACCTGAATCCCTGAACCTGTACTGCTTATGAATAAAACTGTAGATCAAAACAATCCTGATATTATCGAAGATAAGATTATTTGTGGCTATTGTGTTAAGAGGAAAGCAGAGCTTAAAGAGACCGGTTTGTTTTTATATGAGCTTGAGCATACTGCTACAGGGGCCAAGCATATACATATAAGCAACAACGATAAGGAAAATACTTTTAGCGTAGCATTCAAGACTGTACCGGTTGATTCAACCGGCGTTGCGCACATTCTGGAGCATACTGTCCTGTGTGGTTCAAATAAATTTCCTGTACGCGATCCATTTTTTTCCATGCTGAAAAGGAGTTTGAGTACTTTCATGAACGCCTTTACCGCATCGGACTGGACCATGTATCCTTTCTCTACGCAGAACAAAAAAGATTTTTATAATCTAATGGATGTTTATCTTGATGCCGCCTTTTTTCCAAACATAAATGAGCTTAGCTTCGAGCAGGAGGGGCGACGCATTGAAATCGAAGATGATTCTCGAAGTTCTGATTCCAGTTCTCCGGATCACTTCAAGCTGGTTTATAAGGGTGTGGTATACAACGAAATGAAAGGAGCCATGTCATCGCCCGACCAGGTAATGGCACGATCTCTTTTAAATGCCATGTACCCTGATACAACGTACAGGCATAACTCAGGAGGCGATCCTGCAGTAATTCCAGATTTGACACATGATCAGCTCATAGAATTCCATAAACGGCATTATCATCCAAGCAATGCTTTTTTCTACACATATGGAAACTTCCCTCTGAAAAACCACCTCTCTTTTATCCATGAAAAAATATTAAAGCATTTTAAGTCAATTAATCCCGGTACAGACGTTCCTTCTCAGCCACGCTGGAACAAACCCGGAAAAGCAAGATACTCGTATCCTCTGGGCAAAAATGAAGATACATCAAAAAAATGCCAGGTTTGTGTGGCATGGATGACCGCAGACATCAAGAAGACTTTTGAAGTCCTGACCCTTGCATTGCTTACACAGATTCTTCTTGGAAATTCCGCTTCCCCTCTACGCAAGGCATTGATAGACTCAGGTCTTGGTACCGACCTTTGTGACACAACGGGCTTTGACTCTGACAACAGGGATACCATGTTTGTTGCAGGGTTAAAGGATGTGGAGGAATCTGCTGCAGAAAAAATCGAGGCAATCATATTTGATGTTTTGAAAAATCTGTCGGAAAATGGAATTGATAAAAAACTTATTGAGTCGGCTATCCATCAGCTTGAGTTTCATCGCAAGGAGGTAACAAACCATCCTTATCCATACGGCATCAAGCTGCTTTTGGACTTTTCCGGAACCTGGTTTCACGGCGGTGATCCAAAAAGAATTTTACAGTTCGATGCTGATCTTGAAAGACTTGACAAAGCGCTTTCCAAAGAACCTTTTTTTGAAAACCAAATAAAAAAGTACTTTTTGAATAATCCCCACAGGCTGCTTTTCAAACTTGTTCCCGATCAGATGATGGAAGAGAATGAAATCTGCCGGGTTGCAGCAGAACTCGATAGAATCAAAGCCCGTATCACCGAAGCGGATCTTGAAAAGATAAAAGAAAATGCGAAAAATTTAAAGCTGCTTCAGGAAGAAAAAGAGGATGTTTCGTCTCTTCCCACTCTGGAGCTTGAAGACATTCCTCCTCTGGTTCAAAGCGTTCATGAAACAGATGCATATAATACAGCGCCCGCTGTCTGTTACAGTCAACCAACATCCGGTATTTTCTATTTTTCGGCAGCAGCCGGAACCGGAACTCTGCGCAGGCGGCTGATTCCTCTCGTGCCGTTTTTCTGCCACACTATCAACAAAATCGGTACAACCTTACATGACTACACAGAAATAGCGCAGCTTATTGATGCATATACAGGCGGTATCGGCTTATCGGCTCATGCTCGCACAAGTTTTGAAGAAAGAGGCCACTGTATCCCCTTTGTTTCATTTAACGGAAAATGCCTTGTACGAAACCAGGGGAAGATGTTTGAAATAATAGAAGAGCTTTTGTGTAAAATTGATTTTTCTGATTTTGCTCGCTTAAAAAATCTTTTTCTTGAGTACAGAGCAGGCATGGAATCCATGATCATACATAATGGCCACAGACTTGCTATTTCACTTGCCTCAAGGAATTTTTCACCATCTTGCGCTCTCAGCGAAACCTGGCACGGTATCCACCAGTTTAAAATCATAAAAGATATAACTAATAATCTTACAAAAGATAAATTGAAATCCATTTCTGATGATTTATTATCTATCGGTAAAAACCTTTTTGCGAGCAATAACTTCAAAATAGCGTTGATTGGTGAAGATCAAGCGCTCTCTACCGCATCACCTTACATAGCATCCATACAAAAAGGACTATTTCATTCCCCCCTTAAGGTAGACAGGGGATGCGCTCTGGCCAATGGTTTTGTGTTTCCAAAAGTAGATATCGGCATAAATATCAATGATGAAATTACAAGGGAAGGCTGGAGTACATCTTCTGCAGTCTCATTTGTAGCCCAAACGTTTGAGACTGTGCGCATGGAACACGAAGATGCACCTGCCTTATCCGTAATAAGCAAGTTACTGAAATCGTTGTATCTGCATCGTGAGATTAGGGAGAAAGGCGGAGCATATGGTGGGTTTGCCACATATAATCAGGAAGATGGACTCTTTTGCTTCGGCTCTTATAGAGATCCTCACATAGTCTCTACCCTGAAGACATACAATGGAGCTTGCAGTTTCATAAGGTCAGGAGACTATACTGAAGAAGACATCAAAGAGGCGATCCTGCAAATATGTTCTGAAATTGACAAGCCGGATACACCTGTTGCCACAGCCATAAAATCATTTTACAGGAAGATAATTGCACTGACGGATGAAGCGCGCAATAACTTCAAAAGCAAACTACTCACTTTAACTCGCAATCAAATTATGAAAGTTGCAAAAAAATATTTCGATCAAAACGGAAAAAAAGAGGCTATAGCGGTGATATCAAACGAAGAGAAATTGAAAGAGGCAAACAGAAAACTATCCGGCAGTCCGCTTAATCTTTACAGGATTTAGGAATTTAGGGTTCGATAAAAAAGAGCAAAACAGGGCATCTTTTAAAGTAGCAGTGGCATCTTCCCACTGATTTTACATTTTTTTTACTCATCTATATTGCATTGTCATTTTAAAACTCTAATGATTTTGGGTTGATATGCATCTTTTTTGGATAGCTCTTTTCCTTTTACTTTAACAAAAAAAAATGCGACAACTAAAAATAAAAAACCGGCGAGTATCGAAAATATTGACCGATCGTAATTGAATATTCCCGCAACTTTATCGCCGATAACCACCCCCAGAATTAAAGATAAAACCGGAATCATATAAACAAGAAAAGATACTTTTAATAATGAAGATGTTTCAAAGCTGATAGTAACTCTATCATCAATCTTTGCTCTCACAGCATTTATTGCTTCCACTTCAACATCATCAGACCCTCCTCCTGTAGTATCGCAGAAACCTTTTGCCGTACATGACTCACACGCAGCGCATTTATTGCATTTAACCCATGCAGTGGAAGAATTAACCTTAGTTACAATTCCGTCTTCAGTTGCCAAAATATGCCCTTATTGTATTTGCTTACAGATTTTTTGTCAGAGATTGGGTTTCAGACAGGAGCATAAACGAAATAGCTTCCGTAACCACGCGCCTACTTGGTTTCTAATGTGTTGTAGAACTACGTGTGGCGAGAAATTTAAGCGAAGTACTGTATTTCAGATTAATAAAAAAACAAAGAGGGGCCTTTTTTTGAACATTAAACATATTACAATACAAGCCCCCCTGAAAGTATTTTTAAGCCATCCCTTTAAATGCAAAAAAAGCAAGAGAGAGCATTCCTGCGACTACAAGCCCAATAGCAGTATCTTCGAGTGGTTTTGGGACCCTGGCTAAGAGTACACGCTCACGTACACCGGCAAAAAGAACAAGCGCAAGACCAAAACCAACCGCATAACTAAAGGATGTAACAAGGCTCTGCACAAAAGTATATTCTTCATTGATATTTATCAGGCAGACCCCCATTACAGCGCAGTTAGTTGTAATAAGCGGCAAAAAAATTCCAAGACCTTTATACAGCGCTGGAATGCTTTTTCTTAAGAACATCTCAACAAACTGTACAAGGGAGGCTATTACAAGGATAAAAGAAATGGTTCTAAGATATTCAAGTTTGAACGGTTTTAAAACATATGCATCGATAAGCCAGGTTATAGAGCCAGCCATAACAAGAACAAAGATTACAGCCATACCCATTCCAATTGCTGTTTCCATTTTCTTTGATGTGCCCATAAAAGGACAGCAACCCAGATATTGTGCAAGCAGAATGTTGTTAACAAGGATGCAGCTTATCACAAGGAGTACATAATCGCCCATTAGATTTTCTCCTATTTATTTCCTGCAAGGTTCATCATGCAGAGCATGAGCCCAAGACACACAAATGCGCCTGGGGCCTCGACCATGAATGTAAAAGGCTGAAAAGAGGGGCCAAATACAGACATTCCCAAAAAAGTGCCGCTGCCAAATACCTCCCGTAAAGCGCCGAGAGCAGTCAGGGAAAGGGTAAACCCGACACATATTCCCAAACCATCCGCTATTGAAGCGACAACGCCGTTCTTGTACGCAAATGCCTCGGCACGTCCAAGTACCACGCAGTTAACGACAATAAGGGGTATGAATATTCCAAGCTTTAAAAAAAGCGAGTATGTATAAGCCTGCATGAGAAGTTCCACCACTATAACAAATGTGGCAATAATAACGATAAAACAGGCTATTCTTACTTTTGACGGAATTATGTTCCGCAGCAATGAAACCAGCATATTTGAACATACCAGAACAAAAACTACAGCCATTCCCATTCCCAGTCCGTTTTCTACAGATTTAGTAACAGCAAGAACGGGACAGAGGCCGAGTACAAGCCTGAATGGTGGTATCTCATCCCACAAACCTTTGACGAATTCCTGAGTGATAGACTTAGCCATTTTTACTCCCTAGTTAAATGCCTTTATTTTTTCAGCGATCTGAGGTTTTAAACGTTTATAAATATCTGCGGCATTTGTTACGCCGCCGCAAACACCTCTTGATGTAACAGTGGCTCCGGATATAGCGTCGATCCCTCCGCCGTCAGGCTTGACCTTGCAGGGTTCAATTGCGGATAGTCCCTTGAATTGATTGGGAAACTTAGGGTCTGTCTGTGCCTTGGTACCAATGCCGGGTGTTTCGCTGTGGGTGGTTACACCCATGCCGACGATCTTGTCGTCATCCATCTTTATACCAACCATAAGACCGATATCACCACCAAAACCCTTTCCAATGCCTTCAAATGCTACTGTATTGGCCTTTCCGTCAAATACACCCACAAAGAAGCTTCTTTCAATATCGCCGTCCTTTATTTTAAAGCGGTCAACAATAGGATCATTGGAGCATCCCTCAAGAATATTTCTTATTGCAGGCCCTTTAACAAAGACTAACTGCTGGTATTCGATTTTCTCTTTAGTTCCTCCGCGGATTGCGGCAAGAAGGCCTCCCGAGAAAGAGCTAAGTACAGTCAGGACTACGATCATTTTTATTATTTCACGCATTTTACGCTACCTTTCCAATCGCTTTTGGTTTGATCTTATCTAAAAGCGGATTTACAAGGTTCATAATCAGGATCGCAAAGATCACGCCATCAACATAGACGCCGATATTTCTGATGAGTACGGTCAACAAACCCGTGCCGGCGCCGTAAATAAGTATAGGAATAAAATTGACCGGTGAAGAGGAATCTTCGGTTGCAAGGAAAAAGGCGCCAATCAAAGTATAGCCGGCAAAAAGATGGACAACCGGGCCCGCGTAACGTCCAGAATCACTCATATTAAATATTAAAGCGGTTATAAAAACACCGGCTAAAAAGGAAAGAGCTATTTCCCACCTGATGATTCCCCTGATAATGAGATAGATCCCTCCTGCAATAAGGCCGACCCCAAATGTCGAGCCTATCCCACCTGACTGTTTGCCCATTAAAAGATCACCCAAACTGAATGAATCAACAGCAGATACGCCAAAATGTTTCAGAGCGGCAAGAGGATAAACCATGGCAAAATCGAAATCATAATTCATGAGAGCTTCGTTAAAGTCAAATATATCTTTCCACGATATCATCACAATGGCCATAGCAACAACAACAGGATTAAAAGGATAGGCACCGATTCCGCCGTAAATCTGTTTTCCGATAACAACCGCAACAAATGTTCCTAATATTACAAGCCACCAAGGCGCCGTTGCCGGCAAAAGCATACCGAAAAGCATACCGATAACGGCCGCATTACCGTCTCCAATGGTAAGTGAACGTTTTGTTATACGACAAAAAATAAATTCCCAGATAATTGCCGAGGAAATGGAAAGCGACACAACACCTACTGCCGACATGCCATAGCAAATGATGCCAAGCAGTATTGCAGGAAGAGCCGCAAGCGCTATATTGTAATTTCTTGTAGATATTCTGCTTCCATCGTGCCAGAAAGTGGCGTGGGAAACTATGAATTTGTTATTATCAACCATTATTAGTTGCCTCCGCTGTATTTGCCCTGCCAAGCTCATATTTTGCCGACCTGATATACTGGAATATCGGCATTCCAGATACGCAAACATAACTGCAAAGGCCGCATTCAATACATGAATAAAGATCGTACTGATCTGCAGCTTCTTCATAATGTCCGCCTTCAAGCAACCGGACAAGCATGCCAACCTGAATATTTACAGGGCATACCCTTAGACAGTCGCCGCAGTTTGTGCAGGGGTAATCTGAAATAACAGGTATGTCATCTCTATCCTGGATAATAATAGCATCGGTGTCGGGCTGAACCGGATGATTCTCTGAATAGACAGAAGAGCCTGTCATAGGACCGCCAAAAATTATCCTGTCATCTTCGTTCAGGGTGATATTAAAAGCATTAAATATATCATTTGCCGGTGTTCCAATTCTGGCTGATACAAGTGATTTAGAACCATCTTTCTTAACAAGAGTAAGGATTTTTGTTAAAGGTATTTGCCCGTTGCTAAAAGCCTTTCCAATAGATGCAACTGCTTCAGCACTGATAAAACCTACACCGATATCTTCAGGATTTTTCCCGGCCGGCACCACCTTGCTCAGAATATCTTTCATAATAAGATGCGGTAGCGCTGATGGATATGTATCATTAACCTGACTTACTTTTTCACCAATTGCGGAAAGTTCATGCATCTGGCCATGTGAAGCAATCATTACAACATCATTAACACCGGTTGCTGCTTTCAGAATACTTATTCCTTCTTTTACCGCATCAATATCGGATTTAACAACATGCCGGTTTGTTGTTATTAACAGATCGCTGTCAGCACAGCAAACAACAATTGTACTTATAGATTTGTCTTTGTCGACAAACAGCTTAACCGGAGGATTGCCCAGAGGATTGCCCGGAGAAAATGCAAGAAAATTTTTGATGGTTTCAAGAGAAGCATCCTTTGAGATATCCTTGAACTCATCATCTACTTCTTCATCATCAGCCACTTCAATTGTGATGGCGGTATAGGATCGGCCAAAGTCACCTGTATAAGAGGAGGTTGATGATACTTGTCCCGTAACGCTTGAAACAACATATTCATCACTTTCCTTGTAGAGTAAAAGTTTCTGGCCGGTCTTAACAGTTGCCTTTTTCTTAAGTAAAAGATTTTTTTTATCAAACGGACAATTTGATAAAAGAGTAATCTCTTTTGGGATCGGAATTTGCTTAAGCGAAGGCGTTTCTTCAAGAGATCCATATTCAAGTCGTGGTTTTAACAAACCGATAAAAGATCTTTTTATCATAGTTCAACCTTTCTTGGTACTCAAATTACTTGCTGCACATAAATGCTACTAACGGCGGTCAGGCCTGTCTGCAAAACAATACCATCGCAAAGCGGACAGGTTTCTTTCTGATTTTTCATCAATATTCAATATAGTAAAAACTATCTACTTTACATTACATGACATAATCCACATTCTTCGGGCCCTGCAGCTTCCTTATGACAATCAATACATTGTGCATGAAATGCATCAGCCCTGCCTGGAACATCTTCGTCCTGGCTTTCAGGTTCATGACATTCTCCACAGGCCTCTGGATTTGTTTCACCTTCTTCAAGATTATGATGACAGTCACTGCATGAAATGCCGTAACCTGATTCAGCGGTATGAGTCTTGTGATCAAACAAAACCTTTCCTGCAACACATTTAAACATTAATCTGACCGGCTGTTCCGGAGCCTTGGCAGAAAAAGCAGTATAACTTAGAACACCCACAACCAACAAAATAATAGCCAGGCCGTAAGCTATCTGAAGTTCTTTGTTAGATTTCATATTCTATATCCTCTATCCTTTCAAAAACGTTATATTCGCAAAAGTGGGTGTAAATCTAATCCTGAATTCTATACCACATTAAGGGCTAGCTCAAAGGAACGTGGATGGAATAACTTCCCCAACTATGCATCACAGCTTCAGGTCACCTTTGTCCGACTTGCGTTGGTAGCTTAAAAAACTATAACCGTTCACAGGAGAACCCGGTGGCATAAACAAGGCTATTTCCCAACATGTAAGCTTTACAGGTGCTGTAAAGCTTACAAAAAACTTATGAAACCAGCGAGTAGTCCCTTATGTGTTTTATTCAACAACCCAGACAGTACAATTTTTTATATTCTGCACAATCTTATTGGATACGCTTCCTAATACAAAAGAAGCGGTAGCGGATAACCCTCTACGTCCCACCACAACAGTGTCATAGTTTTCTTTTCCTATCTCTGCTATGATGTCCCTGGCAATTCCAATAATCTTGTTTTGAGTTTTAACTTCAACAGCATCGTCAGAAAATCCCGCATTTCTTAAAATGGTCAAACATTCCTCTATTCTTGATCTCGCCTTCTTTTTTTCTTCTTCGACTATCCATCTCAGTTCAATAACCTTTTCCGAAAAGAATGGTTGTGAGAGTTCTTTTTCCATATTTTCCAGATTTGAAGACATTGTCGGCAGTACACTAAACAAGGTTATATTTACTGTGGGCTTAACAGCAGAAGCCACATAATTGACAACTTTCATTGCATACTCTGAATTATCTATGGCTATGAGCATCTTCATGGTTATTTTTTATCTCCATATATTTAGGTAACTACCAGACTCTGAATAATTCCGGTCGGGCATTTTTCAAAACACTCGCCACACCCAGTGCATTTTTCACCGTCAACGACAGCCAGGAACTTATCAACTATCACAGCCTTTTCCGGGCATGCTTTTTTACATTTCCCGCAACCCAGACAACCAACGCTGCATATTGTCTTAACAATTCTTCCGCCATCATGGGAACTGCAGAGAGCCGCGACTTTTTGTGATTCTTTTATCAATACGGGAATATGGCGAGGACAAATACTTACACATGTACCGCAACCGGTGCAGAGTTCTTCATTTACCACAGGGAGGCCATTCTCTCCCATTGTCAAGGCATCGAATGGACAGTTTGCAGCACAAGTGCCAAGACCAAGGCAACCATAAGCGCAACTCTTGTCTCCTCCTGAAAGCAAAACAGCCGCCCGGCAATCTGATATACCTTTATAATTGTATTTTCGTTCTGCATCACTACGAGTACCTTTGCAAAATATACTGACTACAACCCTTTCGGCCGCCTCAGCAGATACTCCGAGGACAGCGGCAACCGCTTCAGTTATATCATCACCACCAGCCTTACAGGCATTGGGCTGAGCTTCACCAGCCACCATGGCAACAGCGCAATCACTGCAGCCGGCATAGCCGCATCCTCCACAGTTTGCGCCGGGAAGACACTCATCTACCGCAACAACTTTTGGATCAACATACACATAAAAAACTTTTGACGCAATTCCCAGTACAACACTCAGTGCCAGGCCAATGCCGCCCATTGCCACCATCGCATTTATTATGGGTCCCATGAAATTCGTTACCTCCAGTTAGCTATAACCGATTACTTAGCGTCTGAACAAAAACTGCTAATCTTCCCAATTTCTGCATCGGGCTTAAATTTAAATCCTCAAAATACTTCTTTGATCTTGATATTGAAATGTTTCAAAACCTCTTTGAGAATAAAATAAACTGTCCAATTTGTCAAGTGAAAAAATAGTACAATGTCAAGCTGATTTGGCTTGACAGTAAGACATTCTTTTTGATAGTGGTGTTGAGTAAGTTAGGTGTAAAGAGATGGGCGCGAAATAACTTCTCTCTCAGGCAGGCGCATGGGTTTGGGGTTTATGGAAGTCGTAGGATATACCCAATCTTACAGGTGAGAATTACCCGAAGGTGTATTGGAATGGCTGTAAAGCAATGCAGATTTGGGCTTACCGCCCTGTGTTACTTTTAGTAAACATCTGGTTTTTTGTTATGTGCGATCAGAAGCTATGATATGCAGTGTCTGTGAAAGCTTACACGTTGGTAAAGTAGCCTTGTTGTGCTACCGAATTCTCCCGTGAACGATTACAAATTATTAATCCGCACTTCTTTGCAGGGGTTATCAAAACTATCTGAAGTTGCCTGTTATGTATTTTTTTGCGCTACAGGAATAATTTTAAGCTCTACCCTTAAAATAAGTAAGCAATATTCATGCCGAAACATGCAGAACAGCATTGCTACAAGATCTTATGTTGCTTTGCTTACAATAAAGCTCCTGAATAACAAACGGCATGGATGCAAAAATGTATGATTATTGGACACTTATTAGCTGGTTTTTGAGAACATATTTATATTATTAGATAATAATATGTACAATAATTAAACATTGCTTTGTACACCTTCTATCCGTATCTGAATGAAGAGGGTTTGCGTCCATTGAAAATTTAGGCAACGTTCTTGCAATGGTTTTACATTTTTAGGAGGTAATTGTTAAGATGAGACTTGGAAAATGGATAGGGATAATTTTCTTACTGAGTATTTTTGCGTTTTTAGTTCCGGCTATGGCCTCCGATCATGGGGCTGCAGTAACGCATGACACAGAACAAGGCTCTACTCACGGAGCAGAGCATGCTGTTGCAGAAACCGGACATGGAGATGCAGGTAGTGGTGGTCACGGAGGACATGTCAATCTTGGAGAAGTGCTTCCGCTCTGGAGCTGCATCCCTTTTGCATGCATGCTTCTTTCTATAGCGCTCTTTCCTCTTCTGGTTCCAAAGTTCTGGCATCACCATTTTGGCAAGATTTCCGCTTTTTGGGCGGCATGTATGGGGATTCCTTTTTTGATTGCATTTAAGGGTACTGCCTTGTACGAAATTGCACACATAATCCTTGCCGACTATGTGCCATTTATTGTCCTTCTCTGGGCGCTCTTTACCGTTTCCGGCGGCATCGTGCTTAAAGGCACATTGCGTGGAACACCGATTGTAAATACTATTATGATACTTATTGGTACGGTGCTTGCTTCATGGATGGGTACAACAGGGGCTGCCATGCTGCTGATCCGTCCGTTTTTAAAGGCAAACGATTACCGGAAAAACAGAACCTTCATGGTGGTCTTTTTCATCTTTCTGGTTGCAAATATAGGAGGTTCGTTAACTCCACTCGGCGATCCACCGCTCTTTCTGGGATTTTTGCATGGGGTTTCCTTTTTTTGGACAATGAAGCTAATGCCGCATATGCTTGTAGCAGCCGGTATTTTGCTGGCAATCTATTTTGCCCTTGACACATATCATTACAAAAAAGAGGGCCTGACTTCCGCTCCTGTAGAAGAAGGGGAAAAAGAACCATTGAAATTAGTAGGATTGCATAATTTCGTTTTTCTCGGTGGTATTATCGGAGCAGTACTCATAAGCGGAATCGTGGACTGGGGTGAAGTCAACACATTCGGGATTCACCGTGCAGTGCAGGACTGGATGCGGGATGGTTTCCTTATTTTAATGGGTAGTCTCTCGTTGCTGACTACTTCGAAAAAGATATATGAAGATAATGAATTTAGCTGGTTTCCGATCGTTGAGGTCGCCTATCTTTTTATCGGAATATTTATTACAATGGTTCCCTGTCTTCTTATACTAAAGGCAGGGCTAAAGGGCGAGCTGGGTTTTTTGATTGCTACGGTAAAGGAGCCGATACATTACTTCTGGGTCACGGGCGCTCTTTCCGGTTTCCTTGATAATGCGCCGACTTACCTGACTTTTTTTAACACTGCTCTTGGAGCCTTTTATCCGGGCATGTCGGAAGCTCAGGCAGTTCCTCTTCTTATGACGGAAACCTCGATCTATTTGAAGGCGATCTCTGCGGGCGCGGTCTTTTTTGGCGCTTTCAGCTATATCGGGAATGCGCCTAACTTTATGGTGCGGTCGATTGCAGAAGAGGGAGGCACGCCAATGCCGAGTTTCTTCGGTTATGTGTTGAAGTATTCTCTGGTCTTCTTGCTTCCGGTTTTTGTGATTATAACTTTAATTTTCTTTTAAATACAGGAGTACATTATGGAATTTAAAAAGATTTTATTTCCTACAAAATTTAGGGAGTTGGCATTTAATTCACTGGAATCCATTCTGGAACTCAAAAAAGCCGGCCTTAAGGAGATTGTGCTGACCTATATTATTCCAAGAGATGAGGTCGGGTTTGTGCCTTATGGCGGATATATGAAAGATGAGGAAGAACGCCTGAGAGAACAGGCAAGGATCCGTTTTGAAGACTGGCAGGAAGCTATATCGGCAGAGGGCATTGAGAGCAAGATCAGAATTGAGGTGGGAAATCCCATTCCAAAGCTTTTGCGTATTGCGGAAGAAGAAAAGGTTGATCTTATTGTAGCCGGCAGAAAAAAGAGAACAGTGCTTGGAAAGGTCTATATCGGATCTCACACTCTGGAACTTGTACGCCGAAGCAAAATTCCTGTCCTGGTAAGCAAATACATGGTGCGGTTTGAATGGGAAGGCGATCTGATTACACGGGTAAACGATCACATTTTTACAAGCCCCCTTCTTGCTACTGACTGGTCCGAGCCCTCAGAAAAAGCGCTTAAGCTTGTTTCGTCTTTTAAAGAACTAACCGATAAGGTAATGGTGGCTCACATAATCGGAGTCAAAATTTCTAAAGGGCTTGACAAGTCTGAATTAAATCGTATCGAAAAAGAGAGCAAAGAGCGTTTGAAAGAGTATTGTGACAGGTTAAGGAAAAATGGGATCAAGGCTGAGTCACATCTGTTTTCCGGGCGGAGCGCTCATGAGATTATAAGGGTGGCGCGAGAACACAAAGCCAGTATGATAGTTATGGGAACTACAGGCAAAGACCGCTTTAAAGAGTTCTGGCTGGGAAGCATTTCTCATCGCGTAACAGAATCATCGGAACTTCCTGTATTATTGGTGCCATAAAAGATAAAAGCTCAGAACGGAAAATAAGAAAAGGCGGATAGTTTTTATCCGCCTTTTCTTATTTTTTCTACAAGTTTTTTCGTAAGCGTTCACAGGCACTGCATATGCACGTTTTCAGGGCAACCAACATAGCAAATCTATAGTTGATTGTCTAAGAAAACGCACATCTACAGCACCTGTAAAAGCTTACATGTTGGGAAGTAGCCTTGTTGTGCTACCGAT
>JAUWOS010000061.1 GCA_030611985.1 Desulfobacterales bacterium | reverse complement strand
GGGAGGCGGGGAGACGGGAGACGGGAGACGGGAGACGGGAGACGGGAGACGGGGGTCGGGAGTTTGACACCGGCAGGGTTGATCGGAGGGTTGTGTCTGTAGTTAAGGCGTCGATTGACTATGTTAAAAAATTATCTATTCCGGATAAGAGAAAGATTTTTATTACTGATGACAAAACCGGTCTTTCGGAAGCAATTGCTGACGAACTGAGGTCTCTTGATATTGATGCGGTCATTCTTTCATCTGATGTGTTGCCTGATATATTAAAGGGCAAAAAAAATCTGTCCCAGGCGGGCGGTTTTATAATCATTCCGGATCCGGAATCTGAAATCCCGAATCAAGATATGAAAGACGCTTTTTTGCTTACAAATCATATTGCTCCGAGCCTTCTTGATTCTGCAAAAAGAGGCGGCGCAATATTTGCGACGATAACTCGTCTGGATGGAGCTTTCGGTTTTAAGGGCAAAAAGATCGCTAACCCTCTGCTGGGAGGACTTGCCGGACTTGCAAAAACCGCCTCAATCGAATGGAAAGATGTCTGTTGTCATGCCATAGATATAACGCCGGATTGGATAGAAAACAAAAAGATCGCAAAAGCTGTTGCGAATGAACTTTTAAATCATGGTCATTTTGTTCCTGTTGAAGTCGGTCTTGAACCGAATGCACGATATATACTAAAACTTGAATCTTCGCCATATCCGCAATATCAGGCCATCCAGACAGATCTTGAGCCGGACGATGTGGTGCTTATAACAGGAGGCGCAAAAGGAATAACTGCTTCATGTGCCATGGCGCTTGTAAAATATGTAAAGCCGACTCTTGTTATTCTTGGACGATCGCCTCATCCATCACCTGAACCGGAATGGCTTATATCACTTCAAGATGAGGCTGCTGTCAAAAGAGCAATCCTTGACAATGAATTTGACAGCAGCAATGCATCGCCAATTCAAATAGAAAAAGCATTTAAAAAACACATGGCGAATCGCGAAATCGGAAAAAATCTTGAAACCTTGAGAAAAAATGGGAATACAGCGCTTTACTATCCGGTTGACGTTCGCGATTCTGCCGGCGTCAATGCAATACTTAATGATGTTCGCCTGGCTCATGGGCCGATAAAAGGTATTATACATGGAGCCGGAGTGCTGGAAGATTGCCTGATAATAAATAAAACGTCAGAGCAATTTGAAAAAGTTTTTGATACCAAGGTCGAAGGGCTTGCCGTGCTTCTTGAAGCAACAAAAAACGATAACCTCAAATATCTTGTACTCTTTTCATCAATAACAGCACGGATCGGAAACAAAGGTCAGGCAGATTACGCAATGGCGAATGAAGCTTTGAACAAAATAGCTCAACAGGAGTCGATAACACGACCGGATTGCAGAGTTATATCCATTAACTGGGGTCCATGGGATGGCGGTATGGTATCTCCTTTTCTAAAGCGTGAATTTGAGCGAAATAAAATAGACTTAATTCCGACTGATGCAGGCGCCCTGTCTATGCTTTATGAGATGATGGGAGATAAAAGCTCTCCGGTAGAAGTTGTTATCGGCGCAAGTTTAGAAACAAGAACCAGCAAGACATTGTCTCTTGCTCCTCGCCGCAAAGAAAAACTTTCATTTATTCTTAAACGTGAAATAGATGTTGATAGATACCCGATTCTTGCATCGCACGTTTTGAATGGAAAACCGGTAGTGCCTTTTGCGCTCATAGTAGAACTTTTGGGGCATGGAGCTCTTCATGAAAACCCAGGTTTTTTTCTACACGGTTTTGATGATATACGGATTTTAAATGGAATTAAGCTTGATCAGAAAAAAAAGATTATCAGTCTAATGGCGGGCAAAGCCGGAAAAAAAGGCTCAATCATTGAAGTTGATGTTGAAATAAGAAACAATACAGAAAATAATAAAGAGCTGATTTACGATAGAGCAAAAGCTATTTTGGCAGAAAGCTTGCCACAGCCACCAGTTTTTAATAAGCCGGAACGTATTGATTCAAAAACTTATTCCAGAAGTATGGACGAAATATACGAAAAAATCCTCTTCCACGGCGATGAACTTCGTGCGATCAAAAAAATAACAGGTTATTCATCTAATGGCATGACGGCAGAGATTTTTTCAGCTCCTCCGCCTGCAAAGTGGATTGCGGATCCTTTAAGAAGTAGCTGGATAGGCGATCCGCTTATTCTTGATGCCGCCTTTCAGTTGGCAATTATATGGTGTTTTGAAGAAATGGGAGTTGTTACGCTTCCAGGTTATAGCGCCTGTTATCGCCAGTATCGCAATAAATTTCCCTCCGATGGAGTTACCGTGGTTCTTGAAATTAAAGAAGTAACCAACCATAAAATAAAGTGTGACTTTACATTCCTTGACACGGATAATGTAGTTATAGCCGGTATAACCGGCTGCGAAACCATAATGGATGCTTCTCTTTTCAACGCATTTAAGTCGAAATGTGCTGCTTAGGAAAGATTAACTGTGAATAGAAATTTAAGGCTCGGCTACTCTACCTGCCCTAATGATACGTTTATTTTTTATGCGCTTGCTCATAACCTGATTGACTGTACCGAACTTACATTCGAGATCGAACTTGCGGATGTAGAGACGCTGAATCAGCGTGCGCGGAGAGGGGCTTTTGATATTTCAAAGCTCTCTTTTGCCGCCATTGGCTACCTTCTGGACAAATATGGGCTTCTTCGCAGCGGGGCAGCTCTTGGACGAGGTTGCGGGCCTGTTGTTGTGGCGCGACCGGGGTTTGACCTTAAAAAGCTCAAGACAAAAAAAATTGCAGTGCCGGGAATGTGGACTACTGCATGTATGCTGCTTGGCCTTTATTTATCTGGAAAACCGGATGCAGTTCCCATGTCTTTTGACAAAATCATGCCTGCTGTTCAAAATGGGGACTTTGACTTTGGCGTAATAATTCATGAAGGCAGGTTTACATATAAAGAGTATGGCCTTATCGGTCTTGTCGATCTTGGAGAGTGGTGGGAACAGAAGACATCGCTCCCTGTTCCTTTGGGAGGTATCGCCATGCGAAGAGATATAGCAGATAGAACTGCAGGGAGGGCAGAAAGAGCCATACGGGAAAGTGTGATGTATGCCTTTAATAATCGAACTAAAGCAGATAATTATATAAAAAGATATGCTCAGGAAATGACACTTGCCGTAATTCATCAACACATAGATCTTTATGTTAATGAATTTACGCTGGACGCAGGTGATGAGGGGGAAGAAGCCATCAACAAACTTTTTGTTATGGCAAGGGATCGAGGAATACTGCCTAAGAGCAATATGCCTCTTTTTGCAAATTAGGAACGTGGACGAAATAACTTCTCCATAAAAATTAGTAACCGTTCACGGGAGAACTGGTAGCAAACAAGGTTACTTCCCAACATGTAAGCTTTTGCAGGTGCTGTAGATGTGCGTTTTCAGGGCAATCAACTATAGATTTGCTATGTTGGTTGCCCTGAAAACGTGCATATGCAGTGCCTGTGAACGCTTACAAAAATCAATGTTTGCCAATTTCAAAACATTACTCTCTGCCCAAAAAGAGCTTATGCCAAATTTTCAGAGTAACTAATTTGTTGACAAGTCCACCTGCCTCATTATATCTTTTACTTTGAAAAATTAAAAAACTTTACTGCGTACCAGAGTCGGAGGGCTATGTTGCCATCACAAAACGAAATATCTTCTACTGAAAAATTGCTCAAAATGATTCGCAGTAATGATGCGACATCAGGCGATTTTTCGGATGCTTCCATAGCTTCGCCGCCCGCCAAAGGGCGTGTGTCCGTTTTGAATAAAATCTTTCCTTTAAAAAATCCGATTACAATAGGGGTCGATATCGGCAGCGTTGAGCTGAGATTGATCAAAATTACACGACCTACCGGCCAAAAATGGCAATTGCTTGATTGCAAATGTGTGCCGTTACCGCCTCGTGTCTCAAAAGGATCTCAGCAGTTTATTGATTGTTTGCGATCCGCCCTGGCTGATTTTTGCGATCGGTCGAAGAGTATCAACATCTGGACGGTTATGTCGTCTACCAATGTTGAAGTGCGGCACATACAGATACCCAAAGTAGAAAAAAAAGAAATCGCCAATGCTGTTTACTGGACAGTCAAAAAAGAATTTCCCTTTAATGAAAAAGAGAATTTATTCGATTTTGATGTTCAAGGTGAAGTTGTTGATAAAGGCGTCGACAAGATAGCAGTGACAGCCTATATTGCTCCAAAGAAGGAAGTGGAAAAGATAAAAACACTCTTTTCAAAAACCGGCTTTGCTTTATCCGGCATAACTATCGCTCCTTTTGCAATTCAAAATCTGTTTAGAACCGGCTGGTTGCCGACCATTGATCAGATAACGGCAAGTCTTTATATGGGTTATGACAGATCTCATATTGATATTTTCTCTAAAGGCAGTCTTGTCATGACGCGCAGTATCATGGCCGGCATAAACAGCATGGTTGAATCTCTTACCGAAGGAATTGTTGATTGTAAAAAAAAGATTTCCGGAGAAATGGACAAAGAGAGCGAGACGCCTGCTGCTGATATCTCTGAGACAGAATCTTACGACACGGAATTGAGCCTGAAACTGCTTTTTGGCCTTGGAGCCGGCGTTCCTTCCATAATTGAAAAAGAGACAGGGATTCACCTGAAAGAAGAAGAAATATTCAGCATGATCCTTCCTGCTGTAAACAGGTTGATCAGGCAGATCAAAAATACGTTTACTCATTATGATTCAACTTTTGCGGATGCAAGTGTGAAGAATATTTGCATCTCAGGCGGCATACCTTTCTATACCCCCCTGATTGATTATATTGGAGAACAGCTCGAATTTAAAGCAGATGTTATTGATGCCCTTGACTCCGATAAAGTCCCGTTTTTAGGCGTTGCAATACCTCCTGCATCAGTTACAGAGCGTTCTGCTTTTGGCGTAGCCGTGGGGCTTGCTCTATCTGATAATCACTATACCCCCAATCTCATTTTCACGCAAAAGGATGAGGAGAAAGAGACAAACATAGCTCGAATCAACCGTGGCATTTTTTCAATATTTCTGATAATTATGGCTGTTTGCCTTGGGGTTTTCTGGTGGATGGGTAATTATGCCGATCAAAAAAAAGCAGTTATTGCTCAGCTTAAGCAGCAGGCAGAGCAGTACACTCCCCTTGTTAATCAGAATCTTATCCTGCAAATGACAGATACGATTAAAAGCAGCAAGCAGGATTTGAAAATAAACAGCAAAAAACTCCTTCCAATAGTGGCTGTTAATGAACTTTCCAATTTAACTCCGGGGAATGTTCGTTTGCTCAGTATAACAGCCGGTTTTGGCGGTCATGTAAAAAGCAGCAGTAAGAAGGGCGGTAAAAAAAGCAGTAAAAGCAGGGAAAAATATTTGCTGGTTGATGGCATAATTTCAGGAGATCCCAAGATACACAATATATTATTAGCAAGATATATGATGCGATTGAAAAGTTCGCCGATTTTCAATATTCCCGTAATCCAAAAGAGCGTGCCTGCATCATATTATAGCAAAGACGATGTTTTGCACTTTACTTTAAGATTAAAATTGGTTTAGCGATAAGAGCTTTGAAGATGATGCAAATAAAATTGTTTAAAATGCCGACCAGGAGCCTGGCCTACCTTTTGATATGCAGCCTGGGTATTCTTTCTTTTATTGCCATAGGGCATTATCCTCTCCAGCGATCTCTGGAAAGAATGGACAGGGAGATTGCGAAGATTCGGTGCAACATAGAAGAGCAAAATATATTATTTCCTGTTTATTCGCAATTGATGGAAAAGATTCAGTTCAAGAGACCGAATATTTTGTTATATCCTGTGAAAACAAAGTTTTCCATGGATAAAATAGAGGAGCTTCCATCAATATTTGAAAAAATAGCCGGAAAGTGCAATTTGACGGTTTTATCTGTTATCCCTGATATCAAGTCTCTTGGCAATGATTCCGGTTTTTTGCTAATTGACGTTGTTGTAAAAGGAAATTTTTTCGATTTTCGTAAATTTTTGTTAGAACTCGGAAAGGTTGCCTGTATAGAAGAGATAGAGGAGATTCGTATTGAACGAGCAGCAAACGCTAAAGAATGCAGTCTGAAAATATGGCTTGCCGTGAGTTAGGGAGAAGACGCTATGTCAAAACAAGAAAAAGTCATAGTTGTTATCGCTGTGCTGGTCATCATTTTCGGGATATACTCATTTTTTATAGCATCGCCGGACAAACGCACGCGTATTGAAACAGGAAAAAATATAACCAAGTTAAATAAACTGGTTAATGATGTGGCAGCGGAACTAAAAGAAGGGGCTTTAACTGAAGCGGAAGAATACATTATAGCGCAGGCCGGGACAGAATGGACAAAAAGTCCTTTTTTTGAAGGCAGACCTTCCTGGAAGCCTGGTATCGGCGGTATATCGGCACAGGCTGAAAAAGTCGAATTTATGTATACAGGCTACGTTGAGCTGGGCAAAAAGAGACTGGCCGTTATTAACGGGTTAGATTATCAAATTGGCGAGATTATAGTCAATAAGAGTCCGGCTGGTGAGAGTCCGGCAGGTGAACATATCGTTCAAGGTATTTATCCGGATAGAGTCATTCTTAAACCCGGGGGAAAACAGAAGGCGATAACTGTTAAGTTTATTAATGAAGAATGGTAAGGAACGTGGACGAAATAACTTCCCCAACTATGCATCACAGCTTCAGACCGCCTTTGTCCGATCTCAGATCCCAAAAATATTGAAATAGCTCGCTATTCCTTCAACTTTTGTGATCTGAGATCAAACAAATTCGATCCAAATCTGTGCGCCTACTTGGGGAAGTTAATTCGTCCACGTTCCTAATTACACTCAGGAATCAGGGTTTAAGGTTTCGGGTTTGAGAGTTGATCGTTTTTTTACTCTGAACTCTGAATCTTGAATTCTTTATTTCTATGAGGAAAATAAATTATGACTGAAACTTATTCTAAAACGAAGATCGTTTGTCTGGTTATAGTTGTTGTGTCGGCTTTCTTGTTTTGTGGATGCGCAGGGAAAAAGATTGCAAAAAAAGATGCCTTCTTTGAAAAATGGAAGGTGATGGCGGAAAAGTCAAAAGGGCATTCGCCTGCTGCCAGACCGCAACCTGTTGAACCTTCTGAAAGCATAAAGAAAAAGGCGATTTTGAAGGAAGAATCGGTCAAAGTTGAAAAACCTCTTCCAACAAAGAAAATAAGCCTGAAAATGCGCAAAACTGATATTGCCGTCGTTCTCAGGGCGCTTGCCCGCATTGCCGGTCAAAATATTCTGATAAACTCCAGCGTAAAAGGCGATATTACGCCAAATATTGTTGACGTCCCCTGGGATCAGGCCTTTATCGGAGTTCTCCGCACAATGGGGCTTATATATACTCAGGAGCGAGACATTTTAAGGGTTATGACTCTGGAGGATATGGAACATGACCTGAAGATACATGAAATGGAGAACAAACAAAAGGCCCAGCAATTAGAGCCCAGGATAATTAATATCAAATATGCCAATGCAAATAAACTTTGTGACAACCTGAAACAATTTCTGACTAAAGACGGCCCGGGAAAAACGCGTGGATCAGTGATGGTGGATGAGCATACCAATTCCCTGATTGTCAATGCTGCAAGTGATGATATTGCCGGGATGCTCAAACTGATCCGAAAGCTCGATAAACCCAGCCTTCAGATAAGGATAGAAGCAAATATTGTTGAAACAAGCAAGGGAACTGCCCGCAATCTTGGTATACAGTGGGGTGGGATATATAAAAATAAGTTGGGCAGTGAAAACTATTGGATTACACCTGGTAATATTTCTTCCAATAGCACTTCTTCCGATGCTACTGCTTCCGATGCTACTGCTTCCGATAGTGCGGCAAGTGGTATCAGCGGTCAAGGATTCGGTATTAATTTTCCTGCTACTTTGGCGGAAAACGCCGGTGCATCTATAGGGCTTATGTTTGGAAGTATGGCCGGCAACATTCTTGATCTGCAATTGAGTGCTCTTCAGGAAGAAGGTGAACTCAACATACTTTCAAGTCCATCTATTACTACCCTTGATCATCAAACAGCATATACTGAAAATGGCGAAAAGGTGCCTTACGTATCTTTATCTGAGGGAGAGCAGGAGGTCAAATTTGAAGATGCCGTTCTCAGGCTGGAGATTACACCTCATGTAATTGATGGAGAGTCATTAAAAATGGAGATTCTGGTTAAAAAAGATGAGGTTGATATGTCCAGGGCTGTGCAGGGAAATCCTTTTATTATAAAAAAAGAGACCAAAACAACCCTGTTTGTAAAAGATGGTGAAACAATAGTTATCTCAGGGTTAACCAAAAACAGAAAAATGAAAAATAAGTCCGGTGTCCCCTGGTTAAAGGATATTCCTGTTTTGGGCTGGTTGTTTAAAGGAGAATCTAAAGATCATGAGATGGAAGAAGTGCTTATATTTATGACGCCTCATATTCTAAAAGAATATGTTGCAAGCCAGGAGATCTCGCAATGAGGCTGGGAGATTGGGAGGTTTGGGAAGATGGGAGGTTGGGAAGGTGAGAAGATGAGAAGGTGAGAGGTTTGGATGGTGAGAAGTTGAGAGTGTGAGAAGTTAGTTAAAGTTAACGAAAAAAAGGTAACTCTGTCCTCTGTCCTCTGAACCCAGACACTTAAATCTTAAATCTTAAATCTCTACCCCCTTACACATGGATTACTATAAAATTTTTAATTTTAATAGAGAACCTTTTTCCAACTCGCCTGATCCTGATTTCTTTTTTCATTCCAGGCAGCATGTCGGATATCTTCAAAAGCTGGAGCTTGCCATTCGTCTACGCCGCGGTCTGAATGTGATTATCGGCGATGTAGGGACAGGCAAGACCACTTTGTGTCGTCAACTGATACGCAAATTTGCGGGAACAGATGATGTTCAAACACATCTTCTCCTTGATCCTTTTTTTAACAGCTCGTTAGAATTTTTATCTACTCTGGCAGAGATGTTCGGAATACCGAAACCTGTCGCCGGCGCAACCGAATGGCGATTTAGAGAATTGATAAAGAAAGATCTTTTCTGCCGGGGTGTGGATGAGGGAAAAACCGTTGTTTTGATTATAGATGAAGGGCAAAAGATTCCTGGTTTTTGCCTGGAAATCCTGCGCGAGTTTCTCAATTACGAAATAAATGAACATAAGTTATTGCAAATAGTTATTTTTGCGCAAAAAGAGTTTGAGCAGACCATTGAAGAGCGTGCAAACTTTGCCGACAGGATAAATATTCGTCTCTTTTTGGGTCCACTTGATTTTGTGGAGACAAGAAAGATGATTCAGTATCGCCTGAAACGTGCAACCGAACATGGCAATCCTTCATCCATGTTCAGTCGTCCGGCTCTATGGGCTGTATACCGGGCAACAGGTGGTTATCCTCGAAAAATTATAAACTTGTGTCATCAGATTGTGCTGGTGTTGATTATTCAAAACCGTTCCAGGGTCGGTTGGCCGTTGGTCCGTTCCTGTGTCAGCAGGATATCTACCGGACAAACGCGAAGAATGCATCATAAAGCCGCTGTTGCAGCGCTGATTGGTCTGGCGGCAATTCTGGTTTTAGCGCTACTTCCGGATCGGTTGAAAGCATGGCTCCCTTGGCATGATGTTTCAAAGACAGCTTCAACAACTGTAGCATCTTCCGAAAATTTTGCAGTTCAAGATAAAGATGAGGTGGGCATAGATCTGCCTTTTCCTGAAGATGATGCCGGCAGGATAGATGATGTTATGCAGGCAGCGAAATATGAAAACCAATCAACGAATCAACGAATCACCGAATATGAAGCTGAATATGAAGCAGGATACGAAAACCAATCAATCAATCACCGAATCACCAAACATGAAGCTGATATTGTAAATAAAGATTTTGTCGAGTCGTCTGAGACGAATAATTTTTCAGTGTTGCTGGGAAAGATAAGAGTAAAGCGCGGAGAAACTGTTCTGGATATGATATATAAGGTATATGGATTGCCCGTTAAGCCTCACTTGCATGACCTTATCCTGGCCGTAAAGCAATTCAACCCGCAGATTGGTGATCTTGATACAATATATGTTGGCGAAACAATCAACTTTCCGGCTGTTCCAGCTGCGGCAAGCGTTGTGCCGGATGGAGTCTGGTGGGTAGAGGTGACAAGATGCGAGACGCTCGAAGAGACGTACAATTTTGTTAGATTGCATGCATATTCATCGTTTAGTCTGAGAATTTTTTCTTACTGGAATAAACGAGAGAGCATGAACTTTGTTGTTCTTCTCAAAAACTGTTTTGTCGATGAACAATTTGCCCGAAAAGCTATTTTCGAACTACCGGAAATTGTTGCGGCAAATGCGAAGATTGTTAATAAATGGGAGAAAGATACTGTCTTTTTTTCCAATCTTCCTAAAATCAATCAATCAACGAACCCAAAGGACATAAGTTGAAGAGAAAAAAGCTGTTGGGAGATATTTTCCTGGAGCAGGGACTCCTGAATAAAGAGCAGATCGACCAGGCATTGGATGCTCAGAAGGAGAGCGGGATGAAGCTTGGTCAGATCTTGATTCAGCAAGGAAAGATTAGTGAATTCGATCTCATGGAAGCTCTCAGTCAACATTTCAAGCTCACAAAATACAATTCTGATGATTATCCGGTTGATATCGGTTTAAAGAACCTTATTCCATCTGAGGCAGCCCAAAAGTATCAGGTGGCTCCTTTAATGAAAAAAGGTCGCCTCCTTATAATAGCTATGAGCGACCCATCTGATATAGAGACTCTGGATGCAATTGAAACGCTCACAAACAGCGAAATAGAACCTGTAATTTGCACTGACTGGGAATTAACCGAATTAATTGGCAGAATTTACGGCACATATTCAGCTCTCGGCGGGGTCATGGAGAGCCTGGATGAAATGCCTTATAATCCTGATGAGATTACCGGCATGGAAGAGGTTATGGAAAATGCCCAGATAAGCTCATTGCAGGATATGGCCGAACAGGTTCCGGTAGTTCGTCTGGTTAATTCGATCGTCTCTCATGCTGTGCGTCAGGGAGCAAGCGATATACATATCAGCCCTGAAAAGGATTATGTTCAAACAAGGTTCCGGATAGATGGCACGCTGCATGAGGTTCCGTCTCCATCAAAAGCGATGCTGCTTCCGATTATTTCCAGAATAAAAATACTCTCCAATATGGATATTTCTAAATCAAGAATTTCTCAGGACGGCAGATTTACGGTCGCGGTGGGAGATAAAGAAATAAACATCAGGACTTCTGTCATACCGACCATTTATGGAGAAAATCTGGTCATGCGTCTTCTGGATATGAGTACTGATTTTTATACCTTGGATCGCCTCGGTATGTGCCTGGAAGATATAGAAAAAATTAATGATTTAATTAGCAAACCGTATGGAATGATTCTGAGTACCGGCCCTACAGGAAGTGGTAAAAGCACCAGTCTTTATGCTCTTCTCAAAGAGATGAATAAATCGGATGTCAATATTATTACCGTTGAAGATCCTGTTGAATACCGTATGAAAAATATACGTCAGATCCAGTTGAACCGCAGGGCAGGCATGACCTTTGCCGGCGGTCTTAAGTCGATACTTCGACAGGATCCGGACATTATCATGGTGGGAGAGATCCGTGATTCTGAAACCGCCCGTATTGCAATTCGTTCGGCAATGACAGGACACATGGTTTTGAGTACTGTTCACACAAATGACGCTGCAGGCTCTATTGTTCGACTGCTTGATCTGGGAATAGAGCCTTTTCTTGTCTCGTCTGTCATACTGGCCTCATTTGCCCAGCGTTTGATACGAACAGTTTGCACTAAGTGTAAAGTGTCATACAGCCCTTCTGATAGAGTTCTTGCCCAATGGGGACTGGACAAAATGGAAAATACGAACTTCCAGCGGGGCACAGGCTGTTTTAGCTGTATGAATACCGGCTTCAAGGGACGAACAGGTATATTCGAAGTATTGGTGATTGATAAGATGATCCGGGGCATGATACTGGAAAAAAAATCCGCCCAAGAAATCACCAGAGCCGCCCAGCAGGCTGGTAAGTTGAGAACACTAAGGGACGATGCTGCCGCCAAGGTTGTTGCTGGGATAACAACGATTGAGGAAGCGGCATCGGCGGTTAGGGTTTGATTGGATTTAGGAATTTAGGAATTGAAGGATTTAGGGATTGGATGATTGGATGATTGGATGGATGAATTAACGTAACCGTTCACGGGAGAACCGGTAGTACAACAAGGCTACTTCCCAACATGTAAGCTTTTACAGGTGCTGTAGATGTGCGTTTTCAGGGTAATCAACTATAGTGTTGCTATGTTGGTTGCCCTGAAAACGTGCATATGCAG
>JAUWOS010000055.1 GCA_030611985.1 Desulfobacterales bacterium | reverse complement strand
ATATGCAGTGCCTGTGAACGCTTACTAATTCCCCAAATGTGTTAACTGAGAAGTGAAGAATGCCTGATTCTCTTAAAATCCATAATAGCGCATTACATTTTAAGTATGGTCTTTAACCTGTTAGTTATCTTGCCTGATTCTAGTTTTTCAAATTCCTTGAGCAGTTTTTCCTGTTTCTTGTTTAAATGTGTAGGTGTTTTAATGATAACTTGTATTATCTGGTCGCCGCGTTTACCGTTTCTGAGAGAAGGAATGCCCTCTCCATTGAAATGAAATAAATCACCAGGCTGTGTTCCTTTAGGAATTTCAAGCATCTTTTCACCGGTTAAGGTGGGTACTTTTATTTTGCTGCCAAGAGTGGCCTGTATAAAGGAAGTCTCTATCTGGCATATTACATTTGTATTGTCACGTTTAAAGAATTCATGAGGCTCTACATAGATAAAAACATAAAGATCTCCCGAAGGTCCACCATAAATGCCCGATTCCCCTTCTCCTGTCAGGCGAAGCCTGGATCCGGAATCGACTCCCCCCGGAATTTTTACAGTGACTTTTTTGTTGACATTAACCTGCCCTGTTCCCCTGCAGTTAGAACATGGATCAGATATGGCCTGTCCCTTACCGCGACAATGGTGACATGCGGTTCTTACTGTAAAAAAACCCTGACTGCGGGAAATCTGGCCTGTACCACGACAGTGCTTGCAGGTTTCCGGATGTGTGCCAGGTTCGCATGCGCTGCCATTACAGATATGGCACACATCCATCTTTTCTACTTCTATTTCGGTTTCTGTTCCAAAGGCTGCTTTCATAAAGCTGAGTGTCAGATCATAGCGAAGGTCCGCTCCCCTCCGAACTTCGCTTTTTGAACTTCTTCTGCCGCTGAATCCGAAAACATCTTCAAAAATGTCTCCAAAACTTGAAAAAATATCATCGAATCCGCCGACTCCGGAAAAGCCGGATCCTTCAAGACCCTGGTGTCCATATTGATCATATATCTGGCGCTTCCTGGTATCTCGAAGTACATCATAGGCCTCTGCAGCCTCCTTGAACTTTTCTTCAGCCTCTTTATTGTCAGGGTTTCTATCCGGATGATATTTCAGAGCAAGCTTGCGGTATCTTGCTTTCAATTCATTATCTGCAGCATCACGGTTTACACCCAGAACTTCATAATAATCACGTTTGATAGTCATTTATTTTCCTGATATTTTATATGCGTACATATTGTTATTGCACAATTAATGTGTTAAGTTTTTCAAATCCTGTTAAAAGAAACTCCAGCTAACTCAATAAAATAATGCGTAATGTGGTATTGTCAATGAAAAATACAGAACTCCCCTTTGTCAAAGAAATGTTTGAGCAGATAGCGCCCAGGTACGATTTATTAAACCGGCTTTTAAGTTTAAGGCAGGATGTATATTGGAGAAAGGCTATGGTGTCTGCGATGCAGATTCATAGTAACGGACTATCGCTGGATGTTGCCTGCGGAACATGTGATGTCGGCATTGAAATTCTGCGGCAGAAAGGATCGGGAGTTACTGTTTTTGGTGTTGATTTTTCCCCAGCTATGCTCATGCTGGCCAGAAACAAAATCGTCAAGAAAAAAAAGGCTGTGTTTGCTGATTCAAATATTCATCTGTTTGCAGGAAATGCTTTTAATCTTCCATTCAAAACAGAAACTTTTGACGCCATAACCATTGCATTTGGAATCAGAAACATTGGCGACAAACTATCAGTATTAAAAAGCTTTCATGACAGATTGAAAAAAGGAGGAATGCTTCTTGTGCTCGAATTAGCAGCGCCTGAAAGAGGTTTTTTATCGTTATGTTACCTTTTTTATTTCAAAAAAATTCTTCCTTTAATAGGATGGTTTTTTTCAAAAAATTCAAAGGCGTACAAATATCTACCATCTTCAGTGATGAATTTTCCGAATCCTGATGCTTTTGCTGCAATAATGCATTCAGCAGGATTTAAAGATATTAGATGGAAAAAAATGACAATGGGAATTGTCACACTCTATGCGGGATATAAAAGTGTCTGAAGTTAAAACCACCTCCACCCAAAAATAATAAGTAACCGTTCACGGGATAACCGGTAGTGCAACAAGGCTACTTCCCAACATGTAAGGAGTTTTTATGCCCAAATGTGACGACATTAAGAAAGTGCTGATTATCGGATCCGGTCCCATCATCATTGGTCAGGCATGTGAGTTCGATTATTCAGGTACGCAAGCTTGCAAGGCTTTGCGTAGCCTTGGCTATGAAATCGTGCTGGTAAATTCAAATCCGGCAACAATCATGACAGATCCCGGCATAGCTGATACAACATATCTTGAGCCACTTAACCACAGTACAATAACGAAAATTATAGCTGCTGAACGTCCGGACGCATTACTTCCTAACCTTGGCGGTCAGTCTGCTCTGAATCTGTCATTCGAGTTGGCAAAATCCGGTGTATTGAAAAAATACGGCGTGCGCATCATAGGCGTTAATATCGATGCTATCAAGCGAGGGGAAGACAGAACAGCCTTTAAAGAGACTATGGAGCGACTCGGAATTGATACGCCGAAGAGCCGGACAGTAAACGCTGTTGAAGATGCGGAAAAGATAGCGAAAAAATTGGGCTATCCTGTTGTAATCCGTCCGGCATATACGATGGGAGGAACAGGAGGCGGTCTGGTCTATAACGTTGAGGAGCTTCGCACCATAGCCGCTCGTGGTCTGTCTGCGAGTCTTGTTAATCAGATACTGGTAGAAGAATCAGTCCTTGGCTGGGAAGAACTTGAGCTGGAAGTCGTAAGAGATGCCAAAAATCAGATGATTACTGTTTGCTTTATAGAAAATGTCGACGCCATGGGCGTACATACAGGTGATTCCTTTTGCACGGCGCCTATGTTGACTATTGATCATGAATTGCAGAAACGTCTTCAGAAATATTCATACGACATTGTAGAAGCGATTGAGGTTATTGGAGGAACAAATGTCCAATTTGCGCATGATCCAAAAACAGGACGTGTAGTGGTTATTGAAATCAATCCGCGAACATCGCGTTCGTCAGCCCTTGCATCAAAGGCAACAGGATTCCCTATTGCGCTTATTTCAGCGCTTCTGGCCGGTGGAATGACAATGGATGAAATTCCGTACTGGCGAGACGGAACACTCGAAAAATACTCTCCTTCCGGTGATTATGTTGTCGTGAAATTTCCCAGATGGGCATTTGAAAAGTTCGAAGGGATAGAGGACAAGCTTGGCACACAGATGCGTGCAGTTGGCGAAGTTATGAGTATCGGGAAAAATTATAAGGAGGCCTTGCAGAAAGCTGTACGATCACTTGAAATCAATCGTTACGGTCTTGGCTTTGCCATGGATTTCAACAAAAAATCTCTGAATGAATTGATGGATGCGCTGGATACGCCAACGAGCGAACGCCAATTTCTTATGTATGAGGCGTTACGCAAGGGAGCTGATGTTAATATGCTCTATAAAAAAACTCACATCAAGCCATGGTTCATAGAGCAGATGAAAGACCTGGTGGAGATGGAAGAAGAAATGCTGAAATACAAAGATCTATCGCTTCCCGATGACTTGCTGATAAAAGCAAAGAAAGACGGTTTTGCTGATAAATATCTGGCGCAGATTCTCGGTATTTCAGAAAAAAAGATTCGCGAAAAGCGCATTTCGCTTGGCATAAACGAGGCATGGGGTTTTGTTCCCGTCAGCGGAGTGGAAAATGCCGGCTATTACTACTCAACTTATAATGGATCAAATAAGGTCAAGGTAAGCGATCGTAAAAAAATTATGGTTCTTGGCGGAGGACCGAATAGAATCGGGCAGGGAATTGAATTTGACTATTGCTGTGTACATGCGGCATTTGCTATTCGTGATGCAGGGTGTGAATCAATCATGGTCAACTGCAATCCCGAAACCGTCTCAACGGATTATGATACATCTGATAAGCTTTATTTTGAACCATTGACCGTTGAGGATGTCCTGAGTATTTATGAAAAGGAAAAACCGGATGGTGTTATTGTTCAGTTTGGTGGGCAAACCCCATTAAACATTGCCGGAGAGCTTGCCGAAGCCGGTGTTAATATCCTGGGAACATCTCCGGATGCCATAGATCTGGCAGAAGACCGCGACCGTTTCCGCAAATTGATGAAAAAACTGGGAATTCCTCAACCAAAGTCAGGCATGGCCTGCACGATAGAGGAAGCTCTGGAAATTGCCGGAAAGATCGGATATCCTCTGATGGTGCGCCCCTCTTATGTTCTTGGTGGACGTGGCATGGAAGTTGTTATGGATGACGAGATGCTGAAACACTACATGGCTGCTGCCGTGGATGTCTCACCTGAACGGCCGGTTTTAATCGACAAATTTCTGGAAAACGCCATCGAGGCTGAAGCGGACGCAATTGCCGACGGAACCGATGCCTTTGTGCCCGCTGTAATGGAACACATAGAGCTGGCCGGAGTGCATTCAGGTGATTCAGCCTGTGTAATTCCACCGGTAAGCATTCCTCCAAAACACATTGAAACCATTCGTGAATACACCAGAAATATTGCTATTGAACTCAATGTAGTCGGGCTGATGAATATTCAGTATGCAATCGCCAACGATACAGTTTACATCCTGGAAGCAAACCCCAGAGCCTCGCGCACCGTGCCTATAGTTTCCAAGGTTTGCAATATTTCCATGGCGCGGCTTGCCACACAGATAATGCTTGGGAAAAAACTTTCAGATCTCTGTCTTGAACAAAAATTGATTCCTTATTTCGGCGTCAAGGAAGCGGTTTTTCCGTTTAACATGTTTCCCGAAGTAGACCCGCTTCTGGGGCCTGAGATGAGATCAACAGGCGAGGTCCTTGGTCTGGCGGATTCCTTCGGTCTGGCTTATTTTAAATCCCAGGAAGCGACCCGTTTATCATTGCCGCTTGATGGAACCGTATTAATAACTATAGCTGATAGGGATAAGCAAAGTATTCTGGAACCGGCCAGGCTTTTCAGGGAACTTGGTTTTAAAATTCTGGCAACAAAAGGAACACATCTCTTGCTGGCGGAACACGGCATTGATTCCGAACCAATCCGCAAGTTGGGATATGGTCGACCCAATATTGTTGATGCAATCAAAAACAAAAAAATTCAACTTGTCATCAACACACCCAGCGGAAAGGAAAGCCAGGAAGACGATTCATATATCCGTAAAGCAGCGATCAATTACAAAGTTTTGAATATTACAACAGTGGCAGCCGCACTGGCAGCAGCCAGAGGAATCAAAGCGCGAAAAAAAGGACATGTCGGCGTTAAGTCTCTGCAAAGTTACCACAAGGATATTAAATAAGTAGTAAGCGTTCACAGGCACTGCATATGCACGTTTTCAGGGCAACCAACATAGCAAATCTATAGTTGATTGCCCTGAAAACACACATCTACAGCACCTGTAAAAGCTTACGTGTTGGGAGGTAGCCTTATTATGCTACTGGTTCTTCCGTGAACGGTTACCTGATTAGGAACGTGGACGAATTAACTTCCCCGTTCCTTATAAACACGAAAGATTGAAAACACGAAAAAAGGACATTAAAAAAGCTTGATTTTTCGCAGGCCTTATTTCGTGTTTTCGTACTTTTCGCTTTTACTCACTTTTATTTAGACAGATCGTGCGCTATACCGTGGCAGTCACCGCATTTTGTCGTATCCATCAACATTGTTTTTGTATGAGGTTCTCCGTGACACCTGCTGCACGGAGGGATCTCCTTGTGAGAGGGATGACATTTGGAACATTTGACGTATGTATGTCCTGTTTCTTTTTTCTGCAGCAAATCATGCGCCACACCATGACAACCTGCACAAACTGTGGATGATGTTTTTTCAACATCATACGATATGCTTGTTGGCTTGTGAACAGGATGACAGACCATGCAGTCCGCCGTGGTCAGTTCCGCCTTGGGACTGTGTGAATCATGACAAGCGCTGCATTCAGGAATATATCCATGCTTTTCTGCATGACAATCGGCACAAGATACATCACTGGTATGTTTACTTGGATAATTCTTTATTTCATTGCCCTCCTTTGTGTGGCAAAGGGCACAGGAAGCCTCAATTTCCGACATCGGAATTGATAGTGGCTTATGAGGATCGGAATGACAAACCAGACATGGGGTGAGACTTTCGTTTTTGCCATGAAACGGTCCACCATTAGTACTCACGTGACAGGAAATACATTCAGGCATGATCTGGTCATAATTTTGCTTTCGAGGATTATACACGTGATATTGAGTGTGGCAACGAATGCAATCAATCTGATGCCTGGCGCCTTCCTGTTTGATATTTTGAAAAATAGAGAAATGACACTGACCGCATTCTGCGGTTGTAAGTGGTTTTATTTCCATTTCATAAGGCGACGTCATCTTAGACTTTTCAGCCGGCTGGGCAGCTTCTACGGAAAAAGTCCAAGCCATAACCATCATTCCAACAATAATTACTGCAACTGCTTTTCTTTTTGATTTAGTCATATCACTCACTCTTAATATTCACTGATTAATATATTTCTGTAAGCTTTTGCAGACACTGCATATGCAGTGTCTGCAAAAGCTTACATGTTGGGAAACAGCCTTGTTTGCTACCAGTTCTCCCCGTGAACGGTTACATATATTCTTTTATGCTTTTAAATCATGAGCCGTACCATGGCAATCGCCACATTCAGGAAATTTCTTCAGCATGGCATCCGGATGAGGCTTACCATGACATGCAAAACATGGTGGCACGACTTTATGTTTATCTCTGTGACAATAAGCGCAAGACAAATCATGGTGTTTGGTCGTATTCTTTTCAAGCAGACTGAGCGCTTCTCCATGACACGCTCCGCAGTAATCAGATGGAGTATCCTGACCATAAGTAACGACAAGGGGCATGTGGACAGGATGGCAAGATACACATGCCTTGAAATCCATATCTTTGGTGTGCTTGTCATGGCATTCCATACAATCCGGAATTTTGCGGTGAACTGCGTGACACTCATTGCAAGCTACATTTGTATGTGCGCTGGGGTATTTTGATACCTCGTCTCCCTGCTGCTGGTGACATGTCAGACAGGGTTCGCTGATTTCACCTTCCATCTTTAAATCAAGAGGGGCGTGGGTATTGGAATGACAGCTCGAACACTGTTCCAGCTCATAATGCGGTTTTCCGCTGTGACACATGCTGCACTCAGGAATGGCTTTTGCGCTCTGAGGCGGATGCTCCCGATGGCAGTCCAGACAGCCTACTGCGCTTTTATGTTTCTCTCCACGCGTCTCTATGGTTTGAGGCTGTTGCAAGTGACACAAAACACAGTGAGCATTTGTCACTTCCGGTGAAATCATTCCTTTCGGCTTAGCTGCAGTAACTTTCTCTATTTCTTGAGGAGCTGAAGCTAATGGCCTTAAACCTGATTTCTGTTCACAACCAAAAGTACAAATCAAAACAATTGCCGCAAAAAAACTACCTATAACAACCATTGATTTCATTGCCGCAGTACTACTGCATAATGCAGTTCGTGTTTTTCTTTTAAATACTCCCATGCCTTGTCTCCTCTACCATAGCTGGCTTGTCATTCCAATTTTACTCTCTTTGCAAAATATCAGAAATGTGGACGAAATAACTTCATCAACTATACGTCATAGCATCGGGCTACTTTGGTTTATCCGACCTAAATCCATGCGCCTGTTTGAGGAAATTATTCTATCTATATTCCTTATAAAAATTTGAGATTTCCTATCATTTAAAATTGAGTAATGTCAAGCATTTTTTCGTCATACTATTCACAAACATGCTTGACAAGATGCCCTATTTCAGGGAAGATAAGAGCCTTGCATGCAAGTTTGCAAGCTTTAATGCTCCCAGGCATACAAAAAAGTATGGTTTTTCCGACCACACCCGCAGTGGCACGGGATAAAATAGCAGCAGAATCTATCTCTTCAAAGCTGAGCTGCGCAAAAATGGGTCCGAATGCTGTAAGTTCTTTTTTAAACAATGGGCGCACAGCTTCAATGGTTACATCTTTGCGGCTTATGCCTGTGCCTCCGGTCAGCAAGAGAACCTGAATATCGTATTCACGAATAACATCAAGAACCGTTTCGGTTATAGCTTCGGTTTCATCAGGAACAACACGGTGGAACATAACCTCATGCCCTTCTTTTCCAGCTCGCTTACTGATCCAGCGTCCGCTTTTATCATCCGCCATGGTTCGAGTAGTTGAGACAGTTATTATTCCTGTCTTAAGTTTCTTCGGAGCGCTTTTTTTGTGTTCTTTTGTACTCATGATATCTCCTTGAAAACAACTTTATCCTCGCCATCATGTTCGGAAAGCAAAACATTTACTGTTTCCGAACGCCGTGTTTCAATAAATTTTCCCACATAGTTAGCCTGGACTGGAAGTTCTCTGTGGCCTCGATCAACAAGCACAGCCAGTTCAATACGATCCGGTCTCCCAAAATCTATAATAGCATCCATTGCCGCCCTTATGGTGCGACCTGTAAACAAAACATCATCAATCAAAATAATCTGTTTGCTATCGACGGAAAAAGGTATATCCGTAGTCTGCACAACAGGATGGTGGCTGATACGGGTCCAATCATCACGATAGAGTGTAATATCTATATAGCCTGTTGGTATTTTAATCCCTTCGATTTCATAAATTCTGGATTGAATACGTTTTGCAAGATAAACTCCGCGAGTTTGAATGCCTATAAGAGTAAGGCTCTCGGTGCCTCTGTGTACTTCGAGAATCTCACAGGTAATCCTTGTCAGGATACGATTTATATCTTCTACATCCAAAATTATATCGTATGTGCCCATTATTTTCTTTCACTATCCTTTTTATTTAAGATTTAAGGTTTAAGGTTTAGAACTGTGCCCGAATGGGGTTTTTGTTCAGATGCTAATTATTTTGACTTTTTGCTTTATTTTTATATCATGATTAACTTGAAATCAAGATTTACTTGAATATGATCAGGAATGTAGATAAAATAATTTACACAAGGGGGTTGCGGGTTGGTCGGGTAAAGACGATCTGAAGTTGTGATTCATAGCTGGTAAAGTTACTTCGTTTCTGCCATTATCATAAAAAGGTTTTCAGTATGAAATTTCCATGTAGCGGTGTAATATTGGCAGGAGGCCGGAACTCGCGCTTTTCCGGCAGAAACAAAGCATTTATTCGTATTGGCGGGAAAAGGATCATAGATCGTACCTATGGTCTGTTTAAAGAACTTTTTGAAGAGATTATTCTGGTTACCAATGATCCGCTTCAATATGTTGAATGGAATCTTAATATCGTAACAGATATTTTTCCATTACAAAGCGCCTTAACAGGAATACATGCAGGTCTTTTTTTTACAACTAATCCGTATGCTTTTTTTGCGGCATGTGATACACCATTTCTGAAAAGGGAATTGGTTGAAACTATAGTTAATAAAATTGAACCTGGCATTGACATTATCATACCGAAAACTTCAGAAGGGCTGGAGCCGCTCTGCGCTGTATATTCAAAACAATGTCTTAAACCGGCAGAGCAACATCTTGTACAAAAAAAGCTTAAGATCAGACAATTTTTTCGAAAGGTTCGCGTCAAAAAACTTTCTGAAAAAGTTTTGCGCGAAAAAGATCTTGACTTATTATCTTTCTTCAATATTAACACTCCGGATGAGCTGTCCATGGCCGAGGAAATTATCAAATGAATATTGGCAATCTTATTGATACCATCAAACAACACCCGGATTTTGACAATGTGGGAATGATTTTGTGCCATAATGGTGTTGTTCGTTCTACATCCCGTAACAGCAGAAAAGTATCAGGCCTTAAAATCAGGGTAAATCATGAAAAACTGCGGCATGTTATACAAAAATATAAGAAAAGGCCTGGAATAATAGAAATACTGATTCAAATTGCTGAAAACAAGGATCTCTCTGTAGGGGATGACGTAATGTTTTTAGTTGTTGCCGGTGATATCAGGGACAACGTTATTGCAACGCTTAAAGATACTCTGAATGATATCAAGACAACAGTTACCGATAAGACCGAGTTTTTTATTTAGGATTTTTGTAAGCGCCTGTGAACGCTTACATGTTGGGAAGTAGCCTTTTTGTGCTACCGATTCTCCCGTGAACGGTTACGGATTTTTGTATGCAAAAATTTACCCATATCAATAAACAAGGGCATGTTCGGATGGTAGATGTAACGGATAAAGAACCGACTTTGCGCATTGCCGTTGCTCAGGGTATTATTTCCATGGATCCGGCAACTTTTGAAATGATCCATGATCAAAAAGTAAAAAAAGGAAATGTTCTTGAAACAGCCCGAATTGCCGGTATTATGGCGGCAAAAAAAACCTCGGAGCTAATACCAATGTGTCATCCACTTAATATTACACACATAATGGTTGATTTTTTTCCCGATAAAACAGCGAGTTCAATCAGAATTGAAGCAGCGGTTCGCATTTTTGGCCGGACAGGTGTTGAAATGGAAGCATTGACAGCGGTATCCGCAGCAGCGCTTACAATATACGATATGTGCAAATCGTATGATAGAGCAATGGTTATTTCCAATATATACCTTCTTGAAAAATCAGGTGGAAAAAACGGAGTATTTGTACGAAAAATTACTAAAACATGAATTATTCAGCTCTCCATAAGCTCTTATCGGTCATTTTTTTTGCTATTATGCTTGCCTGCTTTATCGCAGGATGCACTGTTAAAAAATATCCGATAGTCAGGATTTCCTCCTCAGAATATCCGGAATTTTCCGATGATATGCTCTACGACGGCTTGGAACATAGCATTCTGCAGAGTATTTCATACCTCAAGAAAGTTCCATCTGTCAGAAAGTTTAAATTTGGTAAAGATTTTTTCAGTTCAGCTCATATGATCAAATCTTTTGAGCATTTTCTAAATTTTATACACACAAAACCATCAAAACAGGAACTGAAAAAATTTATTGATTCTTATTATCTCGTTTACAGATCCATAGGAGGCAGCAAGTCGGAACAAGTTCTTTTTACAGGATATTACGAGCCCGTCTTGCAGGGAAGTCTCGAGCAAAGCGCCGAATATATATTTCCCGTGTACGCTCGTCCTCATGATCTGATAAATATTGATCTCTCCTTATTTTCTCCACGTTTCAAAGGAGAAAGGATAACCGGCAGATACACTGGTCAAACGATTGTGCCTTACCATGAGCGTAAAGAAATTGAACATAAAAATTCTTTAGAAGGCAAAGCTAAGCAGCTTGCCTGGGTTAAAGACAGGATCGATCTCTTTTTTCTTCAGATTCAGGGTTCCGGAAAGATTGATCTTGATAACGGAAAAACAATTAACGTTCATTATCATGCAACAAACGGCCGGCCTTATCGGAGTATAGGAAAGCTTCTTATTGAAAAGGGAAAAATTGATAGATCGCAAATGTCTATGCAAAGTATTCGTTCTTATTTGCACAACCACCCGGAAGAAATCGATGCTGTTTTAAACTACAACTGCAGTTATGTCTTCTTCAAAATAGAAGAAGACGGTCCTTTGGGTTGTCTTGAAGTCAAATTGACTCCGGGAAGATCGATAGCATTGGACAGGCGTATATTCCCCCTGCCGGCTCTGTCTTTTATCGAAACCAAAAAGCCTTTAATTGATAGTTCCGGTCGAATTAATGCCTGGACGGATTTCAGCCGATTTGTCATGAGCCAGGATACAGGTGGAGCAATACGAGGACCAGGTCGCGCCGATTTATTCTATGGAAATGGAAAATATGCTGAAATTGCGGCAGGCCATATGCAGCATATTGGAAAACTGTACTTTCTTATTCTGAAACCGGAAATCAGTTGAGGGTTTAAGAGTTCGCACAAAAATAAAAGAAAAACCGACCTGCCCAAATTTAATTAAAACTCATAATCTTGGGAAATTCCATTGAATATTTCATAATGAAAATGGCTGGGTCAAGCTTGACAGACTTGACAGTTTTCTGAAAAATGAGTACAAAATATGGTAAGCGTTCACAGGCACTGCATATGCACATTTTCAGGACAACCAACATAGCAAATCTATAGTTGATTGTCTAAGAAAACGCACATCTACAGTACCTGTAAAAGCTTACATGTTGGGAAGCGGTTTTTTGATACCAGTTCTCCCCGTGAACGGTTACAAAGTATGATACCTTAAACCTTTTAAATGGAGTATTTATATGTTTGGCATCGGTGTGCCTGAGATGATCTTAATCCTGGCGATAGCGCTTATCGTTATAGGACCAAAAAAACTTCCTGATCTTGCAAAATCCATGGGCCGTTCTATTCGTGAATTCAAGAAGGCCACAACGGAGTTTAAAGAATCAGTCGGAGTTGATAATGAATTAAAGGATGTTAAAAATACTCTTGATGATATGAATAAAGATATCAGAAATACTGTTAATATGGAATTTGATGAACACAAGAATAAAGTTCAAAATGTTTCCGCTATTCCTGATAACGCTCTTTCCGATAACGCTATTCCTGATAACGCTCTTCTCGATAATAAAGAAGGTAAAAAAGAACTGAAAAAGAAAGTACCAAAAGGATCGGAAGGATCTTTAAAAGATGATTAGCGGTGATAAAAAAATCCCTTTTACGGGTCACCTTGAAGAACTTAGAAAACGGCTTATTGTCTGTTTTATAGCTGTAGGCATAGGCTTTGCCGCTTCATACGGATTCAAAGAGAAGCTCTTTCAAATTTTGAGTCGTCCGTTGGTATCGGCAATGGGAGCAAGTGACAGGCTTATTTTCACAGGTCTTCCCGAGGCCTTCTTTACTTACCTGAAGGTAGCTTTTCTCTCCGGTTTGATGCTGGCAGCTCCTGTTATCCTCTATCAATTCTGGATATTTGTTGCTCCAGGGCTGTATAACAAGGAAAGACGTCTTCTTATTCCCGTAGTCTCTCTTTCCTCTTTTTTCTTTATCGGGGGAGCGCTTTTTGGATATTTCATTGTTTTTCCATTTGGTTTCAAGTTCTTTTTAGGCTTTGCCACCGAAACCATACAGCCGCTTCCATCCATGCGGGAATATTTGAGTTTTTCTTCAAAGCTATTACTTGCTTTTGGACTTGTTTTTGAACTTCCGCTGATCATTACCTTTCTGGCCAGGCTCGGCATAGTTTCAGT
>JAUWOS010000018.1 GCA_030611985.1 Desulfobacterales bacterium | reverse complement strand
AAGATCATGTCATTAAGAGGGGGAAGAAGTTTTCGCGACAGGCTTAGTGGTATGGGGCTTAATGTGGGTGCTGAGGTTGAAATAGTGAAAAATCAGGATAACGGACCTGTGCTTGTCGCTCACAAAGGAACCCGTCTTTTTCTGGGGGGAGGAATGGCAGAAAAAATCCATGTGATGGTAGTTGATAAAGGAGATCAGGATGAAAACAAGTTTAGGTGATTTGGATGTGGGAAATAGAGGTAAGGTTATCGGATTCGTAAAGGGGGTCACGGCGTATCGGGAAAAGCTGCTCGCAATGGGACTAACCAGGGGTACTGAGTTTGTCGTGAAGCGCGTGGCTCCTTTGGGCGATCCGGTAGAAATCAATGTGCGGGGTTTTGCCTTGAGTCTCAGGAAGAACGAAGCTTCGGCAATTATGATAGAGAGGGAACAGTAAACTATGAGTGATTTTATTATTGGTGTTACAGGCAATCCCAATTGCGGCAAGACCAGCTTGTTCAACGCGCTGACCGGCGCCAGTCAGCGGGTCGGGAACTGGCCCGGGGTCACCGTGGACCGGAAAGTCGGTGTGTACAAGCATGAAGGCAAAGAAATTGAGGTAGTCGATCTTCCCGGCATCTACTCGCTTGCTGCGACCTCGGTAGATGAACAGGTGGCCAGGGATTACATCCTTTCCGGAGAGGCTGACCTCATCGTTAACATTGCAGATGCTTCCAACGTGGAACGGAACCTCTACCTCACGGTTCAGCTTCTTGAGATGAAGGTGCCGATGGTGGTAGCGCTCAACATGATGGACATTGCCAGGAGCCGCAAGATCAATATTGATGTTACTGAATTGTCCGGACGGTTGGATTGCGCAGTTCTTCCCATCGTTGCTACGAAACAGGAAGGTATTCAAGAACTCAAGTCCACGATCAATAAAGCCTGTGAGGAGAAATCCGTCTCAGATACCATGGTGATGTATCCGGCTGAAATCAAGAAGGCCATTGATGAATTGGTCCCGGTCATCCGGAATACGGTTCACGGCAGGAAGATGAACGCACACTGGGCTGCGGTCAAACTTCTTGAAGGCGACGAACTGATGTCTGGATTCGTGGGAGATGACACCGGCGAGATTGTTGCCCGTTGCCAAAAGGAGATTGAAGACAAGCTGGGTGATGAAGCCGATATTATCGTGGCCGATAGCCGGTATGGACTTATCACGTCGTTAACCATGAACACGGTCAAGAAGGGTATCCAGATGCGGAGAACAGTATCGGACAGGATCGACAGGGTTGTGCTCAATCGTGCCATGGGGATCCCCATCTTCCTGGCGGCCATGTACCTGATGTTTATGATCACCATTAACCTGGGGGGCGCGTTCATTGATTTTTTCGACATATTTGCCGGCACCATATTTGTAGACGGGTTTGCAACGATGCTTTCCGCCATTGGTATTCCGGACTGGCTGAATGCCATTATCGCCGGTGGTCTTGGAGGCGGCATCCAGACCATTGCCACATTTATCCCGCCTATCGGCTTCATGTTTCTTTTTCTTTCCTTCCTTGAGGACTCAGGCTATATGGCCCGTGCCGCATTTGTTATGGACAGGTTTATGAGGTTTATCGGATTGCCGGGCAAATCCTTTATCCCTATGCTTGTGGGCTTTGGTTGTAATGTTCCGGCTATCATGGCAACTCGAACTCTGGAGAATCAACGGGACCGCACCCTGACTATCATGATGAATCCCTTCATGTCTTGCGGGGCGCGTTTGCCGGTTTATGCGCTTTTTGCAGCCGCGTTTTTTCCTGTTGGCGGGCAGAACCTGGTCTTTGGTTTGTACTTACTCGGCATCGGTTTTGCGGTTCTGACCGGACTGGTATTGAAAAACACCCTGCTTACAGGAGGCATCACACCATTTGTGATGGAGCTTCCACCTTACCATATGCCAACGGTAAAAGGGGTGCTTTTGCGAACATGGGATCGGTTAAAAACCTTCATTTTCAGGGCCGGCAAAGTGATTATTCCAGTGGTCGTGGTTTTGAGTTTTCTTAACTCCCTGGGAACCGATGGTACTTTTGGCAATGAGGACACCGACAAGTCCGCACTGAGTGCTGTCGGAAAATTAATCACACCTGTTTTTAAGCCTATGGGAATTGTCGAGGAAAACTGGCCCGCAACTGTGGGAATTTTCACTGGAATATTTGCGAAAGAGGCCGTGGTAGGGACTCTAAATTCCATGTATTCCCAAATGGATGCAAGTCCTGCTGGTGAGGCGGCAGAAGAGCCGTTTGACTTCTGGGGTGGTATTAAAAATGCCTTTGCCGGCATTCCGGACAACCTGGCCGGTCTGGCCGGAACATTCCTCGATCCTCTTGGGATCTCTGTCGGTGATGTAAGCAATATTAAAACTGCAGCAGAGGACCTGGAAGTAAACACTGGCGTCTTCGGCTCTATGTCCAAGTTGTTTGACGGTAAAATCGGGGCATTTGCCTATCTTCTTTTTGTTTTGCTCTATTTTCCATGCGTGGCCGCTATAGCTGCGGTCTATCGCGAGACCAATCTCAAGTGGTCTGTCTTTATTGGCGCCTGGACGACCGGTCTGGCATACATGGCCGCCGTATTATTCTATCAGCTTGGTACAATAGGCCGCCATCCGGTTTCCTCTTTATCATGGATTGGCATTATGCTTGGCATTTTCGCTGCTGCGGTGTTCGTCATGAGATACCTGGGCCAGAGGGAAACAATAGCCGAACCCAAGATTTTTGGCGCGGCAATGGTACAGGATTCAGGGATTAGATCATGATCCTTTCAGATATAAGGAGATACCTTTCCGAAAACAAGACAGTGACCTTGAAAGATCTGTCCGTCCATTTCGATATCGAACCGGATGCCGTGCAGGGGATGCTCCAGGAATGGGAAAAACACTTCTCATCATTGGCGTACACGTAGAGGAGCTCCGTTTTGGGGAAAGGGTTGCGGAGGGCGCGAAAGAGCTGGGAATTGATGTGTTGCGTATTGAACACGGACTGTCCAATGACCGGTTCCTTTACAGCAATCTCTTCTACTATGATACCTTTCTTCGGGAGCTTTATCTCCAGACGCACATGCAGATTCGGGGAAATTACAGCCTTGCAATAGACCTGCATGCAGGGTTCAACCAGGTGGGTTATTGCGCGGACGTATTCTGTAAGGAGACCTCCGTACTTGACTGCCTGAATAGCGTCTCGCAAAACAGGCTTATCCGTGGCAGCCTGCTATCGAAAAAAGTCCGTCTGATGAAAATCGTCAAAGATATGGCTGTACGTCCAAAGGTTGCAGATCTGAGTTACTTGCTTTGCAAGACCTTTATACCGGAAACTGTTTGGGAAGGACGTCATTATCACTACGTGGGGCTTGAGATATACTTGCCCCGGCCGGGCCAGGGAAGCCGGGAGGATTGGCTCTTTTTCTCAGCTCCTCTCTCAGTGATCCCTATCTGGACACTCGTTATCTTGAAGCCTATATTGAGGGACTGCCAAGGGTGGAAACTGTGCGTTTAAACAAGATGGCGGGATGCATCGTGGTTACGCACGACGACAAGCCGGATCGGCGCTGAAGCCACAACTGCCAGGATCAGTCAGTATATAGAAAAATCGCTGAACAACAAATCGATTGTTCAAACCGAGTCCTCGGCCCTTGCGGATCGTCTTGTTCCCCTCACCTTTGGGATGGGTATCGCCATTTTAGCAGTCACAGGCGACTTCCGCAGGGCATCAGCCGTACTGACCGTGGATTACTCCTGCGCATTGAAACTCGTGAGCCCTGTAGCCGTAAAAACCGGTATGAACTCAGCGGCCAAAGGGGGTGTCATCATCAAGGGTGCGCCTGCACTTGAGGCCATTGCCAGAGCGGATACATTTATTTTCGACAAGACCGGAACCCTGACGAAAGCATCTCCGGAGGTCACGGATGTAATCTCATTCAATGGCAGCACAGCAAAAGAGGTTCTCGGCCTGGCGACCGCAGCAGAAGCCCATTATCGCCATCCTGCGGCTGCAGCAATCAAGCCGAGGATAAAACAATCCTGACAAAGGGAGATAATTCATGGTGTTTAGTGGCGGAATTGAAAACAGTTATTGGAACGGGGGATCAAAAAAATGATGACCCTTGAAAAAGCTCACGCAGGTGACATCCTGCGCCTGGTCTGGATCAGTGACAGCAAACTCGAAGAAAACCTGAGCAGAATCGGGTTGTCGCCAGGATCAACGTTTGTGAACTTATCAATACAATGTGATCAATTAAATAAAAAATCAGATAACAACGGCCTTATTCCGGACGTTCTGCGCCACAGAAAAGTAGAAATATTATTATGCGAAAAAAAATAACTATTATATTCACCATATCCATTATCCTTCTGGCAATATTTTGCAGTGTTGCTTTGTCACACCCGCATGTCTTTATTGCTCAAAGGATAAAAATAGTTTTTGATGATCAAGGGCTTGCAGGCTTCAACATTTACTGGACGTTTGATGATATGTTTGCCAGCATGATAGCTGGAGATTATGACAAAAACCAAAACGAAGTTTTAGAAAAAAGTGAAGTGGCACTAATAAAAAAAGAGGCTTTTTCATATGTATCCAACTACAATTACTTTACTTTTGTGAAAATTGATGGGAAACTTTTTGATGTTAAGTTTATTCAAGATTTTTCAGCTGAGTTTCATGATAAAAAATTAGTTTACAAGTTTTTTATCCCTTGTCATGTTACGGCCACAAGTAACTTTAAACATGTTACTGTTGCCTCATATGATCCATCGTATTACAGCGCTATTTTCTTTGCGAATAACGGTTCAGTATCATTAGATAATTCTGAATCCTTTAAAGTAAAAACGGCTATTAAAGAAGATAAGTCAACATCAATATACTACGGACAGTTCAATCCATGGGCGCTATTTTTAGATTTTCGGACAAAACAATGAAACAATCTGTAATCTTTCTAATTTTATTGTTAACTTTTTTGATTGCCCCTTTGGCAAGTGCCCACAATCCTTTTACAACAAAGCCGGAAAATCAGCATGCTGCATCCATGCCTGTTATTAGCAATAAATTTTTTGCGAAAATAATTATATGGCAGCAAAAATTAAAAGCAAAAATGTCTTCACTTGTCCAGCAGTCTGAATCGACAGGCAGCATAAAACCATTATTGTTGCTTATTATGGCCGCATTTGCATACGGAGTAATCCACGCTGCCGGCCCTGGTCATGGGAAGGCCATTGCCTTATCTTACGTATTGTCACAACGGCCTTCATATATCCAGGGTCTGCTGTTCAGTAATTGCATGGCCCTGTTTCACGGCGCTTCAGGTATTATTTTTGTGCTCGTTATACGCTTTATTCTAAAAACAAACATTATCAAAAACCTTGAAACCGTCACAAACATAACCCAGGTCATCAGTTACAGCATCATCGCCTGTTTTGGCCTTGGCATTTTTATACACAGCATTTACAAATTGATAAAAAAAAATGACCAAAAACAGCACACGTATGAAACTTTTAAATCAGGGGAATACACTAATCCTGTTCTGTTAGCGCTTGTTGTTGGCAGCATTCCCTGCCCCGGCGTTGTGATGGTTATGCTCTTTACATTATCAATGGATCTAATTGCCCTTGGGATAATATTAGGGATAACCATTTCAATCGGATTGGCACTTACAGTATCAATTGTTGTATTAATCACCATATCAGGAAAAGTCGCCTCACTTACCGCAATTTCAAAAAACAGTAAACGGACAGTTCTTATTGAATTTGGCATTGAAGTATTTTCTGGTCTATTGTTAATGACACTCGGAATATTATTTTTAGGAACAAATTTATAACCCTTCACAGGGCGCCCCTCCCACACCACGCAGCATACGGGTCCGTACTGAGCGGTTTGGCTGATAATGCAAAAAGGGAGTGAAACATGTCACTGGCATCCCGTGCACTGAGATGAAATGTCCTGATTGAGGCATACCTATGGCACGAAAACTTTGAGCACGCACATAGGTTTCTTTTATTTTTGACGATCTGACCTATTCTACCTGCTCAATAGTATGGCAAGAAGGTTATTTGGGATTAAATCAAAAAAGGTTGACAAACATTTCCTTTTTAGTTAGAAAAATCTAACTTATGTTATAGCATCTAATTATTAATATGGGAATCATTACAGAATAATCATTAAACCATAGGATATGATAGGATGATTTTGCTCTATTTGTGTAAATTCGTGTTCATTCGTGGCTAAATAGTAACGGTTTTTTTTAACTGGTACATTAGATATATCTAATTATATTTTAAATGCCTAAGCAAACTTATCAGATGAAAGCCGGTAAAAAGACCGATTTCAAAGGTGGACTTTAAAGGAATCCTTAAGTTAATGACATTGAGCCGTCAATAATAAAACAAAAATCAGGAGGAGAAGAAGTTATGCGCAAACAAAACTTTATTGTAATTGGAATTACGTTATTTTTAGCATTGTTCGTCATTAATTCTAATGCTTTTGCCATAAGCGAAGAAACCGAACAACTGCTGAAAATTCTTGAAAAGAAAAATATAATTACCGACCAGGAAGCTGCTGACATGAGGCAAGAAATGGAATCTTCTTCGCAAACTGGAGACAAGGATGCCTATGAAACAAAACTTGCAGGTTTGCCTGGGAAATGGGCAGACAAAATACATCCCAGCGCATGCATAGAGGTCGAGGCTTTTTATCAAGACTACAATTTTCATGATCCATCAGTAAGAGATACGGACACAAGTGATCTTGTTCTTGCAATAGTCGAAATCGGCTTTGATGTTGATATTGCAAAGCATGTTAAAGCAAGTCTTTTCTTTTTATATGAAGACAACACACCATTTGATGTGGACCAGGGAATCATCACAATTGATGGAGCGGATGTGGTGCCTCTTTATGTTGATTTAGGGAAAATGTATATCCCTTTTGGAATGTTTGAAAGCCATTTTATTAGAGATCCTCTTACCCTGGAACTCGGAGAAACAAACGAAAGCGCTGCTGTTGGAGGTTTCAGGAATGACTGGCTTGTACTTTCCGTTGGTGCCTTTAACGGAGATATAGATGAAACAGGAGATGAAAATCATATAGATAATTACCTGGCAAGTGCCTGTTTTACTCTTCCGAAAAAAACAGTACCGGATTTTAATTTAACTGCGGGTGTATCTGGCATATCCAACATTGCCGACAGTAACGGCCTTCAGGAAGCGATAGAGGAAGCAGCAGGAGAGGAAGAGGCAACAGTCAAAAATCATATCGAAGGGTTCAATACATTCTTAATTGTTTCTTTTCTGGATAGATTTTTCTTCAATGCAGAATATCTGGGAGCTATTGATGATTTTGAAGCAGGCGAGTTGAGTTTTGACGGAGGAAAATCCTACAGGCCGGAAGCCTGGACTATCGAGCTTGCCTGCGATGTTGCCGACAGTCTAAATCTTGCTGCCTGCTATGAGGAAAGTAATGACTGCGGTGATTTTCTGCCCGAAAAACAATTCGGCGGAGTTGTCAGTTATGATCTGTTTGAAAACACATCTGTTGCTCTTGAATACTTATACGGCAAATTTGAAAATAAAGACACAAGACATCTGATGACTACCATGCTTGCTATAGAATTCTAAATTTAAGTGCCCGCTACCTCAGGTTGTTGACAACTCTTTAAAAAAGCCTTGACAGAAGGTTATTCTTTGGATTAATAGAACTTTATATTCAGATTAGAATAATAAAACTTTATAAGGGATATCTTGTGATCGCCGGTCTTTAAAAGGGCGCGGTAAAAGTGAAGGCGTAACTTGGATTGTGAAATTAATCTGGTTACGCCTTTTTATTTATTTGAGGAAGATGAAATTAATTGGAACATTTAAGCATACAATTATTGTAACAATTTAGTCTTTTGAAAAAGAGTCTGACAGGATAACAGGATAGACATACTGAAACAAAGGAGTGTTACATCATGGCATCTAATTTTAGAATCTATGTTCAAAGAAATAGCAACGATCTTCATATACAATTAGAGGGTGATTTTGACGGGACTTCTGCACACCAGCCCCCTGTCTGCAAGACCGATTCTCGATAAAAAATGAACCCAAAACCCATCATTATCATATTCAAAATATGCACAATTGACAGCCAATACGACGAGTACTGTTTTGTAAGGGATGCGGTACAAAAGATGAGAATCGTTTTCTATGATGATACATTTATCGCAAGAAATAGACGAGTAATGTTCATATTCATCCTTCGTCAGAGCAAGCTCTCCAACATACTGATAATCACCGATTTTTGTGGTCCATTCACTTTCAAGTTTATTGACATTTTTAAGCATTGATTTGTTTCCATTTACTACTGTGAGTGAGTTTTACGAATGTAGTTTCCTTTTCCGGGAATTACATTCCTGACACCACCAACCGGATCGCTTACATCTCCCTTATAACGAGGGATTAAGTGAACATGAACATGCATGATGGTCTGCCCTGCAGTGAAACCAATATTGACACCGATATTAAAGCCATCGGGAAAAAAACGTTCCTGAATCAGAGGGCAGACTTCATCTTCCCCTAAAGAGGCAGCCTCTTTCATTCGAACACGATCTTTTTCCACAGAGAGATTTTTATCTCCTCGTTGCAGGTAAAAATTAAGGAAATCCTTAAGAACCGCGTCAATTGGCGCACGTCCTTTTTTATCAGTGTTATCGAACATGGCGAGCAGGAAAACTGGTTTGTAACTGGACGACATATTCATATCACTGACAAAATCCATGAACATTTCAAGGATGTTTTCGGCTATTACTTGTGACAAGCTGAATACTTGACGGACTTCTTCCACACGTTTCTTGTCAAAAAAATAATATTCTCTATTACCTATGGGAACAGTGTGATCAGGCATGATCACCTTTTTTTCAACCGCCTTGCGAATAATTCCGCTTGAGCATGTCAGTTCGAGTTCCAGTTCGGATGATGACAAGCATTCACCACGAATTTGCTGCCAATTAAAAACGTCGATCCTGCTCATGTTGCATGGACAACCAGCGCCATAGTTTTACCCATAGCGCGTTGTTGTGCAAGGTAGTCCAAAGTTTTTTGCTGGTGTTCGAAGAGATCAAACTGAACGCATTCTCGTTTTGGAAAGCATTAAATTATCCTTGGTTTTATGCACAATCAAACGAATGTCCAGATTAACCCGTACAGAACAGAAGTTGGGATCTTTGATCCTTTCAATCTTGTGAAACCGCATGCCCGGATTGGCTGGATTCAATTGCAAATCAAAAGCAGTGGTCTTAACAACCTTTTGTTCATCATTGCTTAATTTTGCAAGATTGTCGGTGAATGTATCGGCTATTCTAAATTGCATGTGTTTATAGTCTTTTCCTAATGTTAAACAGTGTTGTTTGGGTCAGAATAACTATCGTTTGGTAATCTTCGGACCAGTATAAACAATATGCAGTGATTCATTAGCACGAACCGGCCAGGAAAAGTGTACGCGAAGTTGCGGTGTTTGTACTTTACCATGCCATGGACAGAACAATTTTTTATCGTATTCATCTGGATGTGGATGTGGGAACGTCATACCCTTTTTAAAATTACGTTTTTCATCTTCCGATGAATCTGAAAATAGTGCCCCACGGCTCCCTTTTCCTTTTTTTCCCGTAAAAAAATTCTGGTAAATTTCATGTCCTTCAGATGTACGAATACCATCCGTGTCAAAACAGGATTTGAAACGATTCAGTATGTCGAAAATAAAAAGTAGTCGTTGTGCTGCACTATAAACAAAGGGGAGTCCTTCAAGCGGTGCAAATGAGGTATCAGAAAACGTCAAATTAGGATAACGTGCTATTGCAACAGTTGCTAATTGGATCCAGGACATGATTGGGATAGGAGCGGATCGCAGTACTGTTTCCAGTTCTTCCTCTATCCAATGGTTGTCGATTGTAAGGTTACAATTATTATCGTCATTGCGTATCCAGTTGACACAAATAGGTGAATAGTCCCAATCAGATGGTGTCAAACTCACCAGTTCGTGAAGAGATTCATAGCAGCAAAGGTAGGCAGTTTCTCCAACAGCAGTATCCGTAACAACATTGCCATTACATTCCATGTATTCATCAGGGCTATGTTCGCGTATATCTTCCCAAAAAGGGCCGTTTCGAGTCAGCCATTGCATCACCGAACGCTGCTCATCTTTATCAAAACGCTGTATCGCTTGAGGCATTAACAAATTTTTGGTCACCTGAGCGGAAGCCAAATTCCGGTGACAATATAATTGACGGCCAAATTGTCGCGCGATTTCCCTCATGGTCATCACTCGACTAATCGCCTTTTTAAATGTCCGGATATCTGGAAACTGCCCGTGGATGGAAAGGTCGTTGACAAAAAGCTGCATATCACATCCCCCACCCTGCAAAGAAATTCATATCCTTATCAAACTGATCAAAGAACCCTTCCGGCCATACATCGATATTTCCGTTGATATCCAGAAGAGGGCTCAACACCTGGGCTTCGTCTGAAGCGCGTGGTTTGAAAAAGTGAATCGCAACCTGCTCCGGCTTGAGACGTTCCAATTTAACCGATCTGCGGATACCATTAAGAACGTGATCACTGTGGGTTTCTATAATAACCTGCACTCCTGACCGTGCGGCATCTGCGAGAAACTGTCCCATGAGCGCCTGCCCTGCTGGATGAAGATGGACTTCCGGGTTTTCGATAAGAATGATATCCTCTTTGGAGGCGGTGAGAAGCGCTATCACGATGGGCAAGATCTGAGTTAGTCCGAATCCTTCATGAACCGGGCGATGAAAATCCGTATCCGAGGAAGTGCGCAACCCCAGCGTTACGGCATTTGCCTGGGGTACTTGTTGAACTATTAACGCGCACCCGGGAAAGAATAGACGCATTCGCTCTTCAACCTGGCGCAAACAGGTATTAGGCACTTCCGGTAATGCAAGCTCTTTTATCACTTTTTCGTCTCGACTCCAGTGAAGCACACTTACCGCATTCCCACCTGTGGGTCCTACAACTGATGCACTCTGGTGATCTTCAAGTACGTAAACTTCCCGTGGTCCAACGCGTTCTGCAGTTATGTAGGTAAGACCCTGTAAACGATAAGCCAATTTTGGAGGGGTCACTCCAATTTTGTACGACAGGAGAAATCGAAGCACATCATGTTGACCATTCTGTTCCCCATTGACGATAACACGATCAACCATCATGGACATCTCTGAACGATCCCCTTTAAAAGTCCAAAGGTAATCATTATCCCCATCTTTTATACCGACCTCAAAAGTCCTTCTCCCGTTCACCTTGTCGACCACGTCAGAAACGGTACCAAGCCGCACAGTTTCACCATTTAGCATCAAACGCCTTGACCATTCGTGTTCACGAATGGTCTGGTGCAGCAATGCAAGCGCCTGCAATACAGAGGATTTCCCGGATGCGTTGGAACCTGATAATAAAGTCAGCGGGGCAATCGGCAACCGCAGGATTTCAAAGCATTTGAAAAGATGCAAATCAAGCTGAGTAATCATCAAACACCTCCTTTAACATCTTGTTGACTGCATCGAAGCGGTAGTTTACATTTCTTGCAGCATTCGGGCCATATGTGATAAAATGAAAAAAAGCCTCATCATCCATCAGTTTCCAGAAGCCGGCTTTAAGAGAATCTGCGCATTCATCAACCGAATGCTCCGGGTACTGGGAGAGTCCTGTTGACATCACATCCCACAATGAGGCATTGAGAACATTACGATCAGATTGCTCCTTAGTGTGTTTTCTAAATGCATGTTTGCCGTACACTTTGTGATTGTTGCGAAGACCGAGCCTGAACTGGTTCGATAGTTTTTCCAACTCGGCCTTGTCAAAGGTATTCATTTTCTTCAGCCCTCGTGCCAGGAACTCATCCATATCACCACGATATTCAGCAAGAGGAATGAGTTGAAAGGCACAAAAACGATTTACAAATTCTCGATCTCTCATGGTGGCCGGCTTCAGGCTATGACCCGTCGCCTCTAAGAAAAGCTCAGTGGATGCCTCGTCTTTCAGGAAACGAGTCGCCGGTCCCATATAAAGGCAGTTTCTCATCTGTTGCCTTGTCAGAGGAACACCACTGTTCACTCGCTCAAAAATATCCAGCCTCGCCTGCTCCGGCACTTTTACATCAATAATATAAAGGATCAAATTGCAATCCTCGACACGGTTCTGGAGTTTAGGAGAAAGGTCTTGAAAACGCTTCCCGTTCAGATTTTCTTGATTCGGTAGTTTAAGCTGGAGTTTATTTTCCACAAAACGCATAAATGTTGATAATCGCTGCAGTCCATCCACTACAATCATCCTTCCCTGCTCATCTTCTGCGAGATAAAAAACCGGCAATGGAATCCGCATTAGCACAGATTCAATCAGTTTGCTTTGTTTGTCATCTGGCCATATAAAGTCACGCTGAAAATCCGGATCCATGACAAACGCCTTTTTCTTTATTCTCCGTAATACATCATGAACAGTACGGTTTTCATTCCTGATCAATACGGTGTCAATTGGGTAGTCCCCCCAGGATGAATCTTCATCGCCACTAAGACCTTCAATCTCATCGCTATTCGGATCTATATCGTTTATTATCATTGGTTCCTCTTATATTCATTTGTAATAACTGAAAGCTGTCTGAACTATATTGCAACACCAAGCGTCTGGCAAGGTTAAAACGCCCTTGCCTGTGAGAACATCAAGATGCCTTGATGCCGTGGATTTCGACACCTCGAACGCTTCCTGATATTCCTTGTTGCCAATTCTGCCACGAACCTTAAGCAATAAAGACATAGTGGTCAGGTCTTCATTCTTGACACTTTTAACTTATCTTTCGGCAGAAACTGTTCCGCTTTAAGTTTGTAGCCCACTAATTAAACCTTTTTTCAGCAAAAATTCAATCACCTCATCCACGCATTGCTGTAAATCGAGTTCGTCTGTTTCAACAATAAGATCAGGATATTCAGGCTCTTCATAAGGTGCGGAAAAGCCGGTCATGTTTGTTATTTCGCCTGCACGGGCTTTTTTGTAAAGACCTTTTGGATCACGTTTTTCGCATTTTTCAATACTACATTTGAGATAGATTTCATAATAAGGCCAGTTGGTCATTAATTTACGCACATATTCCCTGCTTTGTCTGTATGGAGCAATAAAAGCGGCAAAAACAAGCAGACCGGAGTCCACCATAAGTTTAGCCACCTCGGCGATGCGCCGGATATTTTCTTTTATTTATGCGCAAATCCCCAAATACAGTGGGACGCTGGTGTTTTTGTTGCTTTATTCAGATTTCACTCCGAGCTGATTGACGCTGGCGACTTATGACTTTATTTGAGATATTAAAACTCAGTGCCGTTCCTGGGTCAATTTTAATTCAGAATCAGCAAAGACATAGGGGGTTGCCCATTAAAGGGTCTGTCAAGAGAAAAACAGCTCTCCCTCCGAAAAAATACATCTTTTTTCGCTTGTCCTCTTACTTTCGTTCCAGTGCAGCTTCGCTTTAGGGAGTTCACTCATAATATTCTACCCAAATAATTTCACAACACCCTATAATAACTTGGTAATATTTTGGAATTGGGTAATTTATTTTCAGTCACGACTTGGGGAAGTTGATTCGTCCACGCTCCTAATCATTAAAGCAGGAATTAGATGACGTAATCTTTTTCAGCTTTTGAGCATCCTCTTTTGAAAGACCGCCTCCGGCCATTGCAATATCAATTGTATGAAAGCCCAGTGCCTTGTAAAGATCGAGAAGGCCGGGTGTGTTTGAACCTATTTTTTCCAAATGTCTTTTCACGGTTTCAATATCTCCCCTGGCAATTGGGCCGGTGAGCGCTTTGGCAATTCCTGCTTTTTCTATATTGGAAAGAGTTCCCTCTATTAGTGGTTTTAGCGCCTTTAAAGCATCTGTATCTGATATCCCTGCTGTTTTAATCAGCTCTAAGGAAAGGTTAATCAGTGTTACAAGGTAGTTTGATGCTGCCACTGCTGAAGCATGGTAGAGTGTTTTTGCTTTTGTTTGTATTGTAAAACAGGTTGCGCCAAGATCGGTCGCAATTTTTCTTGCCGCATTGATGGCATTTTCTTCACCCTCCAGAGAGATTATTATATCCTGAAAAGGGTTTTTCTCAATTTCAACTGAAGCAAAACTCTGGAGGGGATGCATTGACCCGATAAAAGCGCCGCACTTTTTTGCAGAAGACAAAATGGTTGACGGGAGCGCTCCGCTGCAGTGCAGCGCCACGGCATTTTTGCGGAAACCTGAATGAAGAGAGATATCGTTGCACGTATCAGCTATAGCGCTGTCAGGTGTTGTTATAAAAACGATATCCGCTTTTTTTGTTATTTCCCAGGGAATCCGGCTGAAATTATCAGAACCGATAATTTCAGAAGCCCTTTTGGCGGATGAGAGGTTTTTGCAGGCAAGTCCTGCCGGTCTGTAGCCGACCCTAACAAGAAATTTTCCCAGCGCCGTGCCGACTTTTCCGCATCCTGTAATGGCAAAAGATGGTTTCATGGTTCAATAACAATGCTTTTCGGCGGGGAATTTACCTGTTTGAACTTCCTTTGCATATTCTTTTATTCCGGTTTTTGCATTATCAAGCAAATTGGCATATTGCTTTACGAATTTTGGCAGATGTCTGTCATTTAGTCCCAAAAGGTCATGCAGCACAAGTATTTGCCCGTCACAATGAGGACCCGCTCCTATTCCTATTGTCGGTATGGTAAGCGCTTTGGTTATTTTTTCTGAAATTTCGGATGGAATGCCTTCTAAAACAACGGAAAAAGCTCCTGCAGATTCTATCTCAATGGCATCTGCAATAAGCTGCCCTTCATTTCGCTGAACTCTGTAGCCCCCCATCTGGTGAACAGATTGCGGTGTGAGGCCTATGTGGCCCTGTACCGGAATACCTGCCTTTGCAATTGCTCTTATTGTTTCACTGACGGTTATTCCTCCCTCCAGTTTGACTGCAGCAGCGCCCGCTTCTTTGAGAAAACGTCCTGCATTGACAATTGCATCTTTTATGTCTGCCTGGTAAGACATAAACGGCATGTCGCCGATAACCATTGCATGCCCGACGGCTTTTGATACAATGCGGGTATGATATATCATTTCATCCATTGTAACCGGCAATGTACTTGATTCTCCCTGAACTACCATCCCTACCGAGTCTCCAACAAGAATAATATGTACTCCAGATTCATCAACTATCTTTGCAAATGGATAATCATAGGCTGTAAGAGCAACTATTTTTTCACCTTTTTCCTTCATTTTATAAAGAGTGGTGAGCGTAACTTGTGATTGCATAGTTTTTTCTCCTTCGATTCGTTGACTTATCAGAAATTTTATGCCTTTTTTTGCAGTCATTAATCTGCGTCCATCTGCGGCTGATTATTCTTTATTTCATTATCCGATTATCCAATTTTGGTGTCAAGCGAAACATTAGTATTGACTAAATGGTTGCTGCGGATATAAAAGCTTAAGGTTATACAAAAGGTCTCCGAGAAAAAGGACTACGTAATATGATACAACTAGTTAGAGGATTTAAAGACATACTATCAGGAGAAGTAGAAATCTGGCAACAGATAGAAAAGACTGCTCGATCTCTTTTTGAGGATTTCGGTTTTAAGGAAATGCGCCCGCCGATTCTGGAACGTGCCGAGCTTTTTGCCAGAAGCATAGGTGAAGATACTGATATCGTAGAAAAAGAAATGTACACTTTCTATGACAAAAAGAAAGATCCGGTTACTCTGCGACCGGAGGCTACCGCTTCTGTTGTACGTTCTTATATTCAGCATAAGCTGTATGCAAAAGACGCGATTCGTAAATTTTATACCATCGGCCCGATGTTTCGAAGGGAAAGACCCCAGAAGGGGAGGTACAGACAGTTTTACCAGATCAATGCCGAAGTATTCGGCATTGATTCACCACTTATTGATGCCCAGCTTATCTTTCTACTTGCAACGCTCTTTTCAAGGTTGTCGGTTACTGATGCCAAAGTTCATATAAATTCATTAGGGTGTTCGACATGCCGTCCAAAGTTCAAAGAAGCTCTTTCCGATTTTTTGCTGTCCGCAAAAGAAAAACTTTGTTCGGATTGCACTAGAAGGAGCAAGCGAAACCCTTTAAGAGTACTTGATTGCAAAGTGCCTTTATGCCGCGAGGCCATAGTCGGCGCGCCTTCAGTACTTGATTTTCTATGTTCCGAATGCGGCAGTCATTTTGAGGGAGTAAAGAAATCTCTTGAAAAACTTAAGGTTCCTTTTTTGATCGACAAGCGCCTGGTCAGAGGACTTGATTATTATACACGCACAACCTTCGAGATTCAAACCGGCTTATTGGGTGCTCAGAATGCTATAGCGGGAGGCGGTCGGTATGATAACCTTGTGAAAGCTCTTGGCGGACCTGATCAGCCCGCTGTAGGTTTTGCAATAGGTATTGACAGATTGGCTGAGATAACAGGTCTTGAAATTAAAGATTTCTTGCAATATCCTGATATTTTTGTAGCAGCGCTTGGTGAAAAAAGCCAGTCAATAGCTTTTGAGTGGATTTGCGCTCTCAATCTTGAAGGAACCAGAGCTGAGATGGATTTTGCCGGAAAGAGCTTAAAAAGCCAGATGAAACGGGCAAACAAGCTTGGCGCAAGATATGTTCTTATTGTTGGAGAAAAGGAACTTGAGGAAGGATCGGTCATTATGCGAAACATGATGACTAAAGAACAGATTTTGATTCCCATAGATGGTATTATAGAAAAGGTAAAAGAAAAACTTTAAAACAAATTTAGGATAAAAACAAATTGAAGAATTTAGGGATTAAGGAATTTAGGAATTTAGGAATTGAAGGATTTAGGAATTGAAGGATTGAAGGATTTAGGGATTGATTGGAATGGATGGATGAACAAAATGTTTAAATAATCTGCAGAAATCTGTGGCTGAATTATTATTTTACGTGCCTCTTAACAATTCACAGTTTAATGATTATATTTCGTAATAAGATCAACCAAATATAGCCAAGGAGGTCTTATTATGAAAATGCCAGAAATTTCTTTGTTGGAATGGCAAAAACGTTTCGGTACCGAACGTGCCTGTGAAAAAGTTTTGGCTAAAATTCGATGGCCAAATGGATTTATTTGTCCACGATGTAATTCGGCAGATGCGAGTTTTATAAAAACCCGGAAAGTATATCAGTGCTCTCATTGCCGCTATCAAGTATCCATAACAGCCAGTACGTTGTTTCATTCGACGAATTTGTCTTTGGTAAAATGGTTCTGGGCAATTTATTTTACGGCTACTGACAAAGGAGGGATTTCCGCCCTCCGACTTGCAAAGCATATTGGTGTGTCTTGGCCAACCGCCCGTAAGATATTGGGGAAAATCCGTATTGCCATGGCCGATCGTGACAGTATTTACCGACTTGAGAATTTCATTGAGTTTGATGATGCATATATTGGTGGCAAACGTCCTGGCAAGCGAGGACGCGGTGCCGCCGGGAAAAAGCCGATATTGGTAGCTGTGGAAACCAAAGATAGTAAAGCAGGATTCATGGCAGTTGAAGCGGTTAATGTGATCTCGAAAGAAACTGTGCGCCATTTTCTTCAGCATCATATGAAAGAGGGTCAAACGGTTCGTACAGATGCATTTCCAGCACTTAATCCGGTCAAGGAAATGCACGACCATGAAAAGAAGGTAGTGCCCGCAGAAGAAGTATCGAAATGGTTGCCCATGGTTCATATTGTAATAAGCAATCTGAAAATATTTCTTAATGGCACTTTCCATGGGGTGTCTTTTAAATACCTCCAGGAATATCTGGATGAATTTAGTTATCGTTTTAATCGACGTTTTTGGGAGCCGGAGCTTCCTTTGCGATTATTAAATGCTTGTTTGGCTCATGGGCCAATTAAATCGGCTGAAAATTGTTAAGAGGCACGTTATTTTAAAAGTTTGAAAGGAGTTAATCCATTGTCGGATATACCGTTATCAGATGTTTTGGGAGAAATGAGAAGGACTCACAACTGCTGCGAGCTTGGCGCCGGTGATGTTGGGAAAGAAGTAGTACTTATGGGATGGGTGCAGCGCAGAAGGGATCACGGAGGAGTTATATTTATAGATTTGCGTGACAGGGAAGGGTTAACTCAGGTTGTTTTCAATCCCGGGATAGATGAAAGTCTGCACAAAAAGGCCCATGCTATCCGAAGTGAATATGTCATTGGCGTGCGCGGAAGAGTTGACAATAGACCGGAAGGGATGACCAATTCCAATTTAAGCACCGGCGAGATCGAAGTTACGGTTGTTGAGCTTAAGATTTTAAATAAAGCTAAAACTCCTCCATTTTTGATAGAGGATAATGTAGACGTATCGGAAAATATTCGTCTTAAATACCGCCATATAGACCTTCGTCGCTCCCAACTTCAAAATAATATTATTTTAAGGCACAAAGCCGCTGTTTCTGTACGCAACTACCTGAACAAACGCGGATTTATTGATATAGAGACGCCTGTCTTGACGCGCAGTACTCCAGAAGGCGCAAGAGACTATCTTGTGCCCGGCAGGGTAAATCCAGGGCAGTTTTATGCTCTGCCTCAGTCCCCGCAGCTCTTTAAGCAGCTTTTGATGATATCAGGATTTGATCGTTATTATCAGATTGTTCGCTGTTTTCGAGATGAAGATCTCAGGGCAGACCGTCAACCGGAGTTTACGCAGATAGATATGGAAATGTCCTTTGTCGGCGAAGAAGATATCATTGGTATTACCGAAGGGATGATGCAAAATCTTTTCAAAGATATCCTTGATATAGAAATTAAACCTCCGTTCTCACGTCTTTCATACACAGATGCAATCACCCGATTCGGTCTTGATAAACCTGATACTCGTTTTGGACTGGAGCTGAAAGATATCTCTGATATTGTAGAAAACTCTGATTTTAAAGTATTTTCCAGCGTTGTGAAAAAAGGAGGAATAGTCAAAGCTCTTAATGCAAAAGGATGCATAGGTTTTTCACGAAAAGAGATCGATGATCTTACGCAGTTTGTTGCGGTGTACAAAGCCAGAGGTCTGGCATGGATAAAAGTAAAAGAAGACGCCTGGCAGTCCCCCATAGCAAAATTTTTCACGGATAAAGAAAAAGAAGAATTAGCACAGCGTCTAAAAATGGAACCGGGCGATCTGGTATTTTTTGTGGCTGATCAGCCGAAAATTACAAACGAAGCCCTTGGACATCTTAGAAACCATCTTGGAAAAAAACTTGATCTGATAGATAAAAATGAATTCAAGTTCGTATGGATTACTCATTTTCCTCTGCTGGAATACGATGAAACCGAAAAAAGGTATAAGGCGCTGCACCATCCTTTTACAGCTCCTTTTGAAAAAGATTGCCGGCTTCTCAAAGACGATCCGCTTTCAATAAAATCCCGCGCCTATGATCTTGTTTTAAACGGTTCCGAGATTGGAGGGGGGAGCATTCGTATACATCAAAGAAAGTTGCAGGAGAAAGTCTTTGAAGCGTTAGGCATGAATCGCGAGACGTATGAAGAAAAGTTCGGCTTTTTGCTTTCGGCGCTTGATTCCGGCGCTCCTCCGCACGGAGGTATTGCATTTGGTTTTGACAGGCTGGCTATGATTCTTTGCGGGCAATCTTCTATTCGTGACGTTATCGCTTTTCCAAAAACCCAGAAGGCGGCGTGTGTTCTAACTAATGCGCCTTCTAAAATTAACAAGGAACAATTGGACGAGTTGTCATTGAAGACTATTTTGCCCACTGTTCCCGGTTCATAAAACCTGATGTATAAACAAAAAAAATATCTTACAAGACAAGCCGGAAAAAATAAAGCCGGCAAAAAAGGCAAACCGGTCACAAGATCAAGGATTCTTAAAATCAAACCTGACGCAGATGTCAGGCTGAAAAAGGTTTTTGCTTCTATAGGTGTACCTGATAAAACACCGTTTAAACCCGATCCTTTCCAGATTTCAGCCTTATCGGCAATTGACAGGGCGGACTGTCTTGTAACTGCTCCGACAGGTTCCGGAAAGACATGGATAGCTGAAAAGGCAATAGCCGGGGTATATAAAAAAGGGGGAAGATCGTGGTATGCTTCTCCTTTAAAGGCTTTAAGCAATTCAAAGTACAATGAATTTTCAGAAATCTTCGGAGCAGAGAATGTTGGCATATTAACAGGTGACAGAAAAGAAAATCCTGATGCGCTGATTATTGTGGGAACTACTGAAATTTTGCGTAATCAATTGTATGATGCCATGCATTTTGGAGAAACACTCTCCGCTGATCTTGTTATTCTTGACGAAGCACATTTTATAGGCGATGAAGACAGAGGTGTTGTATGGGAAGAGATAATGATATATCTTCCGTCAAGAATACCCATGCTTTTGCTCTCAGCCACAATAGGAAATGCGCGTCAGATAGCTGAATGGCTTTCATTAATACGCTCAAAAAAATGTATTGTTGTTGAGGAAACAAAAAGACCTGTGCCGCTTTTTCCGCTTTTTTTTCATCCTTCGGGAACACTTCTTCCGCTTATAACGCAAGGCGAACACAAGAAAAGTACAAGAATCTATAAAAAGATTGCTGATTATATAAAAAGCAAAAAACCTCTGCTCCTTGCTCCTGTGCACAAATTGCCTCCCTTTGGGAAGATTATGCGAGTTCTTAAAAAATATCGCCTTCTTCCGGCAATATTCTTCCTCAAATCACGCGCCGATTGCGATAATGCTCTTGATTTATGCAAAGAAAACGTTCTGCATAATCAGCATCACAAGGAAAAACTCAATCAAAGAATCGAAGAGCTTGTGGCGCAATCTCCTCATATTGCGAATCACCGCCAGTTGCATTATCTGAAAAACATGGCAGTAGGCGCTCATCACAGCGGGCAACTACCTGCATGGAAGCTGATTCTGGAAACACTTATGACGGAAGGACTTCTCAAAGCGGTTTTTGCAACTTCTACCGTGGCAGCAGGAGTGAATTTTCCTGCCAGAACAGTAGCTTTTCTCAATTCAGACAAGTTCAACGGAAGAGAATTTCTGCCTTTAAATCCTACTGAATTTCATCAGATGACAGGAAGGGCAGGAAGAAGGGGTATGGATCGTATTGGATTTGCATTGGTAATTCCAGGAAAATTTATGGATATACAGTTCGTTGCAAAGCTTGTAAATTCACCTTCTTCTGACGTTATAAGCCAGATAAAAATCAACTTTTCCATGGTTCTCAACCTGCTTTTATCTCACACACCGGAGCAGATAGAAGATATTCTTAAAAAGTCTTTTGCGGCATATCTGATTGCAAAAGAAAGAAAAAAGAAAAAACAACATACAGGATATAACTTCAGGCACCTGGCGGGCGATTTTTTAAGGCATCTTGATTTTCTGAAAGAAAAAAAATATGTAACAAAAAGCGGAAGGCTGACAGATGACGGGAAGTGGGCGTCCCAACTCAGAGTTGATCAGCCTCTCATGATAGCAGAAGGGTTCAGGCTTGGAATTTTTCATGAATCCGATCCCAATCTCCTCGCAGCCATAATGGCATCATTTGTTAATGAAATGGAATCGGATGACAGTATTGACAGGGAATTTTTACCGGAAAAGCTTCTCTCCTATTTTCTTATGGTAAAAAGTACACTAAAACCATTTGCAAAGCATATGACGAACCGAGGATTTGAGGTTAGACCGTTATTTTTACGACCGGCGGCTGCAATTTATGCCTGGGCTTCCGGTCAATCATGGGAAAATGCAATATTAATTGCCGAAACAGCCGAAGGAAATTTTGCCTCTCTGATCCTCCGAACTGCAGACAACCTGAGGCATATCAGAGCCCTTTCGCAGATTTTTCCCGAAGCCGCTGCAACAGCCGCAATATCTGTCGATCTTCTCATGAAAGAGCCCGTGATAATGGATTTATTGTAATCGGGCAGGTCAAACAAATTCGACCCGAATCTATGCGTCTACTTGCGGAAGTTAATTCGTCCAAGTTCCTAAGTTTCTTTCATCTGACCATAAAATGTGTTATGCCTTACAATAAAATTATGAAGGATGCGGCATCTTTCATATAGGCCAAAAAGTAGTTTACACTTTATTTAAAAAAACAATCTCATGCAAAGGCGCAAAGGCGCAAAAGTTCTTCCGGCAATTTCCAGCCCGAATCAATTTAACTATTGGCATTTACAGTATTTAGTAAGGCCTGGAATTACCAAAGTTTTCTTTTTTTTGCGCCTTGGCGTCTTTGCGTGAGATTCTTCAAAAGTGTAAACCAGCAAATGAAGAATGCCAAGGATGCTATATATTTCGGTAACCGTTCACGAGAGAATCGGTAGCACAACAAGGCTACTTCCCAACATGTAAGCTTTTACAGGTGCTGTAGATGTGCGTTTTCTTAGACAATCAACTATAGATTTGCTATGTTGGTTGCCTTGAAAATGTACATATATAATGCCTGTGAACGC
>JAUWOS010000103.1 GCA_030611985.1 Desulfobacterales bacterium | reverse complement strand
GATTAAAGTAACAAAACTTAGAATGATATTTTTATCAAAAGGGTTGATATAATGTTGAGGTTGAGAAAAGTTTTTCATCTTTAGAGAAAGAAATAGGAAAAAACTAAAACAATATTCATTGTTGGAAAACTAGCCCTTACTGCTTAAATTGTTGACAATATATATTAATATTGATGAAATTATAATGAAATTCAAAAACAGAAACAAAAATAAAAAAACAGGAATTTTAATCATTTATTCGATATTTAAGATTCTCCTTGAAATTTTTATTGCAATGTTTATTCTAGGGATATTTAGACCGCTATTCTTAATGGCTCGGCAAAAAAACAACCTATCATTTTTTGCATACCAAATCTGCCATACCTTCAGATTATTTTTTACCGAGCCCTGAATCTGGAGACCAGAATATGAAAAAATCTTTTCCTTTTCCTGTCGATTGAATCAGGGAGCAAAATCCGGTCGGATTGGTAAACCTGGTTAGGGGCTCGCCTTCGGGTGAAATGATCACAGAAGAGATTCCAGCGGCTCTTACGAAACTATCCTGGATTGACTGGAGTTCGTCGATGTTTATAAGTTCGTCTAAAGGAAAAGATTTTTTCATATTCTGGTCTCCAGATTCAGGGCTCGGTAAAAAATAACCTGAAAGTATGGCAAATTCGGTATGCAAAAAATGCCGGATTGTTTTTTGCCGAGCCATAAGAATAGCGGTCTAAATAAGCTTCGTTGATGGTTGATTATCATTTCTATGTTTCCCGTTGTCAAGATAAAAACAGGAAAATTTCGACCTGTGCGATTAGGAATGTAGACGAATTAATTTCCGCAAGCAGGCGCATAGATTTGGGTCTGATTTGTTCGATCCTAAATCACAAAAGTTGATGGAATAGCGAGTTGTACGGGTTGCGGAAAAGAAATAATCCTGATGTCAAAAATTTCTTGATTCCATAATATAAATAGTTTAAAAATATAAAGTATAGTTCAGATGTTTTTAAGGCGAGCCCTTATTTTCGAGGATGGAAAATAGATCTCATATATCCACAAGGAAAAAAGGGATACCCCCGGATTGATTTAATATTGGTTCGGGGATTTTTTTACAATCTGTCAGATCAAGGAAGCCGGTCAAATACCGGCGCTGCCCCGCAACTGTACGCGGAACGAAACCCACTAAATGCCACTGATTTCCAAAATGGAAATTGGGAAGGCGTGGGAAGTAGGAATTGCCGCAAGCCAGGAGACTTATCTGATGGATAAAACAACATATCCGATCGAGGGAAAAGGAGAAATAAGAAAATGAAGAGATTATTAAGTTGTGCTGTAGCGTTATCAGTATTTATGTTTTTTGGTTTACCTGTGCCGATTTTTGCGCAGGAAGGAGAGAATGTAATAATAATGGAAGATATTGTGGTGACGGCAAGCAGGATAGAAGAGACTTTAAAGTATTCACCTGATTCCGTGACCATTGTCACAGGGGAAGAAATTCAAAGAAAGGGAAAACAGACTGTCATTGATGTACTCAGGGGTGTCCCAGGTGTTTTTATTACTCAAAATGGATCACCTGGTGGCGCTTCGTCGATTTATTTACGTGGTACAAATAATGCCCATACTCTTATTATGATTGACGGCATACGAGTGGGCGATCCGATGAGTACAGATGGAAAAATGAGTATTGCCGATCTATCCACAGACAGCATCGAAAGAATAGAGATCGTTCGCGGAGCGCAAAGCGTTTTGTATGGGTCAGATGCAATTGGCGGTGTTATCAATATAATTACCAAAAAAGGTAAAGGAAAACCGAAGTTTTACTTTTCTTCCGAGGGAGGGTCATTTGAGACATTCAGAGAAAAGGTTGGAGTCAGCGGGTCAAATGACAAGATTAACTATGCTGCGTCTATATCACGTTTAGATATGAAGCGTGTATCAATGGCTGAAGAAGATATGGGAAATACTGAAAGGGATTATTACCACGATACCAATATCTCCACCCGGGTTGATGGACAGATTAGCGACACAGTGAAAATGGGCTTTTCATTACGCCATTCGGAATCGTCTATGGACTATGACGGAGGCTGGCCGGTTTCTGATGCTGATAACGTTCAAGATACGGATATTACCACTATTTCTACAAATTTTGATCAGGATATTTTTGACTGGTGGCAGCATATCATCAAATTTGGCATTACAGAAACTAAAAGAGAAGATACCAAAGACGATGCTTTTGATAGTCTCTTTAATGGAACTATTAAGGTTGCATCCTGGCAACATAATTTCTTTATTGGTGGGATAGACACCATTACCGCTGGATTCGATTATCAGGAAGAGAGCGGCGACAACCAGAATGCGAATACTGCCTGGTATCCTGATATACCAAACAAAAAAGTTGATACAAAAAGTTTCTTTATCCAGAATAAGTTGACCCCGTTTAACGGTCTCTCGTTTACGCTTGGAGCCCGTCATGATGATCATCAAACTTTTGGCGGCAAAGACACATATAAGGGCGCGCTGGCCTATCTCTATTAGAAAACAGGAACAAAGGTAAGGGGAAGTTACGGCACAGGGTTTCGTGCCCCTTCGCTTTTTCAACTTTATTCAAGCTATGGTGATAGTACTCTTAAGTCTGAAGAGAGCAAAGGTTATGATGCGGGTATAGATCAGGAACTGTTTGATAAAAAGGTATCATTATCTGTAACCTATTTCCATGCCAGGATTGATGATATGGTTGGCTGGAACTATGATACCTGGAAATATTATAACGTTGGCAAGATAAAAACCAGTGGCTGGGAAACCGGTTTTTCTGTTAAGCCGTTCACATGGCTGAGCTTTGACGCCCACTACACCTATACTGAAGCGAAGGACGAGACAGAAGAAGGCGAAAATAACGGCAAGTATTTGGTATATCGACCACAACACACAGGAGGCGCTTCCCTGAATATTAAACCGCTGGAAAAGCTGAATATTAACCTCAACGCACAATATGTGGGCAAAAGATATCGGAATGAGGACAACAGCGCAGAAATGCCGGCTTATACGCTCTATAATCTTGCCGCTTCCTATAATGCAATGAAATGGCTTAAGATTTTCGGAAGAGTGGAAAATTTGACCGACAAAAAGTATCAATCATCTTATGGATATGGAGAGTCGGGTATCGGTTTGTATGGCGGGGTCAAGGTGATTTTTTAAGCTGTAGAAAATCATATGGGTGTAATCAAAATAGAACGTTTATTCAGGAGATAGAAGACAGGAGACAGGAGACAGGAGACAGGAAAAGATTAAATATTGAGTTTTTTTCAACACCTGGCATCTGGTCTGTATCCAACCCCAATGTTTCTTTTTGGTTAGACTCAAATCATATGGGTGTAATCAAAATAGAACATTGATAATTGAAAAAAAACTTTGGTTTATCAATTAGCACGCCGAAGGCGTACCATCAATCTTCAATAGTCAGTTTTCACTTTTAATTCCAAGCTATTAAAACTATAGCATAACGATTCATTTGGGAAACTTTTATTATAAATAAAAGGAGAATAAGCGCTATGTTTCGAAAACATCTTAACAAAATCGTTCAGGGTAAAGACTTGAATGAAGCTGAAATGTCGGAAATGATTACTGAAATTTTTTCAGGCAATATTACGGATGCACAGATCGGCGCTTTTATGGCTGCCCTTGCCACCAAGGGAGAGACTTTTGAGGAGCTGGCGGGAGCGGCTCGGGCAATGCGCCGAAAAGCCTTGCGTATTCAAGTATCAGCTCCTGTTGTGGTGGATACATGCGGAACCGGTGGGGATGCAGCTAAAACGTTTAATATTTCTACCACCACGGCTTTTGTTGTTGCAGGTTGCGGAGTAACTGTCGCCAAGCATGGAAATCGCTCCATTTCAAGTCAATGCGGCAGCGCCGATCTTCTTGAAGCGCTGGGAATAAAACTGGACGTAAAGCCGGAAATAACAGAAGAAGCCATTGGTGAAATCGGTATCGGTTTTCTCTTTGCCCCTCTTTATCATGGAGCAATGCGATATGCTGCCAAGGCAAGAAAAGAGGTGGGAATTCGCAGCATTTTCAATATGCTGGGACCTCTCACAAACCCTGCCGGCGCCAATTGTCAGTTGCTTGGAGTATACGCTGCTGAACTAACGGAAATGTTTGCACGGGCGCTCCTTCTTCTTGGCACAAAAAGAGCATTTGTCGTCCATGGACACGACGGGCTGGATGAAATTTCCGTTTGCGCTCCTACCCGTATTACTGAATTAAACGATGAACTTATTCGCACTTACGATATAGCTCCTGAGCAATTTTTCGGAAAACAGGCAAATTCTGAGGATCTTGCGGGAGGAGACAGCAAAGTAAATGCGAAAATAACGCAAAGAATTCTTGGTGGAGAAAAGGGGCCAAAGCGAAATGTTGTTGTGTTGAATGCTTCTGCAGCTCTTGTAGCAGCAGGAGTCGCCGCAGATTTCGATGAAGGAATTCGTATGGCCGAAACTTGTATTGATAAAGGAGCAGCTGCCTCAAAACTGGAAGAACTTGTTCGTTTTACCCGGGAAAATGGATGATGGGAAAAGATTTTTTAAAAATAATTGTTGCTCATAAAAAAGAAGAAGTTGTAAAAGCAAAGAGATGTTTGCCTGAAAGTCGACTTTGCATTGATGCTCTATTGCCTCGAAAAAGACGTCCGTTTCTGAAAAGACTTGAAAAGCCCGGTCCATCCGGAGTGAATATAATCGCTGAAATCAAACGGGCATCTCCATCCAAAGGTCTTATCTGCCCGGATCTGAACCCTGCCATATACGCTTCGGAATATGAAGAGGGTGGAGCCGCAGCTCTATCTGTTTTGACAGATCAGGCTTATTTTAAAGGTTGCGTTGACGACTTGAAAAAAGCACGTGAAGCTACAGCGCTTCCCGTGCTTCGAAAAGACTTTTTGATCTCTTCATACCAGATTTACGAATCTGCGGCTTCAGGAGCAGATGCAATTCTTCTTATTGTCCGTATTCTTGAGCAAAATCAACTAACGGATTATCTGAATCTTTGCAGAGAACTTAATATGGATGCCCTGGTCGAAATTCATTCGGAAAATGATCTTGAAGCAGCTACCCTGGCAGGGGCTCGTCTCATCGGGATCAATAATCGTAACCTGAGTTCTTTTGAAACCAATATCGAAACAGCCATTCGCATGGCGTCGCTTCTTGAACCGGATCAAATAGCTGTGGCGGCAAGCGGAATCCGGACACGTGAAGACATAGAGAAAACAAAGGATTCAGGTATCCGGAACTTTTTGATCGGAGAAAGCCTCGTGCGCGCTCCGAATCCACGGAAATTTCTCAAATTTCTCATGGGATTAGAAGATTGATTAGATAGGATGAATCAACAAATCAATAAATCAACGAACACTCCTCAGATGAACACTCCTCAGGTTAAGGTGTGCGGTTTGACGCATGTCGATGAAGCGTTGGGGTGTGTGGCTCTTGGAGCGGATGCCATTGGGTGTGTTTTTTTTCCTCCGAGCCCAAGACATATAAGTGAAAAAAGAGCGAGAGAAATCTGTTTTGCGCTGCCCGCAAAAGTAAAGAAAGTTGGAGTCTTTGTTAACGAAACATTTTCTAATATCATGCATAAAGTTGATCGCTGTTTGCTTTCGGCGGTTCAGTTGCACGGTCAGGAATCGCCCGAGCTTGCAAGTCGTCTTCGTAGAGAGAATCTTTGTGTAATCAAGGCTTTGTTTATTAATGCCAAACCGTCTTTGGAAGAAGTTTCCGATTACGAAGCATCGGCATATCTGGTAGAATGCGGCAAGGGAATACTTCCCGGCGGAAATGCGCTTAAGTGGAATTGGGAAAAAGCGAGGAGCTTTGGTGATAAATATCCGCTCATTCTTGCAGGAGGACTTGCATCTGAAAATGTTTCCCAGGCTGTCTTTGCCGCCGCTCCTGATGCTGTAGATGTAAGTTCCGGTGTAGAGTCCGGTCCGGGTTTAAAAGATCTTGCCGCTGTTGCGTCTTTTATGGATGCTGTTTCTCAGTGCAATCTTGAGAAAAAATTAATAAAAATTTTTAGCAAGGAGAGTATATGACCAGAGTTGGTGTGGTTGGCGCAACAGGATATGCAGGCGCCGAGCTTGTCCGAATACTATCCGGTCATCCTGACGTAGAGCTGACAATCATAACTTCACGCCAGTATGCAGAGGTAGAGTTTGGCAGAATCTACCCGTCAATGAAAGGTGTTGTCAGTCTGGTTTGTGAAAAGTTTTCCGTTGAAAATATCTGCGACAAAGCTGATGTTATATTCATGGCTCTTCCGCACAAGATTCCTATGGAACTTGTTCCTGAGCTTATTAAGCGTGGAAAGAAGGTTATAGATCTTTCCGCTGATTTCAGATTCAAGGATGTTTCGCTTTATGAATCTTTTTACCAGGCGCACACCGCAAAGGATTTGCTTAAAAAAGCGGTTTACGGTCTTTGTGAAATCTATTTTGACAGGATAAGAGATGCTCTTTTGATAGGCAATCCTGGATGTTATCCAACAAGCGTTCTTTTGCCGCTCGTGCCTTTATTGAAAAGCAACCTGCTTGATGTAAATACAATCATAGCAGATTCAAAATCCGGTGTTAGCGGCGCAGGTCGATCTCCTTCACTAGTCGCACATTTTTGCGAGGCCAACGAGTCATTAAAGGCATACAAGGTTGCTGCGCACAGGCATAACCCGGAAATGGAAGAAGTACTCAGTCTTGAAGCAGGAGAACCTGTAAAGATAACATTTGTTCCGCACCTTATTCCAATGACTCGTGGAATGTTAACAACTATATATGCAAATCTTGCTCAAAACATCGGTCCGGAAGATATACAAAACTGTATCGCCTCTTTCTATTCCGGCCGTCCTTTTATCCGTATATGCCCGGATAACACTCTTCCCGACACATTGCATGTTCGTGGAACAAATTATTGCGACATAGGTTTTAAGCTGGATGAACGCAATAACAGGCTGATCCTGATTTCGGCAATTGATAACCTGGTAAAAGGCGCCGCAGGTCAGGCCGTTCAAAATATGAACATAATGCTTGGGCTTGATGAAACAAAAGGCCTTGTCAGTGTGCCGTTTCCGCTTTAGAGTTTTGTGCCAGTCAAATCCAGCCCATTTTTTTTGAAGAACAAAGCGACAATGATCTCTCACAGAGAACACAGAGAACAGCAGGATAACCCCGGAGGAAATTATGGATAAATATGTATGCACAGTATGCGATTATGTTTATGACCCAAAGCAGGGAGATCCCGACAATGGCGTTGCGCCTGGTACAAAATGGGAAGATGTGCCTGACGACTGGGAATGCCCGGTGTGCGGAGCTTCAAAGGATGAGTTTGAAAAGGAAGAATAAAGGGATGAAAGTTCATGAAAATACCGGCATGAAAATACCGGTTATTGATATCGGCAAATGCAGCTTGTGTGAAGGATGCATTGAAGTATGTCCTTTGGTATTCAGACTCAATGAAATAGGTTTTATAGAAGTAGCCGAATCCTCAGACTATTCTGCCTCTTGTATTGAAGAAGCCATAAAATACTGTCCTGAGGATTGTATATCCTGGGAAGAGGTTGAAGTCAAATAATGGGATTGCGACAGCTTAAAAAGGAAATACTTGAGCTTCTAAGCCATAAAGATTTTGAAAATAAGCTTGAGGAAATTATTCAACTGCCGGCCAGGCAGGCAGTAAATCCACTTTTCTCCTTTTTATACAATAGCGATGAACTCACTAAATGGCGTGCCGTTACTGCAATGGGAGCGGTTGTTTCAAATCTTGCTGATCATAATATGGAATCGGCACGGATTATAATGCGTCGTTTAATCTGGAATCTCAATGATGAATCCGGCGGAATAGGTTGGGGTTCCCCTGAGGCGATGGGCGAAATTATGGCTTGTAATTACAGGCTTGCGCAGGAGTATGCTAATATACTGGTATCTTACGTAAACCCTGACGGAAATTATCTTGAACACGAAATTTTGCAAAGGGGCGTTTTGTGGGGTATTGGAAGGCTTGCTCATAAATACCCTCAATCTGTTAAGGATTCCGTATCTTTTCTTCGCCCATTTATGGAATCTGAAGATACAAATCTTCGCGGACTTGCGGCATGGACTGCCGTACTTTTTGATTGCAAAACAACAAACCGGTTGTTAAAGCAACTCGAAAATGATCAGGCAGCATTAATAATCTATATTGATAGCAAACCTGAAGAATTTACGGTTGCTCAACTGGCTCAAGGAAAAATGTCTTTGAAAATTTACCATCACCACTTATAAAGGCTACCAGAGTCCCATTACAGCGTGCGTTGTTTAGGAGGGTGATATGCAAACAATTACTATCAATCAAGCCGTAACGGATTTTAAAAGTATTATCCTTAGAGCAGTGTATGAACATGACGGCTACCAACGTAAGGCGGGACACCTTGTAATCTCAAGGAGTTGCAGTAGGGTGGACTACGCCCACAAATCTATGCACTATGCAGCGCTAGCCCATTGATGGTGGACATTGCCCACCAGATTTTCTTTAATAATTATTTGTCCTATTTTTAATCTCTTGTCTACTTCTTCTAATAATCTGATATCTCGATTAGTTAAAATCCCCACTAATCTTTTTTCTTTATTTACGATAGGAATCCCAGAAATATGATATTTAGCCATCAGCTCAA
>JAUWOS010000013.1 GCA_030611985.1 Desulfobacterales bacterium | reverse complement strand
GACATTGGTGACATCGCCACAGGCAAAAACCCCGAAAAGACCAGTGCTGCACTTGTTGTCGATCACTATCTCGCCGATTCGATTGGTTTCCAGCATATCAATGACAAGATCGGAATTGGGAAGGAGGCCGATCTCTATGATGATACCTTCTAAATTCAGTCGCTTGATCTCGCCGGTCTCAACAGACTTGATCTCGATACTTTCCACACACAGTTCTTTTTTTGAAAAATATCTCCCCGAAAGCACTAGAGGTTTTGAAATAGCACATTCCATATAACACCACCTTATGAATCAAAATTAAGTTGATGTTATCAACATCGTATATGTTTGATATAGTCAAGAAAAAAATGGATTTTTATTATTAAAATCTCAAAATTTAAACAAATTGAAATAGTTATAGCTGTCTCATATAGTTTGAAACTATTTGCTTTTAAGTGAATGCCATTGGATGTGAGGGGGCAGTTGGGTGACTGGCTGTCCTACCTTGATGGAAGTAGCCTTGTTGTCCTACCGATTCTCCCGTGAACGGTTACTTTTCCATTGCCATTCCTGATATTCATTTTTAATTTTCAGCATCCAGCACCTCCCGAACTTTGCGCGTCAGATCTTCCGGTGTAAAAGGCTTTTCGAGAAAATTCAGTCCCGGCGTCAAAACACCGTGATGCACAATAGCGTTATCCGTATATCCGGACATGTAAACCACTTTCATTTGTGGATATAGAGGCTGCAGCCTTTCTGCGACTTCCTTCCCGCCCATCTTCGGCATCACTACATCAGTTATCATCAGTTGAATCAGCCCCTCATGCTCCTTACAGACCTTTAACGCATCTTCGCCATTTTCAGCTATAAGAACTCTGTAACCGTGCCGCTGGAGAACATTTTGAGCAAATTTTTGAAGACGGTCATCATCCTCCACAATCAAAACGGTTTCAGAACCGCCAAGTTCGAATAGAGGAGGCCGCTGTTTTTCCTCCGGGTCCGCATCCCCAACTACCATAGGCAGATATACCTTGAAAGTGGAACCCTGTCCGGGTTCGCTGTAAACCAGGATAAAACCATTGTTTTGTTTGACAATGCCGTAAACAGTGGACAGCCCCAGTCCCGTGCCCTTGCCGACTTCCTTGGTGGTGAAGAAAGGCTCGAAGATATGTGCCTTAATCTTTTCATCCATACCGCTGCCGGTATCGCTTACAGTTAGCAACACATAGTCGCCCAGCGTCTCTTTAATACCGTGTTCGCGAAAATAGTTTTCGTCCGGATCAGCGTTGGCTGTCTCAATGGTGAGCTTTCCTCCATTCGGCATAGCATCCCTGGCATTAAGCGCCAGGTTTATGATCACCTGTTCTATCTGACCGGGGTCCGCTTTCACATTCCATAATGCGGGTTCCTGAATCGTCAACAGCTCAATATTCTCCCTGATCAGGCGTTTCAGAATCTTTTCTATATTTGTTACCAGTTCATTAAGCTCCAGAATTTTAGTATGGATAATCTGTTTGCGGCCGAAAGCCAGAAGCTGGCGGGTCAAAGCGGCAGCCTTCTCCCCGGCTGTCTTAATCTCCCCCAACTCCTTTCGCAAAGGACCATCCTTATCGGCATACATTAACGCAAGCTCGGCATTTCCTATTATGACAGTCAGTAGATTATTGAAATCATGGGCTATCCCGCCAGCCAGCACCCCTACTGCTTCCATCTTATGGGACTGTCGGAGTTCCTCTTCCGTACTCTTTCGTTTGGTAATATCCTGAAAAGTTTCTATCGCTCCAACAATCTTTCTCTGTTGATCCTTCAATGGCGCCGCAGTAAAGAAAAGCCATTTGCCTTTTTCTCCCGGATCAGGATAAAAATTTTCACCTTCATACGCTCCTTCAATCAGACTGGATTTAATACGTTTACCTTCATAACGCCCGGCTATTTCTTCTTCTGTTGCCCCATCCACTATAAAATCAGCCATAACCGGTCTTTCTTCAGCATAGAAAGCAAGCCATTGTTTTTTTGTACCCAGCATTTCAGAAGAGGAAAAACCAGTCAAACTCTCACAAGCCTTATTCCAGTGTGTAATTATATGATTGTCGTCAATAATAAAGGTTGGGATCGAATTTCCCTGAACGGCCTGCGCAAGTCGTCTCTCACTCTCCTGCAGCGCTTTTCTTGCTTGTTTCTTGTCCGTAATATCGCGAAATATCACCAGTTTCGATATGCCGCCATCGGGATTTTTCAGTGGTGTGTCAATTAGGTCATACGTCTTTTGATTTTTTGAAGAATGCCATTCCAGGCGAACTGTTTTACCTTCCAATACTTCCTTGTGTTTACACCGCGGACAGACTTCTTTACGGCCTTCTAAATACTCGTAACACTTGCGTCCTTTTATAGCGCCAAATTCTATCTCAAGCGCCGGATTCAGGTATTCGATATCATAATGCCGGTTGACTATGTAAATTCCATCTATCATGGATTCCAAAATATTGACGACTTTGTTTCTCTCGAATTGCAACTTCTCCTCTACCCGTTTGCGCTCGTTGATTTCTTTTTCCAGCGCCAGCATCTTCTGTTCCAGCTTCTTGACAAGCCGTTCATTGTAAAGTTTGAATACCTCTTTTTCTTTCTCCAAATCCATTTTCCTGGGCTTTACCGTACCCTTCTTCATATCCCCGATCGCACCTTGTATGATCTCTATGAATTTATCCGGCTCAACCGGTTTTCTAATAAATTTGTCTGCCCCCATTTTCAGAGCAAGTTTCTCATCTTTATCATCCGTGTATGTAGCCGTGTAAAAGATGAAGAGAATATGATCCAGATCTTTATTGCCCTTCACCTTTCTGCAAAGTTGAAACCCATCCATGACAGGCATAAGGATATCGGCAATAATCACGTCAAATTCTTCAGCATTAAGCTTTTCAAGAGCTTCCGCTCCATTGGCGGCAGATGCCACCTCATAACAGCTTTTTTTAAGCACGACCTCTAACATGTAAAGTCCGTTTGGATCGTCGTCAACAATTAGAATTTTCATAATAACTCCTTTTTTTCGATTTCGGATTTACAGATACTTTTTCACCTCTTCTGCAAGGGTAGCCGCATCAATCGGTTTTTCAATATAGCCTGAACATCCCGACTCAAGAGTTTTTTCGCGGTCTCCTTTCATGGCATAAGCTGTTAAAGCAATAACAGGTATTTTGCTTGATTTTTCATCTGTCTTGATTCGCATGGTAGCTTCATAGCCGTCTAGTTTTGGCAACTGCATGTCCATAAGGATCATGTCCGGGGTTTCCTTGAAGGCTTTATTCACGGCCTCAAGTCCGTCTCCAGCTTCGATTACCTCGTAGCCTTGTTTTTCCAAGATAAACCTGGCCAAGTAAAGGCTCTTTTCATCATCTTCAACTATCAGAATTTTCTTCATCTGCGTTTCATTCATTATTCCTCACTTAAATCCCGTAACCGTTCACGGGAGAACTGGTAGCAAAACAAGGCTGCTTCCCAACACGTAAGGAACGAGGACGAATTAACTTCCGCAAGTAGGCGCACAGGTTTGGGTCGAATTTGTTCGATCTCAAAGCACAAAAATTGAAGGAATAGCGAGCTATTTCAAGGTTTTTGTGATTTGAGATCGGACAAAGGCGGCCTGAAGCTGTGATGTATAGTTGTGGAAGTTATTTCGTCCCCGTTCCTAAGCTTTTACAGGTGCTGTAGATGTGCGTTTTCTTAGGTAATCAACTATAGTGTTGCTATGTTGGTTGCCTAAGAAAACGTGCATATGCAGTGCCTGTGAACGCTTACTAAATCCCCACGTTTCTTAGCGGTATAGCAAAGACAAACTCGCTTCCGCTGCCATATTTGCTCTTTGCCCAAATATCTCCGCCAAGAAGAGTGACCAGCTTCTTGCAAAGATACAATCCCAGGCCGGTTCCCTTGTGTATCCTGACAGAGTCCGTATTAACCTGCTGAAAGGGCTGGAACAGCTTGTTCATGTCCTCATGCTTGATGCCGATACCGGTGTCTCGCACCGAGATTACTAACCAGTCTCTGTGCAGTTCAAAGTCAGAAGCTGGAAGCTGAAAGAAGCCGCTTTTTCTTTGAACTTTCAGCTTTGAGCTTTCAGATAGACCCGCTGTAAGTGTGATTTTGCCGGAGTCGGTGAACTTGACGGCATTATTTATCAGGTTTATCAAGACCTGCTTTATGCGCCTTCTGTCGCTAAAGAGTGTGGCGCCTTCGGTAACTTTAATGATAAGTTTCAGCCCTTTTTCATTTATTGCAGGGGAAATTATTTCAACCACTTCACTTATGACCTCATTGAACCCAAATTCGGCAGGCAAAAGCTCTATCTTTTCGGACTCTATCCTGGATATGTCCAGAAGATCTGAAATAAGTTCGAGAAGATGTCTCGCGCTGCTTTTTACTATAGCGAGCTGCTTTCTCTGCTCTTCTGTAATTTCTCCTGCCATACCCATCAGCATTATGTCTGTAAACCCCATGATTGAGTTCAATGGAGTTCTTAGCTCATGGCTCATACCGGCCAGGAATATTGATTTAAGGCGGTCCATTTCTTGAAGGCGGATGTTGACACGCTCAAGTTCTTTTGCCTTTTTTTCCAGCTGCCTTGTACGCTCTTTGACTACATCCTCCAGGTGTTCGCGGTACTTTCTCAGTTCCTCCTCCCTTTGTTTGCGTTTGGTGATGTCGCGGGCAATCGCCAGAGAAATTTGCTGCCCATTACTGGTGAAGAAAGTTCCGCTAATCTCCACGGGAAGGAGCGTTCCATTTTTCCTCTGCTGGTTCATCTCGAACGTTACATGCTTCATCTGTCCATTCCAAAGTTTCCAAAAAGATTCGTATCCACCTGAATCAGCGTCAATCTCCCCGATATTCAGCCTTAACAATTCTTCTTTACTGTAGCCAAGCGATCCGCAAGCCGCCTGATTGACTTCCACAAACCTCCCTGTCTTGTCAGCCACAAATATAGCATCTTCAGCGGTCTCAAACAGCGCACGGTACTTTTTCTCTGATTTACTCAGCTTTTTGTTTGCACCGGATAGCTGCAGCATCTTGTCTTCCAGCTTTTTCGCCATTCTTTCATAGTGCCCCTTGAGTATAGCTGTCTCATCTATTTTTGGTTGCCCGGTGGCCGATTTACCTGATTTGCTTGTACGGACGACTTCGTCCATTATTTCTATAAATTTTTCCGGCTCAACGGGCTTTATGATAAAGCGCTCCGCCCCAAGGCTCAGGGCATATTCCTCGTCCCCGGGATCGGTATAAGTGGCCGTATAGAAGATAAAAGGAATGCTTTTCAGCTTGCTGTCTTTCTTGCACTCCTCACAAAGGCTGTAGCCATCCATGACCGGCATAAGGATATCGCTGATAATCCGGTCTGGTGGATTAGCTCTGGCCGACTCCAGAGCTATCCGACCGTTTTTCGCGGTCATGATTTCATAGCCATGTGCTTTAAGGATGGTTTTCAGCATATAAAGCCCCTTTGGATCGTCATCAACGATGAGAATTTTCATACTTAAACCTTTCTAAACCTGAAACCGGATAACACATAAAAATCGCAATACATATCCAAATTTCAAATTTCTATGGCTATGGCTATGGCTTCAGGCAAAATTAGCGATGGTCTTTTTTCTGCACTGATTTCTTTTACCGGAATGGTAAATTGAAAGCAGGAACCCTTTTCATAAATACTTTCAACCCGGATATATCCCCCCATCATCTCCACCATCTTTCTGGAGATAGCAAGACCCAGGCCAGTGCCGGTCGGTTTCTCTTTCGAAGCGTCTTCAATCTGCCTGAATTCGTCAAATATGTTCGAAAGATGTTCCGGCTTTATGCCGATGCCGGTATCTCGCACCGAGATTACTAACCAGTCCCTGTGCAATTCAAAGTCGGAAGCTGAAAGCTGAAAGGAGCCGCTTTCTCTTTTAGCCCTCAGCTTTGAGCCTTCAGCTTTTTCTACGCAAAGTTGTATTTTGCCGTATTTGGTAAACTTGATCGCATTGGAAAGCAGATTGATCAGAACCTGTTTGATACGGTTTTTATCATTGCAAATCGTTGCCGGCACGTTCCCGGAAACGGCAACCTGAAGTGTCAGACCATTTTTTTCTATCATAGGAGATACCATTTTCTCTACTGATTGAACAAGCTCTCTTATCTCAAATTCAGCAGGTATAATTTCTATCTTTCCGGCCTCAATCTTTGATAGATCAAGTATGTCGTTGATGAGCACGAGAAGGTGTTTTGCGCTTCCGTATACCATATTGAGCTGTTTTTTCTGTTCATCGTTCAACTCGCCTGCAATTCCTTGAAGGATAATGCCGGTAAAGCCGATGATGGAGTTCAGCGGTGTTCTCAGTTCGTGGCTCATATTGGCCAGAAACTGGCTCTTTAACCTGGTTGCTTTCTGAAGTTCAATATTCACCTCCTCTAATTCCAGCGCCCTATTTTCCAGTTCATCTCTGGATTTATTAAGGTTCTCTACCAAATTTAACATGGTCTCCTGGGCGGTTTCCAGTTCGCTTGTTCGAGCTTCAACCAATTCTTCCAGGTGGTCGCGGTGTTTTGCCAGTTCCTCTTCTGTCTGCATCTGCCTGGCTTCCATCTCAATGTTGTGCAGGGCAAATGCGATGTCGTCAGCCATTTCGCAGAACAATGATCGTTCTTCATCATCCACAGCCATTTCCATAGAAACCGTAACAGCGAGAAAGCCATAGATGTGGTCTCCGTATTCAAGGCGACCTATAACTCGCGCTTTATCGGCATAGGTTGCAATCATCCGGCAATTACCGCATTCAACAGCCGGGTTTGTTATCACCACAACACCGGGCCGGTCAACGGCTTGTCGGATGCATGGAGTCAACTTTCCGCGTTTTAGATCGTCAACCATTTCCGCAAAACCTGTGTCAACTCCTGCATGCGTGGCAGTTACAAAACTGCCATCTTTTTCTAAGCCATCTTTTTCTATACCATTTTCTTCTATAAGAGCGATCCAGGCGCTATAAATCCCCATGGTTTCGATAAGATTATCGCAAGCGCCCTGAAGGAGTTCTTCGCGGTCTTTCACCTTGGTGATAAGCCGGTTTATGTTGCGTACTGTTCGCAACGCTGCGTTGAGGTAATTTATGCGCTCTTGTGCCTCTTTTCGCATTTTTATCTCTTGTTCTAAATACCGTGCTCGGTGATATAATGAAATGAAAAAGAAAACACCTGAGGCCGTCAGAATAAGGATAATAAAGCCCAATGAATACAGCTTGTTCCGATATAACTTGCTTGTAATCCATTCTACCTCATCAACAGGAGCGCACACGGATACGGACCAGACCTTGTCATAAACATGGACGGGCGTGTATGCGATAAGCTTTTCGAGTTTTCTTCTCTCTCCTCGGTGCCACCCTGACACATAGCGTCCGGTTCCTTCTTCTCCAGCCATCATCTTTAGCTGGATATTGTTTATTGTATTGTAGGAGATGTCCGAATTTCTTTCCGCTCTCACCTTGAAAGCATCTTTGCCTATGAACTGTTTTTCGTAATTGGCCATAAACAAACCATCTTCGCTCAGCAGACATGCGTAGCCGGTTTCACCTGATACAATGGGGGAGATATACAACTTGCTCAACTTTTCCGGATCGAAAGAACCGATTATGACTCCATTAAATCTCCTGATTCCCTTTTCGTCCTCAATATAGACAGGCTTTGTTACCCGCACACGCCACTCGCCTATCTCATTAATGATCAGACTGGAGATAACAATCTTTCCTGTTTCTCCGGCCTTTTGAAAGTAAGTTTCATGGCTGTAGTCCTGTCCTTTCAGATCTTTTCGCCAGCCTTTGTAGGGGTAGATGAAACGCAGAATGCCGTTTTTGTCCAGCCTTCGCGATGATGTTTCCTGCGGAATCCCCATAAAAAAAAGCGCCATCTGCTCAAGCATCACCGGTTCCATTTTCTGCACAGCGGGAGAATTTGACAATGCACAGATTTCATCTTCTATTTCAGCCATGAAATGCTGAATCCCTGTTGCAGCCAGGTGAGCCAGTATCAATTGCTGCTGATTGAACTGCTCGGCACACAGCCGCTCTATCTCACGATGGTCTTTTTGGGCAAGAAGGATCGTAACAGCAATAGCGGCCATGGTAACGGTTATGATGATTATATACAGCGATGCTGAGGGTTTTCCACAGTTTATACATGAAGTGACTTTTCTTTTCAGGGTTTCCGGTTTTTGCAGGGGCATTTCAACAATCCTCCTTTCCTGTGCCATTCATTAGGAATGTGGACGAATTAACTTCCGCAAGTAGGCGCATAGATTTGGGTCAGATTTGCCCAATCTCAAATCCGGCCTCAGATCGCAAAAGTTGAAGGAATAGCGAGCTATTTTGGTAACCGTTCACAGAAGAACCGGTAGCATAATGAGGCTACCTCCCAACACGTTAGCTTCTAGTCAAAAGCTAAAGGCGCAGGTCGAAAAATTTGATGACAGACTTTTGCTCTTCAACTCCAAAATCGGTTATATTCACCCGAAAAGTGATTTAAATCACCAGGTCAAGAAACTTATGCCCTTTTTTTCCATCTTTCCTCAAGGAACGTGGATGAAATAACTTCACCAGCTATGCATCACAGTTTCAGGCCGTCTTTGCCCGACCTGCCCGCAACCCCGCCCTTGCTTGTAAAAGTTATTTCGTTTCCGATTCCAAGTCAACAACATTGCCGGTGGCAATCTATATTTACTTGAGTTTGCGAAAAATGGTTTTTTCCTGAATCAGTAGCATGGCATGAAACATGCTTTAATATTATGACTTACTTCTATTGCTAAGGAACGTGGATGAAATAACCTTCACGTGTATGTTCAATTAAATGTAAGCGTTCACAGGCACTGCATATGCACGTTTTCAGGGCAACCAACATAGCAACACTATAGATTATCTAAGAAAACGCACATCTACAGCACCTGTAAAAGCTTACATGTTGGGAAGTAGCCTTGTTGCACTACCGGTTCTCCCGTGAACGGTTACAATTAAATCAACAAAACCTAAAAATCTATGCGCCTACTTGTGGAAGTTATTTCGTCCACATTCCTAACCCTAAGAAAACAATGGAGAGCTTAATGAAAACACAAACTGTTATCTGGTCATTAATTTTACCGGTCATATTGGTTGCCATGCTGTTGGCAGGCTGTGATAAGTCAAAGCAGAATTTCAAATGTTCGGACAGCATAGGATGCGTTAATGTGGATCCTGACGAACCAATCAAAATCGGAGTTTTGCAGGCGTTGTCAGGAAAGGTTGCTTCGTTAGGACAGGAACAGATTCAAGGAATCGAACTGGCCATTGATGAATGGAATGGCAAGATACTTGATCATCCCATTGTGTTGCAGGTGGAGGATACCGGATGTTCGGCGGAAGGCGGCGCCAATGCTGTCTTGAAAATGATAGCCGATCCACAAACTGTGGCTATCCTGGGCACAACCTGTTCCGACGCTGCCGCTACGGCAGCACATGCCATGTCTGATGCGGGACTGACAATGATTTCAGGCAACAATAGCGCGCCTTTTCTAACTTCAATCGGAGGAAAACGCGCCCCTGACTGGCATTCGGGTTACTTTCGAACGGCCCCCAATGATGAAAATGCAGGCAAAGCCGCGGCAATGTATGCCTTTCGTGAACTTGGAATTCGTAAAGCCGCAATGATTAACGATGGCGATATATATACTGTGGGACTGACTGACGGATTCAGAAATGCATTTCAGAAGCTTGGAGGAAAAATTGTTTTGACTTCTTCTGTTAATAAAGGAGATAAAAAGATGCAACCGGTTTTGACTGCTGTAATAAATTCCGAAGCGCAGTTCTTGTTTTTTCCTTTATTTCAACCGGAGGGCAATCATATTCTTTTGCAAGCCAGAAAAATGACCGGTTTTGAAAATATTATTCTAATGAGCGATGGCTCATTGATAGAAGAATCCTTTATCGAAGCTGTTCAAGAGAATGGAAAAGGCATGTATTTTGTAGGGCCGCACTATCCCGATAATTCAGACAGCGATTCCATGAACATGAAATACGAGACCAAATACAATACGTCGCCTTCATCGACATACTATTTAAGCGCATATGATGCCGCCAACTTGCTTTTTCAGTCTATTCAGAAAGTTGCTCTTCAAGAGCCTGATGGAACGCTGCATATCGGTCGTCAATCTTTGCGAGATGTTCTTTATGCAACTAAAAATTTCAAAGGGGTGACAGGCAGTTTGACCTGCGATGAGTTTGGAGACTGCGTTTTCCCTGTTTTTAATATTCTGCGTCTGGATGATCCGACAGCCGGGCTTGAGGGGCTGCGTAAGAATGTAATGTTTTCTTATACTCCTGAAAAATAGAGGCGAATATGAAACTTAAAAATGGTATTTTTCAATCTCGGCAGAGTATGAGCATCACAACTAAATTTGGTTTGGGTTTTGGATTGTTACTGGTTCTCATTGTGATAGTTGCCGCGACCGGCTACCTCTCTTTAAGATCTATCCGTGATGCAGAAAAATCCATTAATATCAGCACGGAAATCCAACGGCTGGTACTGGAAATGAACAGTGGTATGGAGAAGGCCCGCCGCCTTCATGGAGATTTTTTCTTGCATTATCCTGAAATAGGCTTGGCAGAGGCACATGAGTATTATGCACAGCCATCCGTCAGGCAGATCGCTCAGGTAGTCACCATCAGCAAAACACTAAAAAACATGGTTGCCGGACTCATGGTCAGTGATGCCTTCAAAAAAAGTCATGTTGACTTGAATTTGTACCTCTCTTCCGCCAGGCGTTTTGCAGATACTTCCATCCTTTCGGTTGAACTGGTCACTGAACTGGCTGCTCCGGAAAAAGGGTTGGAAGCTTTACTGGATAAACATTGCGCTCTATTGCAAGCTGAAATTGTAAAGGATAATAAGCTAGAGCATTTGCACTTTGAAATGAAGTCTTTTGTTAAAGATTACAGGATTGCCCGAAAACGTTTTCTGATGCAGTCTGCTTTTAATGTGGCATTTACTTTGCGTAAGGGAATCGGTAATTCTTCGCTCCTTACAAGGGATCAAAAAAACAGGGGTTTTATCCAGCTTGACCGGATCATAAACATTGCTGAAAAGATTCTGGATGTTGATGTGGCAATCAAGTCCAAATTCAATGACTTTGCTCTTCAGGAAAGCGCTGTTACCCCAATTTCCACAACACTGGTTAAACTGGCCGGGGAGGAAGTCGCACAGGCACAGAAGAAAATTGCAAAAACACACGGGCTGGCGACAATCATCATGGCTCTTATCACCATTGCGGGGCTGATTGCGGCGGTGAACATCGCCAGGATATTGAATCGCGGTATCACCCACAGAATAGTCAGATTGACCGAAACAGCCGCCAAATTCAGAAAGGGCAATTTAAATGTTATTGCCGTTGACGAAGGCAAGGATGAGTTGAGTGAACTGGCCATGACCTTTAATTCCATGGCTGCTAACATCAGAGAACTGATAAACAATCTTGAGAAGAAAGTGGAACAGCGCACCGCCAGACTTGCTGAAAGCGAAAAACGGTTCCGTCAGCTTTTTGAGCATTCAAGCAGTGGTGTTGCCGTTTATGAGCCTGTCGGCAATAGAGATGATTTTATTTTTAAGGATATAAACCATGCGGTAGAGGTAATTGAAGGAGTAAAACGCGAAGAACTGATTGGACGAAAGGTGACAGAGGTGTTTCCTGGAGTGGTTGAATCAGGACTGTTTGATGTTTTTCGTAAAGTATGGCAAACAGGTCAATCAGCCCACCATCCTGTCAGTGTTTACTCGGATGACCGATTGAGCAGTTGGCATGAAAATTTTGTGTACAAGTTGCCGTCAGGAGAAATTGTTGCTTTATGTGATGACCTTACGACACAAAAACAGGCAGAACTTGAGAAACAGACCTTGGAAGCCAGACTGCAGCGGGTCAGAAAAATGGAGGCCATTGGCTTGCTGGCCGGTGGCATTGCTCACGATCTCAATAATATCCTGTCGGGCATTATCGGTTACCCTGAGCTTCTTCTCATGCAAATTCCGGAGGACAGCAAGCTGCGGAAATCAATCAAGGCAATACATAACGCAGGGCAACGAGCCGCTGCCGTGGTTGCAGACCTTCTAACTGTTGCCCGTGGCGTTGCCACTGCCAAAATAATAGTCAGTTTAAACAGCATCATCACAGAATATCAGAATTCTCCAGAACATCAAAAACTACAGTCAATGCACAAGAATGTAAATTGCATAACAAAACTTGATCCGAATGTGCATAGTATTTTCTGCTCTCCGATTCATCTAAAGAAATGCCTTATGAATTTGCTGATAAATGCCATGGAAGCAATTGACGGCAAAGGGCATGTCGATATATCTACTTATAATCGAAATTTGGATGAACGTTCGGCAAAGAAAAAAGGCATTAAAGCGGGTGAATATGCAATTTTGTGTGTCACAGACAACGGTAGCGGTATTTCAGCTCATGATTTAGAACATATTTTTGAACCGTTTTATACAAAGAAAGTCATGGGAAGAAGCGGCACCGGTTTTGGGCTGGCGATTGTCTGGAACAGCATGCAGGAGCATGATGGCGCTGTGCTTGTGAAAAGCAGCGAGCAGGGAACATCTTTTGAACTCTATTTTCCCGCCTCAAAGCAGGAGATCGCCTCTGAGCAGAAAAAAGCAGGAATATCAGGACTAAAGGGCAACGGAGAAAAGATACTGGTAGTGGATGATGAAAAGCAATTGCGTGACCTTGCCGGTCGCATGCTGGATATCCTTGGCTATGATGTCAAATGCGTCAGATCAGGCGAAAAAGCTATAGATTATCTACAGCAAAACAATGTTGATCTGATCCTGCTTGACATGCTCATGGAACCCGGCATCAACGGTCGCGAGACATATGAGAATATTATTAAAATCCATCCGGACCAAAAAGCCGTTATTGTCAGTGGTTTCTCTGAAAGTGATGATATCAGGAAAACGCAGCAGCTTGGCGCCCAGGGATTTATAGGAAAGCCATATTCCATGGAGCAGCTTGGAAAAGCTGTTAAGGAAGCAATGAGCAATTGAGGCAATTACATTCTTCCACTTCTCAAAATTGATATAAGCAGCCAGAATCCCATAATACCGGCAACCAAAAAGCCTATCAGACCGATAACAGGTATCTCATACCACTTAGGCGGGATATCCGAAAGAACAATAAGGGCGGAACCAATTATAAGAGATGCCAGCACAATGGCAAAAGCAACTCGGTTGCTGACCCTGTCGTAGGTTGAAAGCATTGGTTTTAATCCATGATGCTCAAACTCCATTTTAACCTTGCCTTGCCTGGCCAATTTGAGAATTTCGCGAACTTCTCCCGGAATCACTTTTAAAAGTTGAAAAAAATCGGTTCCTGAATCCGCTATATTCCAGGCGATTCGCTTTGGGGAAAAGCGGTTTAAATGAATACGCCGCACAAAAGGAGCGGCTTGTTTTATGATATCAAAATCCGGATCCAGCAGCAAACCAAGCCCCTCTACAGTACTAAGGGCTTTAATCATCAAAAACAGATCCGACGGAATACCTAAACCATGCCTTGCTGCCATCTGCAATAGCTGGTGCAGCAGTTTTCCTAATTCAATCTCTTTTAAAGGGCGATAACAGTGCTGATCAATAAAATCAGCTACATCTCTCTCCAAAGAATGACGGTCCGGTTTCTTGTCCATAGCAGCAAGCTTGAGCAGAACATCGGTAACATCTGCTTCATCCCGACCAACAATGTTCATGATAAGATCTGCAAATCTTTCCCGACTCTCCAGATCTATACGACCCATCATCCCGAAATCCAGATAGCAGATTATTTCGCCTGGAAGAATAAAAACGTTGCCCGGATGAGGATCTGCGTGAAAAAAACCATGGATAAAGACCTGCTCCATAATAAGGTCAAAGCCATGGCAAGCGATCTTGCGCCGATCAAGGCCATCCTTTTCAAGCCTGTCAATATCTGAGCCTTTGATGCCACTTATATATTCTACAGTAAGAATCCGTGTAGTTGTGGCATGGTTATATACTTTTGGAACGTAAACAGTTGAATTATCGGCAAACTGCATGGCAAAACGCTCCATGTGAGCCGCCTCCAGCCTGTAGTCAAGTTCCTTTTCCAGTGTGCGGGAAAACTCCTTTACAATTTTGGTTGGATGGTGAATATCCCAACCTTCCATATGTTTTTCCATCAAGGTGGCAAGGTGCAACATTATCTCCAGATCCACATCAATGGTTTTACGTATGCCCGGACGCTGAACCTTTACCACAACCTCTTCTCCATCAATGGTTCGCGCCCGGTGAACCTGTCCGATAGAGGCCGCCGCAAGGGGATGTTCATCAAAATGCGGAAAAACTTCTTTCAAAGGTTTTTGCAGCTCTTCTTCAATAATTTTTCTTGCATCGGAAAACGAGAAGGACGGCACTTTGTCCTGAAGCTTAGGTAATTCCTGAATAAATTCAACAGGAAGCAGATCGGTTCTGGTGGATAGAATCTGACCCATTTTGATGAAAGTAGGGCCTAGCTCTTCGAGAGCCATTCTCACCCGCATGGCGCGTGAGAGCGTTTCTATCTTCTCCTTGCGTTTGCGGGAGATCATCTTCATGCCGATCTCCAGATACTGCTCAATCTTCAGAACATCTATCAGATCTCCAAAACCGTACTTAAAAAGCACTGCGAGAATCCGACGGTAGCGCTGCATATGGCGGTATGTCCTGCCTATTATTCCGGTTTTATTAACAAACATTTTTATTTTCTAAGAAGCCTGGTTCTGCTTCACTTCATCGCTTCTATTGCTCCCAAAGACCTAATTTTCAAAGACCGGCAACGGCGGGCAGGGTTAATCATTTTTCCACTCGACTATTCGCCTGTTCAATCTTCACTTCCTTTTGTTCGAGACCCTTGATTCTTTCTTCCAACACTGCAATATCTTCTCCCGTAACTATATCCATTTTTTTGAGCGTTTTTCGCACAGCGTCTTCAACCTTTTTATCAAGGTCTTTTTTCGCCTGTTCAGACTTTTTCAACAAATCATCAATAAATTTTTTTCCTTCTTTTTCCGACATTTTTCCTTTTTCTGCTATTTCCACGGCCAGATCCTCGACCTTGTCTTTTGCCATAATAGCCAGGCCTACCCCTGTCAACATGGTTTTTTTAATGAGATCAAACATGATTTTTCTCCTTTTTACAGGTATTATGAATTACATGTTGGGAGAGCAGCCTTGTTGTGCTACCGATTCCTCCCGTGAACGACTACCTCTTTCTTTTATAAAAGTATGCCCTCATGCCTGGTTGCTTGTCAATTCCTTTTTTCTTTGTTATATTGCTGCTTGTCAAGTTTTTCAAGATCCAAAGAAGTTGTAATTAAAAGAAGTTGTAATTAAAAGGAGTTGTAATTAAAGTGAGAAAAAAATATATAGCTCATTGCTTAACATGTGGAAAGAGTCTGGTTATACAAAGATCGTGACGGAGTGTATATTTGCGCTGCAAGTTTTGCAGAACCGAATACCCGATAGAAAAATTTGCCGGTTCAATGGATAAATTGCTTGAAGACGAACTTGCCGATATGCCTTGTGACAGGTTATAAAACCTGTAAAAACTTAGGAACGTGAATAGCTGCACATAATTTAAGGCAGCCATAACTATTTCAATATATTCCTGCGCTTTCGCGCCTTTGCTATGAGCTATAGTAGAATTTCCTGCAACGCTCCAGGTATCTGATGTATTATCTCTATTACCTGGGTAGCCGGAGTCGGCCTGGCATAATGTCCGGCTAATCGATTTATTTTTGCCGCCGCAATTGCGGCATCGCCGATTTCCATTCCAGATCCGATCAAAGCCGTTACTATACCGGTCAAAGTATCGCCTGTGCCCCCTATTGCTTCCATAGCATCATCAATTGGAGTATTGATGGTTGCCAGAATATTCTGTCTGTTGGCTACACAATCCTCTTTTCCTTTAACCAGAAGATATTGCGCTGCATTTTTATACTTATATGCGCGGGCAATCAGATCCGACGCCGGATTTTCATCCTGAAGGATGAAACCACGGGTGTAAAAGGGGTGCGGCGCTGCTTCATCTGCCAAAAAGGCCAGCTCTCCAATATCCGGAGTAAATAAATCATATACTGCAGACTGTCCGCTCATCTTGGCCGCATACATAAATCCGGCATCTGCGATCAGGACAGGCTGCTTTGTCATCTCTTCTATAGCAAATAAAACCCTGTTGTGCCAATCTACATCCGGTTGAAGATAATGAAATGTGAGAACAGAAAAATCAGATTGTCCAAGATTTCCGGTCAGATATTCATAAAGTTTCCGGCTCCCCTCTCCAAGACCAATGTCTCCGATCAGATATCCGAAAGGTTCCGATTGTCCCAGCGCTTCTGCGGTTTTGACAGCCGCTGCCAGAAGAGCGGGAGTCCCCCTGTTAACATGGATATGCTTTCCACGAATGCAGATTTTATTGTCTTTTAGAGTAACTTTTCCTGTTGTCAGAGGAAAATTTTGATCCGGAATGGTTCCCACTATGGCGAGCATTTGCGTTTCATCTCCTCGTAAGCCAACTGCAGGGCATATCCGCAGAGAGTGTGGCCGATTTCTCTCGGACTTGGCGCTTTAGTTAGTGTTTTGCCCACCATTTCCTGCGCCAGATAAGGAACATCAGGGCAACCACCACCCGAGATGTTTACGATAGTTAATGTCTTTTTTTCAACAGTCAATTTCATATTAGCCGCCCTGACCATCAGGTATTGACCAAAATCCTTGATTTGAAAGAGATCTACAGGCTGCAGCAGGGTATTGCTGACAGGCATTACCTTTCTTGGCGAAATCCCGGCCACCCAAAGCGTCCTGACTATATTCAGTTCTTCTATAAGCGGGAATTCGATAACCAGGTCGCAGCCACTTCTGATTTCAGGCGGTGGCCCCATAACCCGGATTTTCCAGCCGGATGTCTTAAGGACGCTCTCTGCACGAATTACCTCGCTGGTATGTTCAAAAACAAATATACCACGGTCATTACCGGTTTCCGATGATTTTTTTGCTTTTTTTGATTTTAAAAACCCAAAAAATGACACTTTCTTTTTTCCTTTTCTCAACTTCTCAACTATTTTTGAAGTGTAAGCTGATATTCAGTCTCTTGTTTCTGAATATCAGCAACTTCCCACCCCTGGCTTTCCGCAGCTCTGCTGACATTCTCTCTGGAAGTATCCGTATCTACCTTTACTATGATTTCCCCCTTTTTAATCTCCTTGATTTTATTCAAAGTCATCAATACAGGCTGAGGACACGAAAGCCCTCTCGCATCAACTGTTGTACTCATCTTTATGCCTCCTTACGCTATCTTTCGTAAGCGTTCACAGGTGCTGCATATGCACGTTTTCAGGGCAATCAACATAGCAACACTATAGTTGATTGCCCTGAAAACGCACATCTACAGCACCTGTAAAAGCTTACATGTTGGGAAGTAGCCTTGTTTGCTACCAGTTCTCCCCGTGAACGGTTACTATCTTTCTTACACTATCTTCTTTCTCATCGTAAAACCGATAAATAAACATACCAAAAACCCGATGGTTACTGCAGCAATTCCATGCGGGCCGACCCCTGCAGGTGAACTGGCCAGGCCGAAATTATGAGCAAAGGCGGCCCCTGCAATCATTCCGATTACAAAAATCGCTGCATCCCCATCACCTTCGCCTGCCAGAAAAAGCTGTCGTCCGGGACATCCTCCGGCCAACGCAAAAGCAAGGCCGGCCAGAACCATTCCGCTGAAATTCCAGAGAGTCATAGTATGGGCCACTGCCTGTCCGGCAAATCCAGGATGAAACTGTCCTGTGATCAGATTTACAATAAAGGCGGAAACTGCAAGGGCGATAACGCCTGAAAGAAGATGAATTTGCTTAAACAGAATTAGATCCCGCAATGCTCCCATTGTGCAAAAACGGCTTCGCTGAGCCAGAAACCCTATAGCGAGGCCAATCGCAAGAGAGATGATGAGTGGAGCGTGCATGACTCCGGGACCTTTTATACTATAAAAGAGTACACCGCTTTTGTTCTCTCCTTCGATCTGTGGAAAAATCAGCATCAGCAAGAGAAAACCTATCATAATCAGAGGCAATATCCATCCCGCCGAAGTATGAGATGTCTGAGCTCGTCCCAGGTTGTATCCACCTTTGAGAAAAAGTGTTCCCGTCCATACGCCACCTGTCAGACCGAGCAGACCGAAAATAGCGTTTCCGTCTCCTCCGGCCAGTCTCAGTAGAGCTCTCCATGGACATCCCAGAAAGACCAAAGCTCCAATCATAGCAAAGACTCCCAGCACGAATCTTACGATTGGAGCAGAACCGGCTCGTGGTCGAAACTCTTTAAAAAGATAAGCAGCAATCAAGGAGCCCAGAACAAACCCGATAATCTCAGGCCGCATATACTGTACCACACCTGCGCGATGGAGTCCCAATGCGCCGGCTATATCTCTTTCAAAACAGGCCACGCAAATACCCATATTTCCGGGATTGCCCAGTTTCTGTAAAAGTGGGGCAAGTGCACCGATGAAACAACCAACGCCAATAATTCCCCAACGAGTTACAAAAAAATTTTTTAGCATTTTAATTCAGATTCTCCTTATTATTACTCTACGGTCAGAGAATTTTCTATAATTTAATAACCCATTGAAATCATTGGTTACGGATATTCCTCTTTGCGATAAGTAGTTTATTTTTAATGAAACCTATGATTTGAATATAATAATAGTATATTTAGATATGTCAATCAGCTTGTTTAAGGAAAAAAGTTAATCTTGACCTCAATTGTTAATCATTATATGTGTATTTTAAAGTCTCAAGTTTTCCAAAATTGCTGAACCAAAATTCAACAACTCATCAAAATCATTGGTTTCGGTAGTTTTGCTTATTTCGTCCATGTTCCTTAATGGGTTATAAAAAATGTGGAGTGTGTCAGTAGAACTTCATTGCAAAGGGGAAGCTAAATGAAACAAATAAACAAGGTTTTGGTTTTTTGCGTGATTTTCTTTGGCGCATTTGCTTTATTTTTGTGGAGTAAAGGTTCAGGCATATGTCAAGAATGGCCTGATCTGACGATACACCTTCTTCCGGATTCTTCTTTTGCAGTGGTGGAATCAGGTGAAGCAGGAAAGAAGTTGCGGCACTGTCCCCACCACGATTTGAACGTCAAACTTGATGAAGAACAGTTGATATATGCGCTCGGAACACTTGATAAAAAGATATGGCTTGATCCAAAGAACAGCAAAATTGCAAAAAAACATTTGGAAAATCACTACGACAAAATCATGAAAAAAATCATGAAAAAGGGATTGCAGGGAACTGTTGACATAAACAGAGCAGGGCTTACCGAGCTTGTAATTCTTCCACATATTGGTCCTGTGATAGCTGTGAAAATTGTGAAATATAGAAATATGCATGGCATGTTTGAAGCTATTGAAGATATAAAAAAAGTGGAAGGGATTGGCAATAGTACTTTTAATGCTATTCGACATTATATCAAGCACTAAGGGGACGAAATATGAAAAAAGCGTTAATTACGGGAATTACAGGTCAGGACGGCGCCTATCTTGCGGAGTTTCTTTTAAACAAAGGATATGAGGTACATGGCATCAAGAGACGCTCTTCTCTTTTTAACACTCAAAGGGTGGATCATCTTTACCAGGACCCTCACGAAAAAGATTTGCGCCTTATCCTTCATTATGGAGATCTTACCGATGCCGCCAATCTTATCCGTATTATACAGGAAGTTCAGCCTGATGAAATCTACAATCTTGCAGCGCAAAGTCATGTGCAGGTATCTTTTGAATCGCCGCAATATACTGCAAATACAGATGCTTTAGGAACATTGCGCCTTTTGGAGGCTATTCGTATGCTGGGGCTTGATAAAAAAACCAGGTTCTATCAGGCTTCCACATCCGAGCTTTACGGCAAGGTAAAAGAAACCCCTCAAAATGAGCTGACCCCTTTTTATCCCCGCTCTCCTTATGCTTGTGCCAAGCTTTATGCTTATTGGTGTACGATAAACTACAGGGAAGCTTATGGTATTTATGCGTGCAACGGCATTCTCTTTAATCATGAATCCCCTGTCCGTGGCGAAACCTTTGTTACACGCAAGATCACAAGAGCTGCTGCTCGCATAGCGCTTGGCCTTCAAGAATGCACATATCTTGGAAATATTGATTCCATGCGTGATTGGGGTCATGCCAAGGATTTTATCCGGGCACAGTGGCTCATACTTCAGCAGAACGAACCTGATGACTTTGTCATTGCCACGGGTGAACAGCATTCCGTTAGAGAATTTTGCGAACTTGCCTTTGCAAAAGTCGGGATTAAGCTTAAATGGCACGGCAAAGGTGTGAATGAAAAAGGTGTAATAGCAGGCATAGACTCTTCAATTCTTGCAGAAAAATATTCTGATCACAGCCGGCTGCAAAGATTTCAGCCGGAACATGTAGTGGTTTCTGTTGATTCGCGATACTTCCGGCCCACAGAGGTTGAAACATTACTCGGAGATCCATCCAAGGCGCGTCAAAAGCTCGGGTGGGTGCCGGAGATTTCTTTTCACAAGATGATCAGCGAAATGGTCACCCATGATCTTGACGAGGCAGCACGCGAAGCTGTTTGCCGGCGAAACGGGTTTCCGATGCAATCAAGCTGTGAAGCTGATATGTGATACAGGCGACAAAAAATGAAAAAAAACTCTTCAATATATATTGCAGGACATAACGGCATGGTTGGTTCGGCTCTGTTGCGTAAACTCAAAGCCAAGGGTTATTCCAATCTGATTACCCGCACTCATACCGAGCTGGATCTTACCCGGCAATCAAGCGTTGAGACCTTTTTTCAGACGGAGCGGCCGGAGTATGTATTTTTGGCTGCGGCAAAGGTTGGCGGAATTTTAGCTAACAATACATATCCTGCACAGTTCATATACGGCAACCTTACTATTCAAACCAATATAATCCATGCGGCATGGAAAACAGAGGTAAAGCGCCTGCTCTTTTTGGGATCTTCATGTATTTATCCCAGAGAGTGTCCTCAGCCCATGAAAGAAGAATATCTCCTCACAGGCCCGCTTGAACCAACAAATGAGCCTTATGCGGTGGCCAAGATTGCCGGTATAAAGATGTGCCAATCCTATAATCGTCAATACGGCACAGGCTTTCTTGCAGTCATGCCGACCAATCTTTACGGGCCGAACGACAATTATGATCTGGAAACCAGCCATGTTCTTCCAGCCCTGATTCGTAAATTTCATCTTGCCGGACTAGCCGCTCAAGGCGACTGGGAAGGTATAGAAAAAGACGAATCCGAATTTGGTCCAATCCCATCTGATTTAAAAAAATCTTTCGGTATCTCCAAAGGTCAGCGATCCGTAGCCAGTCGTCCTCAATCGGTTACCATCTGGGGAACCGGCTCACCTCGCCGGGAGTTCCTCCATGTGGACGATCTTGCCGGCGCCTGTGTTTTTATAATGAATATAGAAAAGAAAGTTTATAATTCGCTGCTCACCGATTACGGCGCACCGCTGATAAACATCGGTTTTGGTAAAGACATCTCTATTGAGGAATTAGCTCTGATGATTATGAGCATAGTTGGATTTGAAGGCAAAATTATCTTTGATGATACCAAACCTGACGGAACTTTAAAAAAATTGTTGGATACTTCCAGATTGATGAGTTTGAATTGGATGCCTGGAATATCTTTAAAAGACGGAATTATAGCAACATATTCTGAATTGAGGAAAAATGAAAACAGAATTTAAAAAAAATATTCTTTGCATCGGAGCGGGTTATGTAGGCGGTCCCACCATGGCAATGATTGCTTATAAATGTCCGCAGTACAAAGTAACAACTGTGGACATTAACCCCGTACGGATTGCGGAATGGAACTCTGATATTCTGCCTGTTTATGAGCCCGGTCTTGATGAAATTGTAAAAGATGTCCGCGGCAAAAATCTTTTTTTCAGCACAGATATAGAAAAGGGTATAAAAGAGTCTGATATCATCTTTGTCAGTGTCAACACTCCGACAAAAACTTTTGGCGTTGGAGCAGGTATGGCCGCTGATTTGCAGTATTGGGAAAAGACCGCAAGGAAAATACTGGAATGTTCCGAAACACCCAAGATAATCGTTGAAAAAAGTACTCTTCCGGTTAAAACTGCTCTGGCTATGGAAAGAATTCTGACCTTAAATAATAATAAAGTTCATTTTGATGTACTTTCCAATCCGGAATTTTTAGCAGAAGGCACAGCAGTAAAAGATCTGGAAAACCCTGATCGGGTTCTTGTCGGCTCCAGGCAAACTGAAAGCGGTTTGGCAGCCAGAGAGGAACTGGTTGAGATTTATGCCAACTGGGTGCCTGAAGAGCGGATTGTTAAATCCGACATCTGGAGCAGCGAACTTTCCAAACTGGTGGCAAATGCCTTTCTGGCCCAGAGAATATCCTCAATAAACTCCATATCCGCTCTATGTGAAAAGACAGATGCAGATATTGCCAATGTGACCAGAGCAATCGGATTTGACAGCAGAATTGGTAGTAAATTCTTAAATGCAAGTATCGGCTTTGGTGGTTCATGCTTTAAAAAAGATATTCTTAATCTGGTCTACCTTTGTCGGCATTATGGTCTTAACGAGGTAGCTGATTACTGGGAAAGCGTGGTCAAGATAAATGATTATCAGAAAGGACGCTTTGTATTTAACATGCTGACAGCCATGTTCAATACACTGGCCGAAAAAAAGATATGTCTTTTTGGTTTTGCTTTTAAAGCTGATACCGGAGATACAAGAGAAAGCCCGGCGATATTTATAGCCAAACGATTAATCGAAGAAAAAGCCCGACTGACAATTACCGATCCAAAGGCTCTGAAGAATGCAAAAAGAGACCTGCATGGTGTTGACGGAAAGGTGAGCTACATTGAAGATCCGTATGAAGCTGCTGCCGGAAGTCATGCAATTGCTATAATAACTGAATGGAATATATATAAAGAACTTGATTTTGAGAAGATCTACCGGTCGATGATCAAACCGGCCTTTATCTTTGACGGCCGGAATGTTATCAATCACAAAAGACTTTTTGAAATCGGCTTCAATGTTTTTCCAACAGGAAAACCTGCTCTGACACATTTTGAATAAAATAGCTGGGCATCCATCATCTTGTAGTTTACACTTGACTGAAAAGTGGCAGCGGCATCCTGCCGCTGATTCAAGAGGCTGGAAAGCCTCTTCTACACATTCCTTACCATAGTCTGAAAACGACAACGTTAAAAAAGTGCCACAAGCTGTTGCACAATTACCTGCCATTGATTCTTCTGAAAATTTGCAACAACTCGTTGCAAAAATCCCCTGGGAACACCACATCCTGCTCATGGAAAAGATAAAAGACTTGCCTGCCCGGCTCTGCTCTGGTACATGCGCCAGATTATCGAACAGGGATGGAGTCGGAATGTTCTGGGGCTGATGATTAAGAGCAATACCCACGAAAGGCAGGGCGCGGCGGTGACCAATTTTGAAAAACGCCTGTCCGATCCCCAATCCAACCTGGCGCACCAAACCCTGAAAGAACCTCAAATTACAGATGGACCTCTTTGACATGCAGATAGGCAGATCAAGGGCTGGAACAATAAGCTGATATGGGGCGATAACAAGTTGATTCTGTCCTCGCTGAAAAACGGTCAGCTTAGAGAAGAAATCGAGATGCAGGGCTGCATTTCAACTCGTCTTGAGTTTGTCTGTTGAGCGCTGTGAAGAAACTGCAAAAGTAACTTAAAACTTCTCTAAGTTTACTTTGGCTAATGAAAGTCAACTTAGAGAAATATAAATTTACTTATAGCAAACAAAAAGAGTGTGAAAAAATGGAGTCAATACAATTCTTGGAAGAATTTCAGGCGGGCAGACGAGAAAGAACGGCAGGATACCAATATTTTGTTCCTAATCCAATTAACCGACAATGGAAATGGAAGGATGCTCAATTGAATACACTTTTGGAGAAAGCGTCACGAAAAATTGCGAGCTGTGCGGATAGCATTTATTGTGTTTTGTCAGTAAGTTGATTGCTATGAAGGACCTGTCGTAGTAGCGGCTTTATGCAACTTGCCAAAATTGCTTGGGCTGGATAAACCCGCCACTACAGGAATCTGTTGATAAAGATTAGTACATTCGGAAGGACTTGGAAATTACCTATCCGCACAGCTCGAAAAATTGAGGTGGGCAGACACGAAAAACGAGCAAATCGGGCCTGCCCGAAAGGGTGGGCATCTTTAAAACGAAAGACAGAAAACATATGGGTTAAGCGATTCTTGAAACGTTCACGATTTTAAAGCGTCGGACATCAGCTCACCCACCCGTCGGGTGAAACCGGCAGGGTCGTCTATTTTGCTACCCTCGCTGATGGTGGCAAGGTCAAACAGAAGGTGGGCGTAATCTTTGAGAACCGGCGCGGCAGCATCCTTTTCAAAGATCGAATTGATCTTATCGACAACCGGATGGTCCATGTTCAGTTCGAGGATCCTTTTTGTGTCGGGTGCTTTTTGACCCGAGGCCTTGAGAATTTTTTCCATGTAGGCACTCATGTCGGAGCTGTCCCCGGAAAGACAGGTCACCGAATCGGTGAGGCGGGTGGACGGTTTTACTTCTTTTATGTTTTCTTGCAGAAGCACACGGAGTTGCTTGAAAAGGCCATCATATTTATCCTTTTTGTCATCGTCGACCTTGTCTAACGCAAGGTCGCCCTTTTCAGCACTTTTCAACGATTTTCCGTCGTATTCGGTGAGAGATTGAACAACCCATTCATCCACCGGGTCGGACATGAGCAGGACCTCATAATCCTTTGCCTTGAGCTGCTCCAAAAGAGGGCTGTTCAGAAGAGCGGTCATGTTATCGCCGGTGATGTAGTAGATTTCCTTCTGATCGGGCTGCATGTTGTCCACATACGCCTTGAGTGAAACCCACTTGCCGTCTGATTTGCTTGTCTTAAATCGCGCCAATTCGGCGATTTTGTTCTTGTTTTCAAAGTCGGAATGAATACCGACTTTGAGAACGGCCCCAAATTCCTCGTAAAATTTTTCGTATTCTTTGTCTTCCAGACCTTTCAGCAGTTCAAAAATCTTTTTGACAAGATTCTGGCGGATATTTCTCATCAGGGCGTTTTGCTGGAGAATCTCACGACTGATATTCAGACTGAGGTCCGATGCATCTACAACCCCTTTTACAAATCGGAGGTATTCCGGCATCAGATCCGCACAGTCGTCCATGATAAAAACCCGTTTGCAGTAAAGATGGATACCATGTTTTGCATCAGGGTTAAACATGTCAAGGGGCGCTTTGGAAGGAATATACAGAAGGGCGGTGTATTCGGTGGTTCCTTCGAATTTGCTGTGCAGCCGTGCCAGGGGCGGATTCCAGTCATGGCTAATATGCATGTAAAACTCTTCATGTTCCTTGTCGTCGACCTCCTCCTTAGCCTTGGCCCATATCGCCTTCATGGTGTTTAAGGTTTCTTCCTTTACAACCTTGCGGGTGGTCTTTCCGAGGGGCTTGCCATCCTTATCCTTGAGTTGCTCGGGTTCTGGGATGGGTTCTTCTTTTTCCACATCCATTACCACCGGGTAGCTGACAAAGTCGGAATGCTGCTTGACAATGTGTCTGATAACCCATTCATCAGTATAATCCTGCTCCCCGTCTTCTTTTTTCTTTAGTTCAAGGGTTATTGAAGTTCCCCGGCTTTCCTTTTCCGCTTCTTCGATGGTATATGTCCCGTCTCCATGGGATTCCCAGCGAACCCCCTTTTCCGATCCGGCTGCTCTGGTCAGGAGGGTGATCTTGTCCGCTACGATAAAGGCGCTGTAGAATCCGACACCGAACTGGCCGATCAGTTCAGGGGTAAGGGTGTTGCCATTGATCTTCTCCATGGCCGCCATGAAAGCAGCCGTTCCGCTCTTAGCAATGGTCCCGATGTTTTCCATGACCTCGTCATAGGTCATTCCGATGCCATTGTCCGAGATTTCAAATGTCTGTTTGATTCCGTCCGGGGTAAGCTTAATCTTAAATTCCGTGTCGTTACCCAGAATGTCGGGGTTTGTTTGGGCCTCAAATCGCAGTTTGTCAATGGCATCCGACGCGTTGGATATCAGTTCGCGAAGAAATATCTCCTTGTTTGAATAAAGAGAGTTGATGATTAGCTTCAAAAGTTGCTTAACTTCAGATTTAAATTCGTGGGTTTTTGCTTGATTACTCATAATTCCTCCAGTCAAAAGTCTGTTTTCAGATATTATAAAGATATGAACTAAAATGCGTGTGATTTTTAATTTGTCAACCCGTGAGGCTGTATTGTGGGCATTTGAAATTAAACCTATAAGTACTCTGGGGTCTTATATTGTCATGACAAATACGGATTTGCAGATGTCATTAGTTTTGTCGGCTATATAAGTATTTGCTTTTGAATTGAAAAAAGGTATAATTATTTAAAATGATAAAACAAATTAGGTGAGTTAAGTGCGTTAATCAATCAGTCCAGTCAGCTCTGCTCTGCCCTGTCGTCATATTGGTGTCAGAACCTGGTTTACTGGTCTGGGGTATTATTTTATGACCAGAGAAAACTGCTTGATTAAACAACACTTTAGTATGAGAAGAAGAAATGTCTGGCTCATTACGTCCATATGCGGCGTTCTTGCCATTGGATGTACCATTCCTGGCCTTACTGTCTGAAAGATTGCCCATCTCATAAAAAAGTGAGACCGCATGATGCGCCTGCTTCCTCAGACTTTCAGCCTGCTTTTTTTCTTTAAGTTTTTCAAGAAAGGCAGAAAGGCTCTCTTTTTTTGACGCTGGTCTGTCTCCAGACCCTTTTGTTC
>JAUWOS010000007.1 GCA_030611985.1 Desulfobacterales bacterium | reverse complement strand
ATAAAAAACTATCGGTCAAATACTACCATTCAAAAACGGCACGGCTTTGCCCAGTCCATCTCCAGCACCTGGTTGGGCATTTTGTGTTTCTCTATTGGATTCATTCCCGTGATAGCGAATCCGCAATATCTTTTGCCCAAGGCGCCAAGTCTTGATATATTTTTGCTATTTTTCCGTCGTTTACCCTGAACATTAATGAAGGATCAACATCAGTCTTCGAGTTATCGTAAAAATAGGCTCGATCAACCAACACCAATGCTTCGATGCACTTAGCAATTGACCGGTAATACCTGCTGATAATTTTTAAAATCGGAACATCATGCCCGCCTTCCATGACACGTAAGGCAACTCGCTGGGCATTAATTGATGGATCGTTAGTGCAGACGAAGAACAATCGAATGAAAAAGCCGGCTTCTTTGGCACGTTGGACAAACTCAAGCTTTTCTTGAGTTGAAAAAACTGTTTCAAGTGCCATGCTGCTCATATCTGCTAAACAGCTTTCACGCATTTCTTGGGCGTAATTGGCGGCTTTGAGTACAGATTTTGGCGAATTCCAGTCACCGAACTTTTGTTTCGCAATTAAGTCAGGATTGATGTAAACACAATCTTCCATCCACTCATGCCGCAAAAGTTTCTCAGTAATTGTTGTTTTTCCAGAGCCATTCGGACCCGCTACAACTATAAGCCCTGGTTTCTGTATCTTTTTCATGTCGATACAGAATTATTCTTACGGGATACCGCTTCTGAAATTACGGCCCGAAGTTTATTAATATGTCGTGACATGGCTTCTCGTTTACGGCTACGAGCGTCTTCGCCAGCCTGTTTTATTAATTGGAAAAGTTGCTCTTCGCCATCCTCATGCTTTTTGTTATGCAGATTGATGCTGTTAACCATAATAAGATCTCCTGATATTGCATGATTTGCCCAACGACAAAGCACACCGGCAGCAAAAAGCGGCTACCGCCATGAGACAGGACAGCCAGTAAATTCAGGCGGTTTCCAATGCTGGACTTACTGGCTGTCCCGCCTTACGTTGGTAGTCCTGATCAATAAACAAAATCTATCTGATTCGAGTCACCGCCTGTCACACCGTTATCAGCATAAACAGTTACTTTGTAAACATATCTGTAACCCTTTTCCAGAATTTCATTGTATGCCATTATCTTTCCCTGTAAATTTTTGGAACCTTTGGCTTTAATTGGAATATCGGCAATGCGCTTAAACGATACAGGACAATTTAAACATTCGGATCCGGACAAAAGCTTTTTTGATCTATATACAATAAAACCAGCCGGACTTGATTCAACCTTTTCTTTTTGTTCCGGAATAGTCCATGTTAATTTAAGCGTATCTCTATTGATATTTGAAGTTAAATTATTGATTGCAGGAGGCAAAACCTGGTGAGGCGGTACAGGCAACGCTTTTTTGCCGCATCCGAACAAAACAAAAAAAAGAGAAATCATAATTAAAAATTGTATAGCATATTTCATTGATTCAGATTTTTTTCAGCCTCCTCTATGGCAGCCATGACATTTTTCACGGCAGTTCCTCCGAATGATTTTCTCCGGTCTATCATCTGCTCCACAGTTAAAATGCTAAAAATATCTTCTTCAATAAGGAGCGAAAAAGATTTCAACTCTTCTAAAGTAAGTTCATGGAGCTCTTTATTTTTATTAAGCGCATAGCTTACAGCCTCACCCACACAGCTATGAGCCTTCCTGAAATGCATTCCCTTTGTTACGAGATAATCCGCCAGATCTGTTGCGTTTAAAAATCCTGTAGATGTAGCCCTGCGCATTGCTTCCTTGTTTATTTTCAACTTTGGAAGCATTTTTATATAAATTCCGACACACCCTTTTAATGTATCCACAGCGTCAAATAATGGTCCTTTATCCTCCTGCATATCACGGTTATAAGCAAGCGGCAATGATTTCATAACGGTCAAAAGAGCTATCAGATCTCCAAAAACACGACCGGTTTTTCCACGAACCAGTTCACATACATCAGGATTTTTCTTTTGAGGCATAATACTACTTCCTGTAGAAAAAGAATCAGGAAGCCCGACAAAGCCGAATTCAGATGACGACCACAAAATAAGTTCTTCGGATATACGACTTAGATGTACCATACAAAGACTCGCGGATGATAAAAATTCTATTATAAAATCCCTGTCTGATACCGAATCTATACTGTTTTTTGACACTTTTGGAAAACCAAGAAGTCTTGCGGTATAATCTCTGTCAATTGGATATGTTGTTCCGGCAAGAGCGGCGCTTCCAAGCGGCATCACGTTTATGCGTTTTAAACAATCGCAAAATCTTTCCGTGTCTCTTGAAAACATCTCGTAATATGACATCAAGTGATGAGCCAAAAGAACAGGCTGCGCTCTTTGCAGGTGTGTATAACCAGGTAAAACAACATCTATGTTGATCTTTGCAAGATCAACAATAGTTTTTCTAAACTCAACAAGATTCTTTATTATATTTGAAGTTTCGTCTCTCAAATACATTCGCACATCCAAAGCTACTTGATCATTCCGGCTCCTTGCAGTATGAAGCTTTCCGGCAACCTTTCCCGCTTCCTTAACAAGCCTGGCTTCAATGTGCATATGGATATCCTCCAGGCTGTCATCAAACCGGAACTCCCCCCGCTCAATCTCTTTTTTTATCGTTCCAAGTCCCTGGATCAACAACAAAGCATCTTCGTGCGTAATAATAGACTGTTCCGCCAGCATCTTGCAGTGGGCGATACTCCCTTCAATATCATAGGAATAGAGCCGCTTGTCTATATCAATCGAAGATGTAAAGGCTTCTACGATCCTGTCTGTTTTTTCAGAAAATCTGCCGCCCCAGGCTTTTTCAGGCATAAATATGAAACCTCGATTTAAGATTTAAGATTTAAGATTTAAGATTTAAGATTTTTCGTGATAGTTCTTTTTTTTGCTTCCCTTATTTCATCATTTTCTGAATACGCAATCTCAGCGCATTTAGGCGTATAAAACCTTCAGCATCTTTCTGGCTGTAAACGCTGTCGTCTTCAAAGGTTGCAAAGTCCTCACTATAAAGAGATTCGTCTGATTTACGCCCGAGTACGCAGCAATTTCCCTTGTAAAGTTCGAGGCGTACAACTCCTGAAACATTTTTCTGAGTCTGATCGATCATATTCTGCAAAATCTTCATCTCGGGTGAAAACCAGAAACCGTTATACACAATCTCGGAATATTTCGGTATCAGTGAATCCCGAAGGTGCATTACCTCGCGGTCCATGGTAATTGATTCAATATCCATATGAGCAGCCCTTAAAATAGCGCCGCCCGGGGTTTCATATACGCCCCTTGATTTCATACCGACAAAACGGTTTTCAACAATATCTATCCTGCCTATGCCGTTACGTCCGCCAAACATGTTCAGTTCCTTGAGAAGATTTGCCGGAGACAGGTTTTCGTCATTTATCGCAACAGGATTACCCTTCTTGAAAGTTATCTCTATTATTTCAGGTTTATCGGGCGCATCCTGAGGTGAAACAGTCAAAGTAAACATATCCTCAGGCGGTCGGCTCCAGGGATCTTCAAGCACGCCTCCTTCATAACTTATATGAAGAAGATTTCTATCGCTGCTGTAAGGTTTTTTGGGAGTTACCGGAACATCTATGCCGTGTTTTGCGGCAAAATCCATAAGCGCCGTACGAGAATTCAGATCCCATTCACGCCACGGAGCAATAATTTTTATATAAGGATCTATTGCAAGATAGCCAAGTTCAAACCTTACCTGATCATTGCCCTTTCCTGTTGCTCCATGACTTACGGCATCCGCCCCTTCAAGCTTTGCAATCTCCATCTGGCGTTTTGCTATAATAGGTCGAGCAAGAGATGTTCCCAAAAGATACCGACCTTCGTAAACAGCATTTGCACGAAAGGCCGGAAAAACATAATTTTCTGCAAAATCTTCTTTTAAATCATCTATGTAAACTGCTTTAGCGCCTGTTTTTAAAGCTTTTTCCTCTATATGATCCAGTTCTTCTTCCTGCCCTATATCAGCAGAAAAAGCGATCACATCACACTTGTATGTTTCAATAAGCCACTTTAAAATTACAGATGTATCAAGCCCTCCCGAATAGGCCAGAACTACCTTTGTTATATTATCAGGTACATTATCGGACAAGATCAACTCCCTTTATTAATACTTCAAGTACTGCCTTGTGCATATGAAGTTTGTTTTCGGCCTGATCCCAAACAATTGAATGTGGACCCTCCAGAACATCTTCGCTAATCTCTTCACCTCTATGAGCCGGCAGACAGTGCATTACAATAACATCTCTTGAAGCCATTTTTAAAAGCTCTTTGTTTACCTGAAAAGGCTCAAATACATGCTTTCTTGCGCTCTGCTCATCTTCCTGACCCATACTTGCCCAGACATCAGTATAAATTACATCTGCATCCTTTGCAGCCTCAGCAATATCCGATGTTACCGTAATCTTGCCACATCCTTTCCCAAGCGCTCTTTTCATGATACTTTGATCAGGAAAATACCCTTCCGGACAGGCTAAAACAAGATTAAGATTCAGAACCGCTGCCGCGTTTATCCATGAATGAGCAACATTATTGCCGTCTCCAACCCACGTTATCTTAAGATTTTCGCAACTTCCCTTACATTCCATCACGGTTAAAAGATCGCCTAAAACCTGGCATGGATGGTATAGATCGGTCAGGGCATTTATAACAGGTATATCGGCAAATTCTGCAAACTCCTCCAGTAAATCCTGAGAATAAGTCCTGATAGCCAGAACATCAAGGTATCTTGAAAGCACTCTGGCAGTATCTCTTACAGGCTCATTTCTGGCAATCTGGGTATCTCCGGCGCTTATAAAAATTGATGTTCCGCCAAGCTGAATCATTGCCGCCTCAAAGGAAAGGCGTGTGCGGGTTGAAGCTTTGTCAAAAATAAGACCAAGGGTTTTTCCTGCAAGAAAGGTGTCCGCAATTCCTTTTTTGTGCCTTTCTTTTAATTCAAGCGCCCGTTTAAAGAGTTTTTCAAAATCATCTCCGGCAAGATCTAAAAGTGTCAGTATGTCTTTTTTCAAGGCAACCTCTCATCCAGATATGTCACAAGAGAATCTATCTCATCTTTTTTTATAATAAGAGGAGGAATAAAGCGCAAAATATTCTCCTGAATGCAGTTTATAAGAAACCCTTTCTCCATACATGCTTTTACAACCGGAGCCCCTTCTATCTTCAGTTTCATACCAAGCAGCAGACCAAGTCCACGAACGTCCTCAATAGATTCATGTCTCTTTTTCAGCCACAAAAGCCTTTCCTTAAAATAATTCCCAACTTTTTGGCAACGTTCTACAATTTTTTCTTCAGAAAGTACCCTGACAACTTCAAGTGAAGCCGCCGTTACAACAGGCGTGCCTCCAAATGTCGATGCATGAGAACCGGGTCCGAATGCCTCGGCAACATCTTCTTTAGCCAGCATGGCTCCTATGGGCAAACCATTGGCAAGGGCTTTGGCAAGGGTCATTATATCCGGCTCAATTCCGAAATGTTCATAAGCAAAAAGTTTGCCTGTACGACCGATGCCAGTCTGTATTTCATCAAAAACAAGAAGTGTTCCTGTTTCATTACAAATACTCCTTACAGCCTTAAGATATTCCGGATCAGGACAGCAAACCCCTCCTTCACCCTGAACAGGCTCTATCATAACAGCGCATGTTGACGATCCGATTTTTTTGCGCAATGCTTCTGCATTATTAAACGGCACAAAATCAAAACCTTCAAGCACAGGATCAAAACCATCTTTGATCTTATCCTGACCTGTAGCGGAAAGAGTGGCCATTGTGCGTCCGTGGAAAGACCTCTCCATGGCGATTATCCTGTATCGACCGGTATCACCTTTTTTATTGAAATATCTTCTGGCTATCTTTATTGCCGCTTCATTTGCTTCAGCCCCGCTGTTGCAGAAAAAAACCCTGTCTGCAAAACTGTTTTCAACGAGCCATGATGCAAGTTCGACCTGAGGAACCGTATAGTAAAGGTTGGATACATGGAAAAGAGTTTCCGCCTGCATTGAAAGAGCTTTCACGACTCTCGGATGCGCATGACCAAGATTGCATACGGCAATTCCGGCAACAAAATCAGTGTACGCCTTGCCGGCTGCATCCCAGAGAGTACTCCCCTTGCCTTTTGTAATTACTATTGGAAACCTCTTGTAGGTGTTTGCTATAACTTTATCCGCTCTATCTATTATTTTGCTCTTCATGGCTTGCTCTTTCATAGCTTGATTTCCGTCCCAATACCCTTATCGGTAAAAAGCTCCAGCAGCAAAGCATGTCTTTTGCTACCATTTATAATATGAACCTTTTCAACTCCATTTTTCAGCGCATCAAAGCAGCACTCCACTTTTGGAATCATCCCGCCTGAAATGGTTTTTTCTTCGATCATCTTATTGATATTTTCCGCCTTGATCGAAGATATTAAAGTTCCATCAGAATCAAAAACACCATCAACATCTGTAAGAAGGATAAAACGCCCTGCACAGAGAGCCATAGCAATCCTGCTCGCAACAAGATCTGCATTTATATTGTACGTCTCACCCAAACTTCCTGTAGCGACAGGCGCAATAACAGGAATAAAATTCTGTTTTGTCAGTGTATTTATAATGTCAGGATTGATATGTGTAACCTCTCCTACCAATCCGGGATCAATTATTTCAGGTGGTTTATTATCATCTTCCCGATAGACGATATGAAGTTTTTTAGCCTGTATAAGCTCACCGTCTTTACCGCTTAAGCCAACAGCCTTTCCTCCCTGTTGATTTATCTGAGCAACTATCTCCTTATTTACCTTGCCGCCCAGGACCATCTCCACAACGTCCATTGTCAGCTCATCGGTAAGGCGTATCCCTCTCACAAATTTAGGGCTTATTCCCATCCGGTCAAGCACTGAGTTGATTTGCGGACCGCCACCATGCACAACAACAGGATTCAGCCCTACCAGTTTCATTAAAGTGATGTCTCTGGCAAAATCCTCCTTTAACTGTTTGTCGACCATAGCATGTCCCCCATACTTGATCACAATAGTCATGCCATAAAAACGACGTATATAAGGAAGGGCTTCTATGAGTATGTCTGCTACATTCTGAGTCATAAGATTAAAAGTTGAAAAAGCTTACATGCTGGGAAGTAGCCTTATTATACTACCGGTTCTCCCGTGAACGGTTACCATTTTCTTTTGCCTTTCCGGGCATTACATAGTGAACATTTTGCCATCTTGTTACCTTGTTGAAAATACCGGTTTATGCAAGGGACTTTTAAAGAATATACCTGCTAAGATCTTCGTCTTCTCTGATATCCTTTAATTTCTTATCAACATGCTCTCCATCAATTACTACTCGCTTTTCTTTCATGTCCGGCGCATTAAAAAGAATATCTTCAAGTAAATATTCCATGAGCGTATGCAGTCTTCTCGCCCCTATATTTTCAGTTAAATTGTTAACTTCTTCCGCAATACCTGCTATCTTTTTAATCGCATCATCCTCAAAAACTACATCAACGTCTTCAGTCTTTAGAAGAGCAATGTATTGAAGGATCAAAGCATTTTTCGGCTCAGTCAATATTCGTACAAACTCTTTCCGGCCAAGAGAGTCAAGCTCAACCCTGATAGGAAAACGACCCTGAAGTTCAGGAATCAAATCCGAAGGCTTGGTTGTATGAAAAGCGCCGGATGCGATAAAAAGTATATGATCCGTATTGACATGACCATACTTGGTTATAACACTGCAACCTTCTACTATCGGAAGAAGATCTCTTTGGACCCCTTCCCTTGACACATCAGGTCCGTGACCGCCATCGCTACCCGCAATTTTATCAATTTCGTCAAGAAAAATTATCCCTGACTGCTCAACTTTTTCAATTGCCAGATTTATTACCTTTTCCATATCCACAAGGTTCTGCGCTTCCTCCTGGGCCAGTATCTTCATAGCTTCCGGCACTTTTATCTTTCGTCTCTTCGTGCCTTTAGGCATAAGACCGCTCATCATATCCTGCAAATTAATGCCCATTTCTTCCATGCCAACATTGGAAAAAATCTCCACTACCGGCATGGATTTTGCGGAAACATCAAGATCTACATATCGACCATCAAGTTTTCCATCACGAAGCATACCGCGAAGCTTTTCCCTTGTAGATGATGATTCATCAGCTTTGCGTGTTACAATCTCGAGCGAAATTTCTTTTGTTTCTTCTTCGTCCGCTGACGGCTGCCGCACTTTTGGTTTTGGAAGCAAAAGATCAAGCATCCTTTCCTCGGCAATATGCGATGCCTTTTCCTCCACAGACTCTTGTTCCTTCGCTTTTCCTTTATTTACCGTAAGCTCCAGAAGATCTCTTACCATTGACTCAACATCTCTGCCGATATATCCGACTTCGGTAAACTTGGATGCCTCAACCTTGGTAAATGGAGAATCCGTAAGTCTGGACAACCGCCTTGCTATCTCGGTCTTTCCAACTCCTGTAGGACCGATAAGTATAATATTTTTCGGCGCAATTTCATCCCTGAGATCTTCCGGAACCTGTTGCCTGCGCCAACGATTTCTCAAGGCAATAGCAACAGAACGTTTTGCATTATCTTGGCCAATAATGTATTTATCAAGTTCTTTAACAATTTCAGATGGTTTTAAATCACTCATTTTTATTATCCGTTACATTTCCTCAATAGTTACAAAATCATTTGTAAATACGCATATGGAAGCTGCTATTTTCATTGCTTCTTCCACAATGCCCCTTGCATTCAAATTCGCATGTTTTATAAGAGCTCTTGCCGCTGCCTGAGCGCCGATGCCACCGGAACCTATACCTATAATACTATCATCAGGCTCAATCACATCACCATTTCCTGAAATAAGAAATATCCTGGTTTCGTCCGCCGCTATCATAATTGCCTCAAGACGTCTCAAATACTTATCGGTGCGCCAGTCTTTGGCCAATTCAACAGCGCTGCGAACCAGATTACCGTTGTAGCGTTCAAGCTTTTTTTCCAATCGTTCGGAAAGATTCAAAGCATCAGCAGTGGCGCCGGCAAATCCAACTATAATTTTGTCATTATAAATTCTTCTGACTTTTTTGGCGTGATGCTTTACGACAGTATTATTCAGAGTAACCTGACCATCACCGGCAACCGCCAATTTGCCCTCATGTCTTACGGCAAGAATTGTTGTTCCATGAAAGTTCATAAATCTTCACTATCTCCTGGGGTGAGCCCTGTCATATGTTTCCATAAGCCTTGCAATACTTACGTGTGTATATTTCTGGGTAGTAGAAAGGTTTTTATGACCCAAAAGTTCCTGCACTACCCTCAAATCCGCCCCGGCATCAAGCATGTGAGTTGCAAATGTATGACGCAGAGCATGCGGCGAAACAGGTATTCCGAGACCGCAATTTTTTGCTGTTTTCTCAAGAATTCGGGCAATTGATCTGGTTGTAAGACGACCGTTATTCTTGTTTAAAAACAGCGGGCCATTTTCATCAGGCTGTATGCATGTTTTCTCACACAATCTTTTTCTGTACGCCATTATAGCAGATACAGCCTTTTTGCCGACAGGCACAATCCGCTCCCTGTTCCCTTTTCCAAGAACACGGACCACGCTCGTTTTATATTGCACATCAAAAACATTCATACCGGCAAGCTCAGAGGCACGTATTCCACTGGAATAAAGAGTCTCGAAAAGGGCGCTGTTTCTCAGCCCGAAAAGCGTGTTGATTTTTATAGAATCAAGCAACCGGAACATGTCGTCAACAGGAAGATAAACAGGAATAGTTTTTTTCTGTTTTGGCGTAAGAATCAAATCTGCCGGATTACTCTGAATAAAATCATGCTTGACAAGATATCTGAAAAAAGAACGAATCGCTGAAAGCTTGCGCGCTATTGTAATCCTTTTGTTCTTTTTGTGCAAAAACCCCAGATAACCCCTTATCATCAGACCGTCTACCCGATCTGCTCTGACCTGATCCTCCCGCAACCGGTCTGTTTTGCTCTGCTTCTTTTTTGCCGGAAACCCGAACTTATCAATATCAGGTTTATCAATAAAAGATGCAAACTCTTCCAGATCATGCAAATATGCGCGACAAGTATTTGCAGAATATCCCTTTTCAGAGGAAAGGGATTCTATAAAAGGTCTGATCAGGTTTTTTACAGAAAGAGAAATCATCAAAATTCAATCAGAGATTCAAGCTCGTTCCATGTGCCAACTTCTACAAAAGGATGACTTTCCCTGTTCCACGGTTGCTTGAAAAGAACAGGTATAACGCCTGCCTTCTTGAGAGAAAAACATGTCTCAAGCCTGTCTTCAACAAAATAAGAAATATTTCTATCTAACAGCACATCCGCCTTGCCTTCAAATGTACCTGTTGCGACAATTTCTATTGAAGATGGCTCAAGCGGAAGAATATTCAACATCCAGTCATAAATAGGATCCGAATATGGTCTGGCGGTTACAAAAAGAATCGGACCGTAGCTCCTTCCTAATCTGGTTAAAACTTCCGTAGCTCCATCTACAGGTTTTAAGATTTCACTGCGGCTTTCATCCAGTATCCTGATCATAATTGCCTCAATAATCTCAATATCAATATCAAGACAATCTTCAATCTTATAAGAGGTAATATCTTTGCATCTGATCCCGTTTATATTATATTCGTTACAGGCAATATCAATAAACAGCGGCACGATGTCTGCAAATACACCATCTATATCAAAAGCCACAGAAGACGGATCAATCATAAATACACCAGTATTTCGTCCCTATTCCTAATTAATAATAAAAGTTTTCCAAATGAATTGTTATGCTATAATTTTAATAGCTTAGAATCTGATTATGCAGTTAGCTCATCTAAAGGAAGTTCATGTCCTTCATGAGAGTAGATTTTATAAGATACTTGAGAGTTTCCCTAAATCTGTAGATATTCTTTCTATGTCCTTGTATTTGTTATGATATTTACGATATTGGATGAGCTAACTGCACAATCAGAGCTTAGAATTAAAAGTGACTGTTGAAGATTTAAGATTTAAGATTCAGAGAATGCTACTATTTTTATATATTTATGTTTCCCTTAAAACATTAATATATAAGAGGATAATCTTTAAAAAACTTTGGTTTATCAATTAGCACGCCGAAGGCGTACCACCAATCTTAAATCTTAAATCTTAAATCTTAAATCATGTCTGAACGAGGTTTTCGTTCAGACGCTAACTATGCTGCTTTGCGTGTTTTTTTCTTCAGCCTTGAAATACGACGCCTGTAAATAGTTGCCATTTTTGTATCGTGTATCTCAAGCACAGCTTCGCGCTTCACCTTAAACTCTTTAATCTTTTGCTTTGTTTCCCGAACCGAAGAATCAGTTTGCCCACCAAGCTCATCTTCAATCCCCCTTGCACGTTTTATGCTACCGGTCAACTCCCCTTTATTCATCCTGTGAACTCCTGTAATTTCAGGGATCTGTATGGCCAGCTCTCTCAATTCCCTGGCTGTCATCTTCTCCAGAGGTTTTTCCTCTACCTTCTTCTTCTTTTTCTTAACACTCATATCTATCGTATCTCCTTTTTCTGCAAGTTCTCAATAAATTCGGATAAACCATATTTTACAGCTATTCTTCAGATTTCTATTTTGAGACCTTTGCAAAACTGTCATTTTAAATACCATTCCAGAGTGATGAAAATCATGCTTTTTACAGCATTATTTCGTCCACATTCCTATTTCAAAAAAATATGATTTGTGCGCTTAACCCTGTTAACTGAAAAATGAAGGATATCTATTTTTCAAAGACTTCGCTAACTTGTTGTGAAAAAAAGAATTTTTATAAACTAATTTTTTTTATCGTGTCAATAGTTAGTTTTTTTAGGAAATTATAAAATTACGGACATTCTGACATCCTTCACTTACCAGTTTACACTTAACAAGAGGCAGAGCCTCGCATAATGCATTCCCAGGCAGAGCCTGGAAACGAAAGTGTAATCTGTGCGTCTACTTGTGGAAGTTATTTCGTTCACGTTCCTAATCAAATTTTCTTTTTCGATATCATTGTTATTTTGGGCGACCACAAGGGTCGCCCCTACAAGGATTTACAATCTGTTTTACCACGGAATTTGAATAGGATACTATTTTGGTTGCACTCAATTGATTTATGAATTTATTCTTTCGCCACTACTTTATCGTGTCATACTCCTTACTCCTTACTCCTTACTCCTTACTCCTTAAATCTTTGTCTTCTTTATTCATAGCATTCAAAAAAGGCTTAACAAGATCCATCGGAAACGGAAAGATAGTTGTCGTATTATTCTCGGCCGATATCTCGCGCATTGTCTGGAGATATCTCAACTGCAACGCCATAGGATGGGATTGAAAAATGTCCGCTGCTTCAGCAAGCTTTGCTGAAGCCTGAAATTCGCCGTCTGCATTGATAACTTTGGCGCGACGCTCTCTTTCCGCCTCGGCCTGTTTGGCCATAGACCGCTGCATTTCCTGAGGAAGATCAATATGCTTAAGTTCCACAGTTGCGACCTTTATGCCCCATGGGTCCGTATGGGCATCAAGTATCTCCTGAAGCTGAGAATTAATTTTTTCTCTTGCAGATAAAAGTTCATCCAATTCCGCCTGACCGCAAACGCTCCTCAGAGTTGTCTGAGCTAATTGAGACATTGCGTAGCTGTAATTTTCTACCTCAATTATAGCTTTTACAGAATCTATCACTCTGAAATAAATGACGGCATTTACTTTCACAGAAACATTGTCTCTTGTAATAACATCCTGTGGCTCCACGTCCATTGCTACAAGACGCAGGCTTACCTTTACCATTTTATCTACAATCGGAACAAGTATGATCAGACCAGGTCCTTTTGCCTTTATAACGCGCCCCAGTCTGAATATCACCCCGCGTTCATATTCATTTAAGATTCGTATGGCTGAGGATAGAAAAAAAACAACGAGTACAACCATGGCAATTGTAGTAATCATATCTCATCTCCTTGAGTTGATTGTTGATTGTTGATTGTTGATTTGTGAAATTGCTTTTTATTCATATTTATCAAAAAACACCAGAATAGTCAAACACAGACTTGATCATTCAATACTCTTTTCTTATTTCTTTTTTGGTATTCTACTCGACGGTCCTAAGTTTTCGTAACCCATTGAAATCATTAATAGCGACAAAATTAAAGAAAGATTTCCGGAACCAATGATTTCAATGGGTTATCGGATTATGGTTCAGAAACTTTGGAGAACTTAGGACTGTAGAGTATTCTATAAACTTTTCAGATAAATAATTTGGTATCCTTAATACAGGGTTCACAAAAAAATAATTTATGATACAAAAAAAATCGTCTTTTCCGTGAAAACCAAACATTTTTCTTGCAATCAAATTCGCTTGTCATTATTATGACCGCCTGAAAATCAGTTCCAATCAACCATATAACTGTTTCTCCAAAAAAGGCTAAATCCATGGCTAAAACATTTCGACCACTAACACGCGAATCAACAATTCTGTCAAGAATCGAATCTTCAAATGAATATGCACGAAAAAAGGCAATAAACGCTGTAAAAGATTGTATTGATCCGCTTTGCAATGCTATCTCCATGAAGCTCATTGAAAGCAATCTCGTGGAAACCACCAGCAAAAATAGTCTTGAAGAGCAGCTAAAAAAGTGTCTCGAAAAGCTGGCCGCTGCCGAAGATTTCGATATAGATTATCAGATTGCGCCTTTCAGACACATTATGCCTCATCCTCATGTTGTAAGCATCTACGTTACATCTTTTGTTATAGAACAGCTTATAAATCACAAAGATACAGTTGATATCTTCGGTTCTGACGAAGATATATATATCTGTATAAATCAACAGGTGATAAAATTTGTATAAATTTTGGCATCTTTTAAATTTGGCATCTTTCATGCGAGAATAGTTGGTGAAGTTATTTTATCCATGTTCCTTCAAATTTTTAGATAATTTATTTCACAAGACTGGAAGGAGAAATCTGAAATAATGCGCCCCTCCTTTCATCCAAGCCTGATCAACGGACCATTTGATGATCCTGGCCTATTCATCTCTTTTCTTTTTGAAAAACGTGCTCTGATTTTCGACTTAGGTGACATTTATTCACTTTCATCCAGAGACATCCTTAAAATAAGCCACGTTTTTATTACCCATACCCACATGGATCATTTTGTCGGTTTTGACAGATTGCTGCGCTTGCTGCTTGGCCGGCAAAAAAATCTTTATATATACGGCCCTGAAGGCTTTATAAAAAATATTGAGGGAAAACTCGCAGGATACTCATGGAACCTTGTAGAAAATTTCAACAACCAATTTGTCTTGCATGCAACCGAGGTACATCCAGAACATTTAATTACTCAACAATACATATGCCAACGCAAGTTTCTCCCGACCAAAGAGGCTGTAAAACACTCTTTTAACGGCATTCTTATCAACGAACCAGCGCTGTGTGTTTCTGCCGTGATACTTAATCACAGTATCCCCTGCCTGGGATTTACTATAAAAGAACGATTTCATGTCAATATAATAAAAGACAGAGCTATTGCTCTTGGACTTGAAACAGGCCCCTGGCTTAAAGAATTCAAAGAAGCTTTATATAGCCATAAAGCTTCTGACTCAAATTTTGAAATTAACTTTGGGAAGAAAAATAAAAAAAAATTCATCCTGGGCAATCTTGCAAGCAGGATTGCCCTTATAACTCCAGGTCAGAAGATTACATATATTACAGATGTGGTGTATAGTAAATCAAACGCAGAAAAGATTGTTGAGTTTGCAAAAGATTCGGATCATCTTTTCATAGAAGCTGTATTTCTGGAAAAAGACAGAGATATTGCCAAAAGAAAATATCATCTAACCGCCAGGCAGGCCGGCAGCATAGCAGGCAAAGCCATGGTAAAGCGATTCACACTTTTTCATTTCTCGCCAAGATATATAGGCAAAGAGTACCTTTTGGAAAAAGAAGCAAGAGATGCTTTTGAAAATCAGACAGAAACAAAACAGCAACGATCTCTCACAGAAGACACAGAAAACACTTTATTGATACAAGGAACGTGGGCGAAAGAACTTCACCGGGCAGGCGCATAGATTTTGGTTGGATTCGTTTGATCTCAGATCACAAAAGTTGGCTGAGGTTGGGCATCCTTCATTTGCCAGTTTATACCTTTAAAAAACCTCACGCAAAGGCGCTAAGGCGCAAAAAAAAGGAAAGCTTTGATAGTTCCCGGTCTCACTAAATACTGTAAATGCCAATAGTTAAATTGATTCGGGCTGGAAATTGCCGGAAGAACTTTTACGCCTTTGCGTGAAATTGTTTTATGATTTGAGTGTAACCAAAATAGAACATTGATAATCGAAAAAACAAAACGTAACAATTTGGCGCTATCGTCATTCCGGCTTTAAGGTGATAAAATTTGAAAATAGCTGAAACTGTGATGCCTGCTTGCGGAAGTTAATTCGTCCACGTTCCTAATTACTCAACCAATTGTGAAGCTGCAGACTCGACAGGTTTTTCCTTTGTTTTCTTTTCCGTGCTATCGCTTTGTTTAGCTTTAATCTTCTTCTTTTTGCTCTTTTCCAAAGCTACAAGCTCAACCAAAGAAATAAGGGCTGCATCACCCGGACGTCTTCCTATCTTAACAATCCTGGTATAACCTCCTGATATAGAACCAAACCGTTCAGCAGCCTCATCAAACAGCTTATAAACAACATCTTTTTCCCTTACTATTGAAAGCGCCTGGCGCATGGCATGAAGATCTCCACGCTTAGCCAGAGTAATCAAATGGTCTGCCCAGCGCCTTAAACCCTTTGCCTTGATATCTGTAGTGCGAATACGCTCATATTTGAACAAAGAGGTAACCATATTCCTGAACATGGCATTCCTGTGACTACTTGTTCGATTTAACTTTAAACCAGCTTTTCGATGTCTCATAGCAAGTTACTCCTCCTCCTCTCCGTCTTCCTCGGGAGGCACAAAACCCTCAACCTTCATCCCAAGCGAAAGGTCCATTTCGCTCAATACTTCTTTAATCTCATTTAAAGACTTTCTTCCAAAGTTCTTGGTTTTAAGCATCTCCGCTTCTGTTCTGCTTACCAATTGATAAAGCTTGAGTATATCAGCATTTTTAAGACAATTGGCGCTACGCACAGAAAGCTCAAGCTCTTCAACGCTTCTGTAAAGATTTTCATTAAACTTGGGCTCATGCACTTCATCTAACTTTTGCTGAGACTCGGGTTCAAGATGTTCATCAAAATTAATAAAAATAGCCATCTGCTCTTTTAATATCTTGGCAGCATAAGCAATGGCATCCTCGGGAAAAACACTCCCATCCGTCCATACCTCCATGGTAAGCTTATCATAGTCGGTCCTCTGACTCACGCGAGCATTACCAATGACATAGCTTACACGTTTAATTGGTGAGAATATAGCATCTATCGGTATTGTGCCTATCGGCGCATCTTCATCCTTATTTGCCTCAGATAATGAATACCCTTTCCCAACCTTGACGATCATGGTCATTTTCAAGCTTACTTTGTCCGAGAGAGTTGCAATATGCAAGTCCGGATTTAATACCTCACATTTTCCATCAACACTTATTATATCACGAGCAGTAACATTGCGTTCTCCGCTCACATCAATGCATATCGTTTTTGGTTCAGAATCGGAAATCTTTAAACGTACCTCTTTTAAATTAAGAATGATTTCAGAAACATCTTCAAGCACACCTGGAATAACGCTGAATTCATGCATCACAGCATCAAACCTTACAGAAACTATTGCGGCTCCATAAAGAGAAGAAAGTATTATCCGTCTTAAAGAATTCCCGATTGTCACGCCAAAACCCCTTTCGAGAGGTTCGCAAACGAACTTGCCATAAGATGATTTCATAAAGTCGATCTGAACCTTTTCCGGCTTTATCATTTCTTGCCAGTTCATATACATAAGTTCATTTGATGACATTCTCATATCTCCATTGCAGATTGTTGGAAGCGTGGATGAAAGCAACTTTCCAGATAGATGTATAGATTTGGGTCGGATTTGCCAAATCTCAAATCTGATCTCAGATCACAAAAGTTGAAGGAATAGCAAGGCTATTTTGATACTTTTGGGATTTGAGATTGGTCAAATATGGCCTGAAGCTGTGATGCATAGTTGCGGAAGTTATTTCGTCCACGTTCCTAAGCATGTCCAACTTTCACTATGCCTTTGTAATAACGAAATAACAACGCAACTTTGTCATATTCAGGCGTTGCGGATAGGTCAAACAAAGACAGCCTGAAGCAATGATGCATAGTTGAGGAAGTTATTTCGTCCACGTTTCTAAGGGCTCACTCAAAGTCTTTTTTACAGGTACATCATTATTTACTTGGAATAAAGTTCTACTATAAGCTGTTCCTGGATAGGCATAGTAATATCTTCGCGAACCGGCAAAGCTTTTACTATTCCCTTCGAGTTTTCTTTCTCCAAATCAAGCCACTGCGGAACACCTCTTCGCACCACAGCATCCAGTGAATCCCCTATAGCCTGTACATTACGGCTTTTTTCCCGAACTTCAATAACATCACCCAACTTTATCATATACGACGGAATGTTAACCTTTCTTCCATTAACAAGAAAGTGATTATGCTTTACAAGTTGGCGACCTTGAGCTCGAGAATTAACAAAACCCAAACGATAAATCACATTATCAAGCCTGTATTCCAACAACATAAGAAGATTAATTCCAGTTATACCCTTTTGACGATCCGCTCTTTTAAAAAACAATCGAAACTGCTTTTCGGAAAGACCATACATGCGTTTTACCTTCTGTTTTTCGCGAAGCTGTATGCCATAATCAGAACTTTTTCTTCCACGACGTTGACCGTGCTGACCGGGTGGATAACCACGTCGATCAAAAGCACACTTATCAGAATAACAGCGATCGCCCTTAAGAAACAACTTTAAATTTTCACGTCGGCATAGCCGACAAACTGAACCTGTATATCGTGCCAAGTTCTCCTCCAATATTGGTCATTTGTCATTGATCATTTGAAAAATATCTTGAAGCTAAATTAATTCGACCTGTGCGGTTAGCTTTTAGCCGCTATCTGTTATGAAGGATGTCCGAAAAGCCTGTAATTTCTACACCCTGCGTCTTTTTGGCGGTCGGCAACCATTATGCGGAATAGGAGTCACATCCTTAATTATCATAACGTTAAACCCCACGGCCTGCAATGATCGAAGCGCTGATTCCCTACCAGCTCCCGGGCCTTTAACATACACCTCTACATTTTTCATTCCATGATCCATTGCCTTTTTTGCGGCATCTTCAGCTGCAAGCTGGGCGGCAAACGGGGTACTTTTTCGCGATCCCTTAAAGCCCTGAACACCGGAACTTGACCATGCCACAACATTACCGGCATGATCTGTAATGGTAATTATCGTATTGTTAAAAGTAGACTGAATATGCACTACTCCATTCGGTATATTCTTTTTTTCTTTCTTTTTGGTACGGGTCTTTTTTGCCATATGTAATACCTCTATTTGCTATCAGATTGCGAGCAGCGAGATGTGGTTTAAAAGTAATGAACTGCAAGGCGTCCTTTATTTGTCAGTTTGCACCTTATACAACTTACGAGTATTTTAAAACAGGAAAATAAAAACCAAAAAACTTGCTTTCTAATCATAATCTGTCAGCAAGCGCATGTTATATAAACAAAAAAGCGTAAGCTATACTTTTTGATCTTTTGTGAAACATGACAACTATTACTCTAATTATTTCTTCTTGATGCCGCCTCTTTTCTTTACAGCTGATCTTTTCGGTCCCTTGCGAGTACGTGCATTCGTACTTGTTCTTTGCCCTCGAACCGGAAGTGATTTCCTATGGCGAAGCCCGCGATAAGCTCCAAGATCCATCAATCTTTTGATATTCATGGAAACTTCCGTACGAAGCTCACCTTCCACTTTGCATTCACTGTCAATTACCTTGCGAATACTACTAATTTCAGATTCTGACAACAGATCTGCCTTGGTATCAGAATCAATACCTGTTTTTGCGAGTATACGCTTTGATACAGTATGACCAATTCCATAAATATAGGTAAGTGCTACCTCAATTCGCTTATGCTTAGGTAAATCTACGCCCGCAATTCTTGCCAAAGCTTATCCCCCTTCTATCCTTGCCTCTGTTTGTGTCTTTTATTTTCGCAGATTACTCTTACAACCCCTTTTCTACGGATTATTTTACATTTGCTACATATCTTTTTTACTGATGCCCTGACTTTCATTCAGCATATTCTCCTTCAATCATCCAGTCAACCGAACCTATTGGAAACATGGACGAATTAACTTCCACAAGCAGATGCATGCATCTGAGATCGGATTTGCCCAATCTCAGATCACAAAAGTTGAAGAAATAGCAAGTATTTTGATACTTTTGGGATTTGAAATCGGCTTTGGGATTTGGTAAAGACAGCCTGAAGCTGTGATGCATAGTTGTGGAAGCTACTTCCACGTTCCTTACTTTGCCCTGTACGTTATTCTACCACGAGAAAGATCATATGGTGAAAGTTCAACTGTAACTTTGTCTCCCGGCAGGATTTTAATAAAATGCATACGCATCTTCCCTGAAATATGTGCAAGTACCTGATGCTTATTTTCAAGCTCAACTCTAAACATTGCATTAGGCAACGTCTCAATCACTTTACCCTCTACCTTGATGGCCTCTTCTTTTGGCATATTTTTTAAATTCCCATCTCTCTTTATTAACCTGCTATGATCGACCCTTAGCGCCGGCTCTACCCTTTTTTAAAAAGCCTTCATAATGTCGGGTCAGCATGTGAGATTCTACCTGAGAAATAGTATCAATTGCAACTCCCACAACTATAAGAAGAGCGGTGCCTCCAAAATAAAATGGAACATTAAACTTTGATATCAAAATTGATGGAAGCACACATATTGCTGAAACATACATAGCGCCACCAAGAGTAATACGGGTCAAAACCTTGTCAATGTAATCTGCTGTTCGTTTACCGGGACGAATACCAGGAATATAACCCCCATTCTTTCTCATGTTATCCGCAACATCAACAGGGTTAAAAGTAACAGCGGTATAAAAATAACAAAAAAAGAATATAAATCCTACGAATAAGACCTCATATACAATACTGCCTGGTGTTATTGCGGAAACAACGTTCTGCAACCAGGAAATTGTTATAAAGCTGCCTATGGTTGCCGGAAACATCATAATTGATGAAGCAAAAATAGGTGGTATTACACCCGATGTATTGATCTTCAATGGAAGATGTGTGTTCTGACCACCATACATCCTTCTACCCACAATCCTTTTGGCATATTGAACAGGTATACGCCTCTGGCCCTGCTCAACAAATATAATAAAAGCCACAACGAGCAACATAAGCACGCATAAAATCAGAATGGCAAATATTCCTATTTCTCCAGTTGAAAGCAGACGGAAACTATTTGCTATTGCATTTGGCAACCTGGCCACAATGCCGGAAAAAATAATAAGAGAAATACCATTTCCGATACCGCGCTCAGTAATTTGTTCGCCTAACCACATAATAAAGGCTGTTCCCGCTGTCAGAGTAATCACAGTCATGAGTCTGAATTCCCAGCCGGGATGTATAACCACTGAAGCTCCACCGGGCGAACTCATACTCTCAAGACCGACACTAATACCAAAGCCCTGTATAATACTCAATACCACAGTACCGTAACGGGTATATTGTGTAATCTTTTTACGTCCTTGCTCGCCTTCCTTTGACAAACGTTCAAGATGCGGCACAACCACTGTCAAAAGCTGCAGGATAATAGATGCGCTGATGTAAGGCATTATACCGAGAGCAAAGACAGATAGTCTTTCTAAAGCGCCACCGGAAAACATGTCAAAAAGACCGAGCAAAGTCCCTTTTGACCGCTCAAAAAAAGAAGCGAGTGCAACAGCATCAATGCCCGGCGTAGGAACATGCACTCCGATACGATATACAAAAAGGAATGCCAATGTAAACAGAATTCTTTTTTTCAGCTCAGGTATTTTAAATACATTACCAAACCCGCTGTTAACCATTATTATGCCTTTTCCAATCCTTCAATTATAGATTTTCAGATAATTCATTTCACAACGCAGTAAAATTATTTATCCGGACTCTATATCTCAACAGTTCCGCCGGCAGCGACAATCTTTTCCCTTGCGCCTTTACTAACCATGTTTAAACGGATAGTGAGCGGATATTTTATCTCGCCATGACCAAGGAGTTTGATAGCATCACTTCCTTGTTTAATAAGTCCGATATGAATAAGCGCCACCTCATCCACTATATCGCCACTTTCAAATTTCGATAGATCGCGCACATTAACAATTCTAATATTCTTTTTAAAAATATTTGTAAAACCACGTTTAGGTAAACGACGATGAATAGGCATCTGACCACCTTCAAAACCAGGCCTCACGCCTCCACCGGAACGGCTGTTATGCCCTTTTGTGCCTCTACCGGACGTCTTGCCTGTTCCCGATCCAGCGCCGCGTCCCAGCCGTTTTCGATGCATGCGCGATCCATTTGCCGGCGATAATTCATTTAACCTCATCAATCTTCTCCTCGGTACCAATCTTCTCTTCGACACCAATCTTCTCTTCGGCTTTTACAAGATATGATACCTTATTAATCATCCCTCGAACAGAAGGCACGTCTTTAAGTTCAACTGTTCTGCCCCGCTTTGTCAGTCCCATACCACGCAACACCCTGCGGTGCTTTTCCGGCCTTCCAATCATGCTCTTAACAAGAGTTATCTTTAACATTCCAGACATCTTATTGCTTTCCTTTTAAAAGCACCGTAGTGCAAAAGCTTGCGCAACTTACCACCTGAGCCAAGCATCATACTTCTTATGTTATTATAAATAATAAGGAACGTGGACAAAATAACTTCCCCAACTACGCGTTACAGCTTCAGGTAAGATTTATTCGATCCGATCTCTAAAAGTCGCAGAAATAGTCATTCTATAGATCTTCTACACGGATACCACGTCTCGCAGCAACCTGTTCACGGCTCTGAAGTTGCTGAAGTCCGGTAATAGTAGCTTTAACCAAATTGTGAGGATTATTTGATCCCATACACTTTGTAAGAATATTTTGAACTCCGGTGACCTCAAGCACTGCACGCACAGCGCCGCCTGCAATAACACCGGTACCATCAGAGGCAGGTTTTAATAAAACTCTTCCCGCACCAAACTTTCCAATAATCTCAAATGGTATCGTTCCTTCAATCAAAGATACTTTGACCATATTCTTTTTTGCTTTTTCCACACCCTTGCGAATTGCCTCAGGGACTTCTCCAGCTTTGCCCAATCCATAGCCAACGCTTCCTTTACCGTCACCAACAACGACTATGGCGCTAAAACTGAACCTGCGCCCCCCCTTGACAACTTTTGCCACTCTGTTAATGTAGATAACCTTATCAATTAACTGATTTTCGCCTGTATCTTGCTTAAACAAGTATCTTCCTCCTTATAGAACCTGGAAACGGGGACAAAAAAATAACTTCCCGTAAGTATCGCTTAGATTTAATTGATCCGATCTCTTGTGTATATCCAAACAGACAGATGAAATATACAATGCACAAGCAGATGAAATAGAACCGAAAAAACAGCTCACAGATAAAGTCTGTAGAATCAAGTCTGGGGCAATGAATGAAAATCAAGTGAAAGATATGGTAAAGTTAAAAATAAATAGATGCAATGGCTTAAAAGTTCAAACCAGCTTCACGCGCGCCATCTGAAACAGCTTTAATCCGCCCATGATATAAAAAACCATTCCGATCAAATACTACCGCTTTTATTCCTTTCTCAGCAGCACGCTCGGCTACAAGTTTTCCAACAAAAATCGCCGCTGTAACCTTTCCTTTAATTGAATCAGAGGCACCACCTGAGGTCAAAGCAGAATGTTCTTTTGCACACTTTTCCACAGTTGACGCCGCAACCAGAGTATGTCCGCAAGTATCATCAATTACTTGTGCATAAATATGTTTTGCGCTTCGAAACACACTCAATCTCGGCCGCTCACTTGTGCCGGATAATGTTTTTCTAATCCTTTTCTTTCTCTTTAAACGCGCCTTTTTTTTTAAATCTAACGAACCCATCTTTTACATCCTTAATTTATCCAGTCAAACATTAGTCTCGCACTGCTTTATTTTGTTCCGGTCTTCCCGGCTTTCCTCTGTATGCGCTCCTCGGCATACTTAATTCCCTTGCCCTTATAAGGTTCCAAAGGTCTTAATCGTCTAATTGCCGCAGCTGCATGGCCAAGCTTTTCTTTGTCAATTCCGGAAAGTTTTACAACATTATTTTTGTCTATGACTGCTGAAATGCCATCCGGAAGATCAAAATTAACAGGATGCGAATATCCAAGATTAAATTCTATACAATTGCCTTTAACTATAGCACGATAGCCGATACCGGTTATCTCAAGCACACGTTCAAATCCCTTATTGACACCAGCAATCATATTGGCCACAAGGCTACGGGTTAGACCTTGCAAAGACCTGCCTGTCCTGTCATCAATAACGGTAGATACGCTTATAATCCCATCCTCTATTTTTAAACTAACTAAAGGATGTATAGACCTTTCAAGAACACCTTTTTCACCTTGTACTATAATCAACCTGTCTTTATATGATACTTTTATCTTATCAGGTATTGGAATCGATTTTTTACCTACTCGAGACATTTAACACTCCTCACTCTTAACTATCTATCCATCTGCTACCATACATTGCAGAGAATTTCGCCTCCAAGGTTTTCACTTCTGGCTCTTTTATCCGTCATTACCCCCTTAGATGTAGATAAAATTGCAACACCCATACCATTTAAAACCGGCTTTATATCTTTGGCCTTAACATACAACCGCCTGCTTGGCTTGCTAACACGTTTAATACCGAAAATAACATCAGCCTTGCCTTGGCCATATTTAAGATAGACACGCAATACACCTTGCTTGACGTCTTTTATAAACTTATAATTTCTGATAAATCCTTCATCCTTTAATACCCTGGACAACTCAGTTTTTAGCTTTGACCCTGGAATATCAACGCTGTTAAATTTAGCTTTTTGGGCATTTCTGATTCGGGTCAGCATGTCCGCAATCGGATCACTCATCGACATTGTCTTCTCCGTTACTATTACTATATAATTTCTGAACATAAAGTCATATATAAACAAAATCCGGATATCGAAATAACCAAAACTAAAATACTGGATATGCAATATTTTTTTGCCATTAATAAATTCATATCCTGGTCATTCTTTCGGATTTTGTTCTTAGAATTTCCGACCGAAAAATACCGGTTTTCGTTCAAACACCATATAACTAACTTAACCAATTATTGAGTTGATTAACTTACCAGCTAGATTTCACAACACCGGAAAGCCTGCCTTGCAAGGCAAGATCGCGAAAACAGATACGACAAATTCCAAATTTTCTCAAAAATGCCCTTGGCCTGCCGCAAATCGGACACCTGTTGTATGCCCTTACTCTAAACTTTGGTTCTTTCATCGCCTTCATTCTAAGAGCTTTTCTTGCCAAATCATCCTCCATATTGCTTCACTATTCTCAACTTTGACAGCTTTACAATAAATCCACCCGCTGCTACTACACTTCAACATCCGCTTTGATAAATTTTCGCCATACAAAAATAGCGAAGCCAAATTCAACAGATCTGACCCAAATCTATGCGCCTGCTTGTGGAAATTAATTCGTCCATGTTCCTTATTCCGGATAATTAGCGCGTCTCAAATCCGGCTATCATTACACTTTGTCATCCATAAATCATCAATTTCGTAACCGTTCACGGAAAACCCATAACAGTACTTCCCAGCATGTAAGCTTGCAAGTACTGTAGAACGGCTTACTCAACTTCTAAACGGCATTCCTAACAGATGAAAGAGTTTTCTTCCTTCTTTATCAGTCTGCGCCGTAGTAACAACAGTTATGTTAAGTCCTTTAATCTTATCAATTTTATCATAATCAATCTCGGGAAAGATAATATGTTCTTTGATCCCCAGTGTGTAATTTCCGTGCCCATCAAGCGCTTTTCCTGAAAGCCCTCTGAAATCACGAACACGCGGAAGAGCTACATTCACCAGCTTATTATAAAAATCATACATACGTTTGCGACGAAGTGTAACCATGCAGCCAATCGGCATTCCCTGCCTCAGCTTAAAAGCTGCAATTGATTTTTTTGCACGAGTAACAACAGGCTGTTGTCCCGTTATAGCCTTAAGCTCTTCGACAGCAGAATCAAGTATTTTGATATTATGAATTGCCTCGCCCAAACCAAAATTTAACACAATTTTTTTTAGCTTTGGAACCTGCATTGCATTTTTATACTTAAAGGTTTCGACCAACTCTGGGACAACTCGCTCTTCATAAAAGGTTTTTAATTGTGACATCCCATTCCTCCGATCCTAAACATCTATAATTTCGCTGCATTTCCTGCAAACACGTACTTTTTTTCCATCTTCAAGAATCTGTATTTTGATACGTATCGGTGTCATGCACTTATTGCACATCAACATGACGTTGGAACAGCGGATCGGAGCCTCAGCCTCAATAATTCCTCCCTGTCTGTTCTTGGCATTTGGCTTTGTATGCCGTTTTACAAGGTTAGCCTTTTCTACAAGAACAGAGCTATTTTGTTTGATTACCTTTAGCACATTACCGATCTTGCCTTTATCTTTGCCAACAATAATTTTTACCTTGTCATCTTTTTTTATGCGGCATCTATTTCTCGTCATAAGCCCACTTCATTATTCCTTCAACTTTTGCGATCTGAGACCCGCCTGCCTCGTATTAAAATAAGCATATCTAATTTATACAAAATGTAGACATTGCGGACAGGTCGAACAAATCCAATCTAAATCTATGCGCCTGCTTGGGGAAGTCATTTCGTCCACGTTCCTTAACTTAGACGCTTCAGCTCACTTGTAACTTGCAATGTAATCTATAATACCTCAGGAGCCAGGGAAATAATTCTCATAAATCTTTTGGCTCTTAACTCCCTTGCCACAGGTCCAAAAATACGGGTGCCCACTGGTTCCATACTTTGATTGATTAAAACGGCTGAATTATCATCAAATCTTATATATGATCCATCGGGTCTCCCGATCTCCTTTTTGGTTCGAACCACAACAGCCTTCAGGACATCTCCTTTTTTTACCTTGGAATTCGGTATAGCCTCTTTAACACTTACAACGATAATATCGCCAATGGTTGCATACCGTCTTCTGGAGCCCCCAAGAACTTTTATACAATATAAAACTTTAGCTCCTGAATTATCCGCTACTGTCAATCTCGTTTCTGCCTGAATCATCTTTTACTTTCCTTGCATAATGAGACCTTGGAGAAATATTCAATTTTGCCTGCCCCATTAAGTTTACTTTTAATTTAGCGCCTGAACGAAAACTGTCTTTTTCGCCCATATCTGCGTCAGACTCAAATTTTAATCCTCGAAATACTCAATGTATTCCTACGGTTAAAATTTGCTTATTCCTTGATCTGAACAAAAAATCATAGCTTTCGGATATTGTTTAACCGAAATTCAAACTCAAGCCCGAATGTTTGTTACAAAAACCCGGCAAAAAGAGATGTTATTTTCAAAGGTTTACTAAACAGCCTTTTTGAGCATCTCACTGACACGCCATCTTTTAGTCCTGCTAAGTGGCCTGGACTCCGTTATCAACACCTTATCTCCAACCCTGCAGGTGTTATTTTCATCGTGAGCTGCGAACTTGGCACGTCTTTTGATGTACTTCTGATAAAGCTGATGCTTAACCAGTCTCTCAACCTGAATAATTACCGTTTTGTTCATCTTGTCGCTCACAACTATCCCAACAACCTGTCTTTTCATTCCCTGGTTTTTCATAGTAACATCTTGTTCTTTCTCTTGTTGTCATTAGAAATTGAAGATATTGTATTGATTTTAGTTCCGCTCCCCAATCCCTAATCCCTCAAATTATACTTAAAAGGATTCGTTTATTACGGTTTTTATCCTTGCCATATCACGCCTGATCCACTTCAACTTTTGAGGATTTTCGAGCTGACCAATTTCATGCTGGAAACGCAAATTAAAGATCTCCTCTTTAAGGTCACCCAGATTCTGTTGTTTTTCTTCCAGGCTCAACTCTCTAATCTCACTTGCTTTCATTATACACTGCTCCTCTCCACAAATTTTGTTTTTACCGAAAGCTTGTGTGAAGCAAGACGAAATGCTTCCTTTGCCAGTTCTTTGGAAACACCCTCCATTTCATAAAGAATTCTGCCCGGACGAACTATTGCAACCCACCCCTCAGGAGCTCCTTTTCCTTTTCCCATCCTGACTTCAGCAGGTTTTTTGGTAAACGGCTTGTCTGGAAAAATTCTTATCCACATCTTGCCGCCTCTTTTTACATGCCGAGTCATGGCAATACGGGCAGCTTCGATCTGTTTTGAGCTTAATGCACCACATTCAACTGTCTGTAACCCATATTCACCAAAATTTAAATCGCATCCCCTGTAGGACACACCTTTCATTCTGCCTTTTTGCTGCTTTCGAAATTTTACCTTCTTGGGACTCAACATGTTCTTAATATATCTCCGTTCAGAAATTATTATCCGTTATTTGCTAAAACTTGATGGTACAGGAATTTCCATTTTTATACTTAACACGTAAGCTTTTACAGACACATGTATTTGGACCAGATGACACTAATTTAATTCTTTCTTCAGAATCTCGCCTTTAAAAATAAATACTTTTATACCTATAAGCCCATAGGTTGTATGAGCTTCCGTAAAACCATAATCTATATCAGCTCTCAAGGTATGCAACGGCACACGCCCTTCTCTATACTGCTCAGTTCTAGCCATCTCAGCCCCACCAAGACGTCCTGAGCAGATAACCTTAATACCCTCCGCACCAAACCTCATGGCTGAAGAAATACAGCGTTTCATAGCACGGCGAAATGCAACTCTTCGAACTATCTGAAGAGCAATATTCTCAGCAACAAGCTGGGCATCAACTTCCGGTTTTCTTACTTCTTGAATATCTATAAGAACCTCGTAACTCACTTTGCCCTTACCAAGACTGAGCATCTTCTCAAGTTCTTTTTTAAGCAATGCTATTTCAGAACCTTTTTTTCCAATAACAATTCCCGGCCTGGATGTATAGATTTTGAGCCTGACGCGCTTGGCCGATCTTTCTATTTCAATCCTGGCAATGCCTGCATGGCGTAGTTTCTTTTTTATAAATTCTCTGATATTATAATCTTCAAGTATATAATCAGAATAATTCTTTACAGAATACCACCTTGATTCCCATGTTTTAACAATTCCCAATCTCAATCCTATCGGATTTACTTTCTGGCCCAAGCTTTTTCCTCCTTATTTTACGCCGAACCTTCAGCTAATATGACCGTAATATGAGAGGTTCTTTTCAGTATTTGTGTGCCTCTGCCACGCGCTCTTGCCCTGAAACGCTTCAACGTAGGACCGTCGTCTGCAATTATGTTGCAAATAACCAGTGAATCCACATCAACATCCAGATTTTGATCGGCATTTGCTACAGCGCTGCGAACAACCTTTTCAACAATACCTGCTGCCTTTTGAGGCATAAACTTAAGCAGATTCAGACCGAGATCAACTGGTTTTCCCTTGACAGCGCCAATCATCTTACGAACTTTCTGAGGAGATATGCGAGCATATTTTAATTTAGCTTTAACCTCTATTGCAGACATTTCCTTTTCTCCAATTTTACTACTTCTTTAACTTTGATTTCTTAACTCCGGCATGACCATAGAAAGTCCGCGTTGGTGAAAATTCACCCAGCTTATGTCCTACCATATTCTCCGATATAAAAACCGGAATAAATTTTCTTCCATTATGAACCGCCAAGGTAGCGCCAACCATCTCAGGAATAATAGTTGATCGCCTGGACCATGTTTTGATAACCCTATTGCTGCGGGCACCCTGAGCTGCTACAATTTTCTTTAATAACTTTGGATTAATATATGGACCTTTTTTTAACGACCGCGGCATAAAACTTTCTCCTGCTATCTTGGTTTTAAATTCATAATTATCTTTTTGTACGCTTTTTGACTATATAGCGATTACTCTTCCTTTTATTGCGAGTCTTATAGCCCTTTGAAGGAATGCCCCATGGACTGCACGGATGCCGTCCGCCTGATGATCTTCCTTCACCGCCTCCCATTGGATGATCAACAGGATTCATTGCAACACCTCTAACTTTTGGTCGTCTACCCAACCAACGTTTACGACCTGCTTTGCCCAAAGATATATTCTCATGAATCACATTGCCGAGTCGTCCTATGGTAGCCTTACAACTTAAAAGAACCATTCGAACTTCGCCGGATGGAAGCTTTATCAGAGCATACCGATCTTCCTTTGCCATTAACTGCGCAAAGGTACCGGCACTCCTTACAATTTGTCCACCTTTTCCAAGACGCAACTCAATATTATGAATATGTGTACCGAGTGGAATATTATCCAGAGGAAGTGCATTACCCGGTTTAATATCCGCTTCAGGACTCGACAATACTCTGTCTCCAACCGAAAGATCAAGCGGCGCCAGAATGTATCGCTTTTCACCATCCGCATAGTGCAAAAGAGCAATTCTGGAACTACGGTTTGGATCATACTCTATAGTTACAACTTTCGCAAGGATTCCAGTTTTGTTCCGCTTAAAGTCAATAATCCTGTAATGTCTCTTGTGACCACCCCCGCGGTGTCTGCACGTAATACGTCCGTTTACATTACGTCCACCTTTTTTCTTGATAACTTTCAACAGACTCTTTTCAGGCGTTGTGCTGGTAATCTCATCAAATGTTGAATATATTTGAGTTCGCCTTCCGGGAGATGTAGGTTTTACTTTCTTAACTGCCATCATATATACCTTAATTAAACCCCTTCAAAGAAATCAATACGTTCATCAGGCATCAACTTTACAACTGCTTTCTTCCAGTCCCTGCGTTTTCCAGCAATTCGACCTCTTTGCTTGGTCTTGCCCTTAACCTGCATCGTCCTGACTGTAGCTACTCTGACATTAAATATTTTTTCAACCGCCCTGCAAACCTCAATCCTGTTTGCTCTCCGGTCTACCTCAAATGAAATCTGGTTATATTGCTCTTTTTGCATATTGGTCTTTTCTGTATTCAATGGCCGTTTAATAATATCATAATGCATCATGCGAGCAGCCTCCTCTCAATGTTTTCAATAGAAGACTCAACCAAAACCAAATTTCTGTATTTGAGAATATCATATACATTCAATCCCTCGCTTCTCAACACTTTTACATCGGGGACGTTTCTGGATGAAAGTTCCAGATTTTCATCTTTTTTGTCAACTACAATTAAAGCCCCTTTCAGTTCCAATGCACTTAAAACTTTCAAAAATTCCCTAGTCTTAATCTGCTTAAGTTCGATCTGATCAAGCACAACAAGAGTATTTTCATGTAATTTGCCGCTCAAAGCCATTTTAAGGGCCAGCTTTCTTACCTTTTTGGGAACCTTGTACGAATACGACCTTGGATCCGGGCCAAAAACAACGCCACCACCTCTTAGCAAGGGAGCCTTGATATTACCACGACGCGCTCGACCGGTTCCTTTTTGACGAAAAAGTTTCTTTCCGCTGCCCTTAACATCGCTACGATGTTTTACAGATGCAGTGCCGGAACGTCTACAAGCGAGTTGCATTCTTACAACTTCATGCAGAACGCTTGACTTTACAGGCACATTGAATATGACGTCGGAAAGATCTATCTGCGAAACTTTTTCAGCTTTACTATTTAGTATATCTACAACAGCCATAATTTCTCTCAATAATTCTTGAATTAGCGCACCTTCGGTGCGGACTTATGAAAATTCCGTAAGCGTTCACAGACACTGCATATGCGCGTTTTCTTAGGCAACCAACAAGCAAACCTATATATATAGTTGATTATCTAAGAAAACGCACATCCACAGCACCTGTAAAAGCTTATATGTTGGGAAGTAGCCTTGTTATGCTACCAGTTATCTCGTGAACGGTTACGAAATTCCTAATAAGTTTCCGTATAAATCAACAAATCTATCTCGCAAACTTTGTTTTTTTTATTGCGACCAACCCTGACCGAGATCCTGATACTGCACCCTTTAACATTATAAGATTTTCTTCAGGCCTAATGTCGATAATTTCCAGATTTTGAGTTGTCTTTCGTTCATTTCCATAATGACCTGGCATTTTCTTCCCTTTAATAACTTTAGCAGGCCATGCACTACAACCGATAGAGCCAGGAATTCTATGACTATGACTACCATGAGTCTTTTTCCCACCATGAAATCCATGTCTTTTTATTACACCGGCAAAACCCCGTCCTTTAGTAGTTCCAACGGCATTGACACGTTCCCCAATCTTAAATATATCTGATTCTATTGTTTGACCAAGGGTATATTCACCCGGATTCTCTACAGAAAATTCCTGCAGAAATGCGAAACAACCCTCTCCGCTCTTTTTTAAATGACCTTGCCTCGGTTTGTTTATGCGCGATCTCTTTTGCTCGCTGAAACCTAATTGAAGTGCATTATATCCATCAGAAGCCATTGTCTTTACTTGAGTTACCACACATGGTCCGACCTGCACCACTGTTACCGGTATATATTTACCATCAGAAGAGAAAAGGCCTGTCATCCCTAATTTTTTTCCTATCAATCCTCCGCACATAGCTTTTACATTTCCCATAGTATTATAGACTTTTCAAATAATTCACTTTCCAGGACCGCAGAGAAAACTTCAAGCACTGAAAGTTTACAGTCGAGTCGTTAATCACTCAGCCACCTGACCAATTCCTTAATCAATTAAAGCTTTATCTCTACATCTACTCCTGGAGAAAGATCCAACTTCATCAAAGCATCTACAGTTTGTTGAGTAGGTTCCAGAATATCCAAAAGTCTTTTATGTGTTCTTATTTCAAACTGTTCTCGAGACTTTTTATCTACATGGGGAGATCGTAAAACACAATATTTACTAATCCTCGTTGGCAATGGAATAGGTCCTGCTACTTTTGCTCCTGTCTTGTTGGCCGTATCAACAATATCCAACGCTGACTGATCCAAAAGTCTGTGATCATACGCCTTGAGTCTGATTCTGATTTTGGTATTCATTAACATTGATTTAATCTTTCTCTCTATTCTATAACTTCGCTTACCACTCCGGCGCCGACAGTCCTGCCGCCTTCCCTTATCGCAAACCTGACCTCTTTTTCCATTGCTATCGGAGTAATAAGTTCTGCTGAAATTGTTACATTATCTCCGGGCATT
>JAUWOS010000138.1 GCA_030611985.1 Desulfobacterales bacterium | reverse complement strand
AAAAAGATGAGAAAAAGGGTGAAACAGCAGACAAGATTTACAAACCAGGCAGATTGAATCCTGTAAATTTCGGCAGGGAAGGGGACCTTCTTCTTTTTCTCCAGAGGATAAGAGATGAAGCACATCGTTTTGCAATCTCTTATCATCGAAAACGTCGAAGCGCTGCATCTATTCGTTCAGTCCTTGATACTGTTCCGGGTATAGGCAAAAAAAGAAAGCAAACTCTCCTTAAACATTTCGGGAGTATTAAAAAGATCAGGGCAGCAACGCTCGAAGAATTGAGCGCACTGCCCGGAATGAATTACAACACTGCAAAAGCTGTGAAATCAGGTTTGGCGGGCTTACATGTTGGGAAGTAGCCTTGTTATGCCACCGGTCCTCCCGTGAGGTTACTTATTTTTGTAACCGTTCACGGGAAGAACTGGTAGCAAACAAGGCTGCTTCCTATCATATAAGCTTTTACATCTACAGTGCCTGTGAAAGCTTACTTATTTTTAAGCGTTTCAACAGCTCTGGCTGATTTCTGAAGGGCTGCTTTTTCTTCATCCGTGAGGGTGATTTGAATAATATCTTCAATGCCATTTGCGCCCAGCTTAACCGGAACCCCTATAAAAAGATCGTTTATTCCGTACTCGCCTTCAAGATATGCAGCGCATGGGAGTATCTTTTTCTTGTCCTTTAGAATAGATTCGGCCATCTTCACTGCTGCGGATGCAGGGGCATAAAAAGCGCTTCCTGTCTTTAGAAGTCCGACTATCTCCGCTCCGCCGTTTCTCGTTCTTTCAACCAGAGCATTAATCTTCTCTTTCGAAAGCAGTTCTGTAATAGGTATGCCGGCTACAGTGGAACAGCGTGGCAGCGGGACCATTGTATCGCCGTGTCCGCCAAGGACGAGCGCATGTATATCTTCAACAGAAACATCAAGTTCCATCGCAATAAATGCTCTGAATCTAGCGGAATCCAATACTCCGGACATCCCTATGACTCTATTTTTTGGGAAGCCGCTTGTCTCATAAGCAATATGGCACATGATATCAAGAGGATTGCTTACGATGATAAGAATAGCATCAGGAGACAGATTTGTCACCTGCATGGTAACACCTTCCATAATTTTTGCATTGGTGCTTATAAGATCATCACGGCTCATACCGGGCTTTCTTGGTATTCCTGCTGTAATGATAATAATATCAGATCCGGCAGACGCGTCGTAATTGTTGGAGCCTGTGAGATGTGCGTCATGCTTTTCAATCGGCGCAGCTTCTGCAAGGTCGAGCGCCTTTCCCTGCGGGACACCTTCGATAATATCAATCAAGACTACATCACACAATTCTTTTTCAGCCAGCCGCTGGGCAGTAGTAGCTCCAACATTACCGGCTCCAACTACAGTTACTTTTTTATCCATAATATTTTCCTTATCATTTTCGGCATCCTTAAATAGGATACGAAGGTTTTTCTTTGATTTTTTTATAGCTTATGATATTTATTTGATAGTTGTATTTATGTCAAGATAATCAGGTTGCATTTCTTGAGGCTCTATCTCATAAAATAGCTGTATTGATATAGAGGCAGAGCCACGAAACGAGTGAAAAAATAGCTCGCAATTTCTTCAGTTTTTGTGATCTGAGACCGGATTTGAAATTGGGCAAATTCGACCAAAATCTATGCGCCTGCCTGATGAAGTTATTTCGTCCACGTTTCCAAGTTGTTCAGGAGACCTTATTATTATGCAATTTAATAAAAAGATCATAGAATTAAGCAGCATAGATTCAAATGATGATACTTATCGCATTACAACCAAAACGGGTATTGATGATCTTGTTGATTCTATTAAAAATGTCGGGTTAATGAACCCTCCGCTGTTAATGGAAAAGAGTTATTCACAGCAGCCTGAATTTACAATTGTATGCGGTTTTCGTCGCGTTGCCGCTTGTCGATTTCTTGGCTGGACAGATATTGAAGCAAGGATACTGGATCCTGATACCGGAGAACTTGAATGTATAAAGCTCGCAATCACAGATAATGCTCTTCAAAGACATCTCAATCTGATTGAAGAATCCGGATCGTTGCACATGCTTTCCGGCTTTTTTAAAGACAATATCAGTATGTCCAAAGCTGCACAGGCGCTTGGTCTGCCGAAAAATCCATCCATTATAAAAAAAATTGAAAGTATCTGTCATCTTCCACTGCCAATTCAAAATTGCATACTTTCCAATACTGTTTCTTTAGCTATGGCTGTTGAACTATGCGCGTTTGAACAGGAGATTAGTGTTGCATTCGTAAAACTTTTTGACGATCTTAAATTGAGTCTGAACAAGCAAAGGGAGCTGATTACACTGGTTAAGGAAATAGCTCTTCGTGAAGATATTTCCATAATGAAGCTGCTTTGCGAAAGTGATTTTCAGAAGATTTTAAATAAAGATGATTCTGATAGAACCCAAAAGACAAAAGAGATAAGGCATTATTTAAAAAAGCGGCGTTTTCCTGCAATAACAATTGCTGAAAGTGAATTTGAAAAAGATGTTAAATGTCTGAAACTTGGAAACAGTGCAAAATTGATTCCTCCAAATAATTTTGAAGGTACAACCTATATGTTAAGATTGAGCTTTAGTAATTTAAAAGAGCTTGGATGTCATGCCGCAGCTCTTGAAAAAATTATTCAAAATCCTGCTATCAAAAAGATTCTTGGTAGAACAGTTCCTTGCCTTGTCACAATATATTTTTCAGCTTTTTACAGATTCATCAATTAGAAGCTTGTAAAATATTTTTGTTTATTATATATAATGAATGTTTTTTCTTGATTAAATAAAAAATACCAATTAATAATTTTTTTAAAAAATAAATAACATTCAGAAAATTATGGGAATACAGGAAAGAAAAGAACGAGAAAAGGTGAGAAGGCGGCAGCAGATAATGATTGCTGCAAAAAGGGTATTTTCTTCCAAGGGTTTTAGTAAGGCAACAATGGAAGATATTGCAAAAGAGGCCGAACTCAGTCCTGGTACTATTTATCTTTATTTTAAGAACAAAGATGAATTGTGCGCATCCCTTTCTCTCAGAATAATTCAATATCTAAATATTAGATTAAAGCATGTAAGCAGTGAAAAGGATGCAAAGCCTGAGGAGCAGATAGAGGCATTAAAGGAAGCCATATATGATGTTTACGAGTTCGATCCTTTGATGCTTATAAATATGTTTCATCTTCAATCAAGTGAAACGCTCAAGAATTTATCGCCTCAGCTTCTTTCGGATATTAAAGAATTATCCGGTAGTTCACTTGAGATAATGGCTGAAATATTTGAAAAAGGGATAAATAAAGGAGTTTTTATAAACAGAGAGCCTCTATCTCTTGCCAACACATTCTGGGCTTTATTTTCCGGCATTGTTCTTCTTGGAGAAAGTAAAAGAATTATTAGCGATAATAATGATTATCTGGAGTCGGCTCTTAAGGTTGCATTTGAAATATTTAATCAAGGAATAAAAAGATGTACTTCTTCTGATAGTTAGGAACGTGGACGAATTAACTTCCCCAAGTAGGCGCATAGATTTAGGTCGGATTTGTTCGATCTTGAATCACAAAAGTTGAAGGAATAGCGGGCTATTTTGATACTTTTGGGATTTGAGATCGGATAAAGGCGGCCTGAAGCTATGATGCATAGTTGGGGAAGTTATTTCGTCCACGTTACTTAGAGTTCGCACAAAAATAAGTTAGCAATTTTAAGTATTGAGGCGCCCGTCCGGCAAGTCGCGAAAGCGCAGGAATATCAGGATATTCCTTTGCTTTTGCAACGCAGCCAGGTGGGATGCATCGGCGCTTAAAATGTGAAGTTATTTTTTCCAATTATCAATGTTCTATTTATTTGGGTTCTATTTATTTGGTTACACTCGTTTCAGATCGCCTTTGCCCAATCTCAAATCCAGTTTCAGATCCCAAAAGTATTAAAATAGCTAGCTATTACATTTCAAACAACCCAATTTTTAAAAATCTTCATTTTAAAAAGTCATATAGCTATGTGTTTTATCAAATGTTTCAAGGCTTTTTAATTTTGTTTAGAAATTTCTAATTCGCTGAGATTGATTTCTTTTTTAACTCAAAACTCAAAACCAAAAATTCAAAACCGTGCCTGAACATAGGTTTTCGTTCAGGCGCTATGTAGATATATAGTATCTAAATCCGTAACCGTTCACGGAAGAACCCAATAACAAGGCTACTTCCCAACATGTAAGCTTTTACAAGCGCTTACCTAAATCCAAGGTTATTCGAATAAGGAGGCTATCTAATGGCAGAGAAAGAAACAGGGCAACTATCTGAAGCACAAATTGCTGTTCACTGGCGGGAAGAAAAATATTTGCATCCTTCTACAAAGTTTATTGCTCAGGCAAACATGACGGATAAAACTATCTGTGACAGGTTTAGTCTTGATAACTTTCCTGACTGTTTTAAAGAATATGCCGATCTTCTTGACTGGTACAAGTACTGGGATACAATACTGGATACAAGCGATGCTCCATGCTGGAAGTGGTTTGCAGGCGGAAAAATAAATGCCGCCTATAACTGCGTTGACAGACATCTTGATAAGCATAAAAACAAGACAGCAATTCATTTTGTTTCGGAGCTTGAAAGCGAACGTATTGAGCATATTACTTATCAGGAACTTTACGTAAGGGTTAATGAGGTCGCAGCGCTTCTTCAAGATTTTGCAGGTTTAAAGAAAGGAGACACTGTAACACTTCATCTACCTATGACGCCGGATCTTCCCATAACAATGCTTGCCTGCGCAAGACTGGGCATTATTCACTGCGAGGTTTTCGGAGGTTTCAGCGGCAGGGCATGCGCAGACAGAATAATAGACTCTAAAAGTAACGTGCTGATAACAATTGACGGATATCATCGTGGCGGACGATTTATTGATCACAAGAAAAATGCCGACACAGCCGTTAATCTGGCAAAAAAAGATGGTCAGGCAGTAGATAAGGTTCTGGTGTGGCATCGTTATCCTGAAAAATATCTAAGCCCCACGCCGATGGTCGAAGGTCGTGATTATTCTATAAATGATTTACTCAAAAATTATCGCGGCAAAAGAATAGAACCGGTTCAAATGCTGGCCGAAGATCCTCTATTTCTCATGTATACCAGTGGCACGACAGGAAAGCCAAAAGGATGTCAACACAGTACAGGCGGCTATCTTGCTTATGCAACAGGCACATCAAAATATGTTCAGGATATTCATCCCGAGGATGTTTACTGGTGTATGGCTGATATCGGATGGATTACCGGTCATTCATATATTGTTTATGGTCCGCTTGCCTTGGGTGCATCTACGGTTATTTACGAGGGTGTTCCCACTTATCCGGATGCAGGTCGATGCTGGAGGATAGCGGAAGAGCTTGATGTAAATATCTTTCATACAGCGCCTACAGTCATACGAGCGTTAAGAAAAGTCGGTCCCGACGAACCTGCAAAATATAACTATCACTTTAAACTTATGACCACTGTTGGAGAACCGATTGAGCCCGAGGTGTGGAGATGGTACTACAAGGTAATTGGAAAGAGCGAAGCTGTAATAGTTGATACATGGTGGCAGACAGAGACCGGCGGTTTTTTGTGCAGTACCATGCCTGCAACAAATCTTATGAAGCCCGGCAGCGCAGGTCCTGGCCTGCCCGGTATTCATCCTGTAATTTATGATGAAGACGGAAACGAGCTTAACGCTGAAACCGGTGCGGCAGGCAACATATGTATAAGGAATCCATGGCCTGGAGCATTTCAGACAATATGGGGCGATCGCGATCGATATGTTTCCAACTATTATGCAAGGTACTGCAAAAACAAAGATAGTAAAGATTGGCGCGATTGGCCGTATCTTGCCGGCGACGCCGCTATGGTAGCTAAAGATGGATACTTTCGTATATTGGGCAGAATTGATGATGTAATTAATGTTTCCGGTCACAGGTTAGGAACCAAAGAGATTGAATCAGCTTCTCTTGATATCGTGGAAGTGGCGGAAGCTGCTGTTGTTCCTGTGGCAGATGATATGAAAGGAACAGTTCCAGATCTTTATGTTTCTTTAAAACCGGGATATGAGCCGACCGAAGAGCTGGCTTCCAGAATTTCAGAGGGTGTTTGCGAAGCGATCGGAAAGATTGCAAGACCAAGGAAAGTCTGGATTGTAAATGATATGCCGAAGACTCGTTCCGGGAAGATTATGCGAAGGATACTTGGAGCTATCTCTAACGGCAAAGACATAGGTGATGCAAGCACGTTGGCAAATCCTGAAATTGTTGAAGAGATCAAAAAGAAGGTTTCAAATTAACATAAAAAAAATGAACATTCTTCATTTTGAGGAACTTTCGTTCAAGATGTCCCGCTTGTAATTGAATAGTATAGAATTTCCATTTTATGATAAATGATATCAGTTTATTATTGATTGGGAATGGTTTTATGATTTCACTCGTTCCCAGGCTCTGCCTGGGAACGCATCTCTTGAGGCTCTGCCTCATAAAGTAACTGTATTTATATGAGGCAGAGCCTCAGCTCCCAAAAATATTGAAATAGCTCGCTATTCCATCTATTTCTTTTATATTTTTTCTTGACAACATCAGAGATCACGGTAAATAGACTTTTTTCTCAAGTAAAACTGTGCACAAAAATCTCTTTTAGTTCGACCCTAACTACCATATAATGTGGTTAAGGTATATATGCAATACTATATATTGTAGTAAATTGATTTTTACAATCTCACAATTGCACACATTTACTTGAGAAGTTCAGATGTAATGATTTCAGATAGTTAAATGCTAAAATTGCT
>JAUWOS010000015.1 GCA_030611985.1 Desulfobacterales bacterium | reverse complement strand
GAAAAGAAACGTCAGAAACAGTTTTTACTGTTCAGTTAGTGCAAGCACATAAGCGAATAACTTTGAGGAACCCGGTGCGGTAATTCCGCACGCCGGGGGATGTGAGGGGGCAGTTGGGTGACTGGCTGTCCTACCTTGATGGAAGTAGCCTTGTTGTGCTATCAGTTCTTCCGTGAACGGTTACATGATTTTGAATCAATCTGTGGATATAAAGAATTCAGACCAAGAAGACGTAAACATATAAGGGCGAAAAAAATGAACAAAGAACGTGAAAAGATTAGCTTTGATGTGCTTTTTGTGGGAGGTGGTCCCGCATGTCTTGCAGGTGCTATAAAATTAATGCAACTATCTAAAAAGAAAAATATCAGTCTTGAGGTTGCTCTTATTGAAAAAGGAGCGGATATAGGTTCGAATGCTCTGAGTGGCGCTATTTTGAATCCTGTTGCACTAAAGGAGCTTATTCCTGATTTTATGGAAAAAGGATGCCCTGTTGAGGCAATTGTTAAAGAGGATGAATTTTACTTTCTGACCGGTACTAAACACTATTGCATCCCTTTTACACCCAAATACATGCGCAACAAAGGCTTTTGCATCATAAGTCTTTCCAGACTCACAAAGTGGCTTGCAGGAATAGCTGAAGAGCTTGGAGTAAATATCTTTCCCGGTTTTGCAGGAAGTGAAGTTCTTTATGCTCTGGATCAAAAGACTGTTACAGGAGTTCGCACAGGAGATAAGGGCATTGGAAAGGACGGCTTGCCCAAGGGTAATTTTGAACCCGGAATAGACTTATCGGCAAAGGTTACTCTGTTCGGAGAAGGCGCAAAGGGAAGTCTTATGCAAGATATTGCAAAAAAGCTTGATATTTCTTCCGAAAAAATGCCGCAGGTATTTGAGACAGGTATTAAAGAGGTTATCCAGCTTCCCGAAAATAATTATTTCAGGACCGGCAATGGCAATGATATTCACATGTTCGGCTATCCTCTGGGCTTTAACACTCCCGGTGGTGGCTTTGTTTACGAGATGGAAGATAATAAAGCAGCCTTAGGGTTTATTATAGGACTTTCCTACGACAATCCCATGCTTGATCTGTATGAAGAGTTCATAAAATTCAAGCAACATCCATTTGTGTCAAAAATAATCGCCGGCGGCAAGGTGATTGAACAGGGGGCAAGGACTGTTTCCACAGGTGGATATTATACTATTCCAAGGCTTGCTATTGACGGCGGGATGTTTATAGGCGGCAATGCGGCAATGCAAAATACTCCTGGGTTAAAGGGTATTCATTTGTCTATGAAATCGGGTATGCTGGCAGCAGAAGCAAGTATGGAAGCTTTTGAAAAGAACGATTTCAGCCGGAAAAGCCTTAATTATTATAGTAAATTGTTTGAAAAAAGCTGGGCAAAAGAAGAAATTTTTGAAGGAAGAAATTTTTCCCAGGCTCTTTCAAAAAAAGGTCCGATTAAACTTATACATCTTGGCGCTCAACATTTCACCAAAGGTCGAGGCGTATGCGATAGTATGCCTGTTGAGGAAGACTGCAAGACGTTAAGGGCTGTAGATAGCGGTATAAAGGATTTAGCTTTGACGGATTCAGACAAAAAAACTTTTGATGGTGTTTTGTATGTGGATAAACTTACCGGCGTTTATCTGTCCAGAACAATGCACAGAGAAGATCAGCCCTGTCACATTCTTATTCATGACAAGGATCTGTGTGTAACCAACTGTTTTGAAACTTATCGATGTCCATGTACGAGATTTTGCCCTGGCAATGTTTATGAAATAGAAATAGATGAAAAGACATCGCAAAAGAAGCTGAAACTTAATCCATCTAATTGCCTTCACTGTAAAACTTGCAGCGTAAAGGATCCGTATGAAAATATAACCTGGACATGCCCGGAAGGTGGAGATGGGCCTGGCTATACGATGCTTTAGGAACCTTTGAACGTTCACTTATTTTTTATTTAAATATCATGGCATTTATGATATAAGAATTCGGTAAAAATATTATGAAAAAAATAGCAGACAATATACCCTTTTCAATTGCAATGGCTGGAAAAGGCGGCACAGGAAAAACCACATTAGCAGGCATGCTTATCAAATATTTATTAATGAAGGGAAAAACTCCTGTTCTTGCAGTAGATGCTGATTCTAATGCTAATTTGAATGAAGTGCTTGGCCTTGAAATTGCGGATACACTTGGAAATGTTCGTGAGGAGATGAAAAAAGGAAAAGTTCCCGATGGTATGACCAAAGATGTATTTATGTCCATGAAGCTGAACCAGGCTATTGTCGAAGCCGAAGGATATGATCTTATAGCTATGGGACAGCCTGAAGGTGCCGGCTGTTACTGTGCTGCAAATAATCTTCTTGCGGGATTTCTGGAACGATTGACAGGTAATTACCCTTATATAGTTATGGATAATGAAGCTGGAATGGAGCATATCAGCAGGTTGACTACAAGAAATATTGATGTTCTTCTTATTGTTTCGGACACATCCCGGCGCGGGCTTCAGGCGGCCATAAGAATTAATGAGCTGGCAAAAAGTCTTAATATAGGAGTAGATAAAAGCTATCTTGTTATAAATCAGATAAAGAAAGCGCCGTCTGCTGCGGTTCTTGATATGATTAAAGATAAGGGTCTTGAATTTGCAGGAACAATACCTGAGGATAACACAGTGTACGAATATGATTTGAAGGGGCGTCCGACCGTGGAGATGCCCGATAACAATAAGGCTGTTAAGGCATCGTTTGCAATATTTGACAAGATTTTTGAGTCCTTGTAGATTTACAGATAAATAATTTCATAAGCAGCCTTGCTTGCTACCGGTTCTCCCGTGAACGGTTACATAATTTCAACCTGTGCGGTTAGCTGTTAACTGTGTATATTGTGTTTAGGAACATGGACGAAATAATAGCAATCTGAAGAGAAAATTATGAGAAAAACAGGCTTTTTATATGATGAAAGATATCTTCTTCATGATACCGGTCCTTACCATCCCGAAGTGCCTGCAAGGATTCAGGCTGTTTACGATGGAATAAAAAACGGTGGTCTTCTTTCCGGACTCAGCATGATCAAGGCAAGTTATGCAGATCAAATGTGGATCGAAGCCGTTCATAATATAAAATATATTCAACGCTTTGAAGAAGCCTGCTTGTCAGGAATGTCTGAGTTTGATCACCCTGATAATCAGATATGTCCCAAAACTTTTGAAACCGCAATGCTGGCAGTTGGGGGCATTCTTGATGCCGCCAGGCTTGTCATGAATGGCGAAATCGATAATGCTTTCTGTGCTGTAAGACCTCCAGGACATCATGCTGAAGCCGACAAAGCAATGGGATTTTGTTTTTTCAACAATGTAGCAATCGCTGCCAGATACATTCAAGACGAATACAACGTAAAAAAGATCGGGATTATAGACTTTGATGTTCATCATGGTAATGGCACGCAGAGTGTGTTTGAGCAAGACCCTTCCGTATTCTATTACTCAATTCATGAACACCCGTCATTTGCTTATCCCGGCACAGGGCGTGAATTTGAAAAGGGAATTGGGGCAGGACTCGGATTTACTATAAATTCTCCAATGTTGCCCGGTCAGGGGGACAGCGAGTATAAGAACATTATTGAAAATAAATTTTTGCCGGCTTTTGAAGCATTCAGACCTGAAGTAATCATTGTGTCTGCCGGCTTTGATGCTCATGCTGATGATGAGATGTCAGGCATCATGCTTTCATCAGAAGGCTTTTCATGGATAATGAAAAAAATAGTAGAAATGGCGGAAAGATACTCAAACGGAAGGTTGATTTCAGTTCTTGAAGGAGGTTACTCACTTGAGCGCCTTCCCGAACTATCAAAGAATCATGTTGAAATTTTATTGGATAAATAGCGCTCGAGGGAAAACAGAAACATCTAAGCATTGGAGGATAAAATGTTTGTCAGCCAATCGATGACCAGAGAGGTTGTCACCATTGACAAAGACGCTGATATATATGAAGCAAAAGACAAGATGGCTAAACACCGTATCCGCCATCTTCCTGTGGTGGGAAAGGATAACCTTTTAGTTGGAATTGTTACGGATCGTGATATAAGAAGCGCCTTGCCGTCAAGACTTTTACAAGCTTATGAAAGCGGAAAAGAAGCTAGCGGAAAAGAAGCTAAAGGTCTTTCGGAATTCAAAATAAAAGATATAATGACAATAGATCCTGTTACAGTTTCTCTCTCATATACCATTCAGGACGCCCTTATGCTTATTCAGAAAATACGTGTCGGAGCCCTTCCGGTTGTAGATGAACAAAAAAAGCTTAAAGGTATTCTTTCTGTCCGCGATCTTTTAAGCGCCTTTATTAATGTTATGGGCATAGGAGAACCCGGGGTGCTTTTGTGTATAATTGTGGAACAAAAGATCGGGCAGATGGAAAAAATTGTTGACGCCATAACCGAGGAAAAAATATCTTTCGGAAGTATACTTGTTGCCAGATATTGGGAAGAAGGAAAACGGGCTGTCTTTCCTTATCTTCTGACTCAAAATGTGGCGCCTGTTAAAAGAAAGCTTAAAAAGATGGGTTTTACATTACTTGACCCAATGGAGTGGTGGTTAGATAAGTTACCTAAAACGAAATAATGCGCATATCCGACCCAAATCTGTGCGTCTACTTGCGGAAGTTAATTCGTCCCCGTTCCTTACTTCCCAATATGTAAGCTTTTACAGGTGCTGTAGATGTGCGTTTTCTGGCTACCAACGTAAGACGGGACAGCTACTTTGGTGGATTCGTCGCTTACGCTCCTTAATCCACCCTACGATTCAGGCTGCCAACGTAAGTTTGTAGGGTGGATTAAGCGAAGCGAATCCACCGAAAACTGCAAATTTAATCAGGAAAGTGTCCCGCTTTAAGTTGGTAGCCCGTTTTCTTAGACAATCAACTATAGATTTGCTATGTTGGTTGCCATGAAAACGTGCATATGCAGTGCCTGTGAACGCTTACGAAATAATTTTGATTACTTGTAACCTGAAAGATTAAAAAATGTATATTACGTGTTGGGGATCAAGAGGTTCGATTCCTGTTTCGGATAAAGATTATATCAAATATGGCGGCGATACTACCTGTATTGAAATCAGAACAAGAAATGATGATATAATAATCATTGATGCCGGAACCGGAATTCGAAGACTTGGAAACAAATTAATCAAGGAAAAGCGCTATAAGTATGATTTTATTTTCACCCATGCCCATTGGGACCATTTAATGGGATTTCCTTTTTTCAAACCTCTCTATCTTAAGCATACGGAAATTCGGATACACACACATCCTTTCTCCGATAAATACGTAAACGATATGATTCCAAGGATCATGGCTCCGCCAAACTTTCCTGTAAGATATTCTGATTTAAAAGCAAAAATATTTTACAAAAACGGATCTCCCGCGCAATTTAAAATAGGTTCTGTAACTGTAGAGCCTATTCCTCTCAGTCATCCTGACAAAGGCAGTGGGTATAAATTTATTGAAGCCGGCAAGTCTTTTGTTTTTCTTACAGACAATGAACTCGGTTTTGTTCATCCCGGAGGTCTGCCTTATAAAGCCTACTTAGATTTTTCTTCCGGTGCGGATCTTCTTATTCATGATGCCGAATATACTCCGGAAGAATATAAAAATAGAAAAGAATGGGGGCATTCCGTATATACGGATGCACTTAATCTTGCCATTGAAGCCGGCGTCAAAAAATTGGGATTGTTTCATTTAAGCCAGGAAAGGACGGATTGCAAAATGGACAAAATAGTTGAAATCTGCAAGCAGATCATAGTTGAAAAGGGTAGCAGCCTTGAATGCTTTGCTGTAGGAAGCGATATGACGTTTGAGCTGTAAGCTTTCACAGACACTGCATATGTGCGTTTTCAGGGCAACCAACATAGCAACAACTATAGTTGATTACCCTGAAAACGCACATCTACAGCACCTGTGAAAGCTTACATGTTGGGAAGCAGCCTTGTGTGCTACCAGTTCTCTCCGTGAACGGTTACAATTATAGTTATTTTATCCACGTTTCCTATGAACGGGATCTTCTCCAATGGCAGATGACCGATAGTGGCGGAAGTGCATGGGAATCGAACCCACCCGGGACGGTTTTAGCGCCCCACACCGGATTTGAAGTCCGGGAGCCCCACCAGTGAGCTGCGCACTTCCATTTTGAGACTTTTGTAAAATAGGCAGAGATAATATTTTTGTCAATGTTTATTAGGAACGTGGACGAAATAACTTCCACAGGAGAAAACAAGACATGCTGGTCTATTTTGACTGTTTTTCCGGTATAAGCGGCGATATGACATTGGGAGCTTTTATTGATCTTGGAGTGCCTGTAAAATGGCTGAAGGATGCTCTTTGCAAGATACCCTTAACAGGTTTTGATTTGTCGGTTGTATCTATCTTTCGTAATGGGATTAAGGCCAAAAGTGTCCGGGTTGATGTGGAAAACAATGTGAAATCAATGAACTATGCCGAAATAGTAACCTTGATTACAGGTAGTTCATTATCACAAAACACAAAAGTTACAAGTCTTGAAATTTTTAAAAAACTTGCAAATGCTGAAGCCGGAATACACGGATGCTCATTAGAAAAAGTTCATTTCCATGAAGTTGGAGGCATTGATGCTATTGTAGATATTACAGGCGCTGCTCTTTGTGTGGAATATCTGGATATAAAAAAGATAACAGCTTCAAGGATTCCTCTTGGCGCCGGTTTTGTTTCATGCCGTCATGGAACTTTACCTGTTCCTGCGCCGGCAACGCTCGCAATTCTTAAAAACATTCCTGTTTATGGCGCGGGAATTCCACATGAACTCGTAACCCCAACAGGTGCGGCCATTGTAGCTGTTCTTGCAGAATCCTTTGGCGAAATACCGGATATGATCATTCAAAAAACCGGCTATGGCGCCGGCAAGCACGAGATTGAATCCAGACCAAATCTTCTGCGGATTATTGCCGGAACATTGTCTGGCAATGAAGACGAGAGAGTGGCAGTAGTCGAAACATGTATTGATGATATGAATCCGGAAATCTTCGGGTTCATGATGGATCGTTTGTTTGAAGACGGCGCTCTTGATGTTTGCTGGATCCCTGTTTTTATGAAGAAAAATAGACCGGGCACAATGATACAGGTTCTGTGTAAAGAAAACAGAAAAACAGCGGTAATCGAACGCATTTTATCAGAAAGCACATCTACCGGCGTAAGATATTATAATGTTCAAAGAGCCGTGCTTGCCCGTAAAAAAATTAATGTGAAAACTACCTGCGGAATGATAGAAGCAAAGAAAATTCAGCATCCGGACGGAAGTTTCAGAATTGTGCCGGAATATGAGGTTTGCAAAAAAATCGCTCTTAAAAAGAACATTCCAATAAGGATCGTATACGACACTATAGCAAAAGAAGTTGCGGCAACAATGCCTTGACAAAAAATATGTCAACCTGTAAAAACGGGCATGAATTTTAAAGAAAAAAGGTTACATGTTGGGGAGTAGCCTTGTTTGATAGTTCTCCCGTGAACGGTTAAAGAAAAAGGCATTTTGACTCACTTTATTTACCAGGAAAGGCAATATTATAAACTTGAAATCAAATAATTTATCAAAAAAAGATACCATGAAAAAAGATACCATGAAAAAAAAAGGCTTTCTTCGAGAAAATGTTGAAGCAATCCTTCTGGCGATTGTGCTTGCCCTGTTTATACGCACTTTTGTGATTCAGGCATTTAAAATTCCATCAGGCTCTATGAAACAGACCCTCCAGATTGGTGATCATATCTTGGTTAACAAGTTTATTTATGGAATAAAAATTCCATTTTTGCGCAAAACAATTATTTCGATCAAAAATCCAAAACGTGGAGACATTATAGTTTTTAAGTTTCCCGAAGATCCTGACAAAGATTTTATCAAGAGAGTAACAGGTATTGCAGGAGATGTAGTTGAGATCCGTGATAAAGATGTTTATGTAAACCGCAAGCGTCTTAATCAAGGCGCCGGTTACGGTATTCATATGGATCCGAACATAATTCCGGCAAACATGCAGCCAAGAGATAATCTGGGACCGATTGTCGTACCCGAAGATTCTCTATTTGTAATGGGAGACAACAGAGATCATAGTTATGACAGCAGATTTTGGGGTTTTGTTAATTTAAAGGCTGTAAAAGGAAGAGCTTTTATAATCTACTGGTCATGGGATAAGGAAAATTTCGGTGTCAGGTGGAACAGGATCGGACAAATTTTGAAGTAAAACAGCAGGTGAGTCATTGGAGTTTACAAAAAAAGATATTTTGGACATGGAATCACTTTCTGTTGATGAGATCGCCTTGATTCTGAACACTGCAAAGAGAATGAAGGAGGTTTCGGAAAGACCTGTCAAAAAAGTTCCAACGCTAAGAGGCAAAACGGTTGTTCTTTTTTTTTATGAGCCGAGTACGCGCACACGCATATCTTTTGATATTGCAGCCAAGAGACTCAGCGCCGACAGCCTCTCGATATCAGGAAGTTCCAGCAGTATGGTCAAGGGAGAAACCCTGACAGACACGGTCCGGAATCTTGAAGCCATGAGTCCTGATGTGATAGTGTTGCGACACTCTTCGGCAGGCGCTCCACACATGCTGGCGCGTCTGGTGAAACCTTCTATTATTAATGCAGGCGATGGAATGCATGCCCACCCAACCCAATCGCTTCTTGATCTTATGACAGTCATGGAAAATAAGGGATCGATCAATGGTTTGCGTATTGCGATAATCGGCGACATATCGCACAGCAGGGTTGCGAGATCAAATATTGTCGGATTTACAAAGATGGGCGCCAAAGTCGTTCTGGCAGGTCCTCTAACCATGATTCCAAAAGGCATTGAAGCGCTTGGGGCTTCTGTTGCCGATAATGCGGATGATGCTGTTTGCGGCGCAGATGTTATAATGATGTTAAGAATACAAAAAGAGCGGCAAAAAAGCAATTTGTTTCCAACAGAACGTGAGTATTCAAAAGTATATGGTTTGACAAAAAAAAGGGTGAAAAGAGCGGGGAGCGATGTGCTTATAATGCATCCAGGTCCTGTTAATCGCGGTGTTGAAATAGCGCCCGAGGTTGCGGACGGTCCTTATTCCATCATTCTTGATCAGGTAACAAACGGTGTAGCTATACGCATGGCCATTTTATATTTAATAACAAGTGTATCTGATAGCAGGAGGCATGCGGAATGCTGACGCTGATTAGAGGCGGAAGGGTTGTTGATCCTGGAAATTTAGACGGTATGATGGATATTCTGATTGAAGATGGAAGGATTGTTGAGATAAAAGATCGGGAGTCAGAGGGCAGAGGGCAGAGGGCAGAGGACAGAGGACAGAGGACAGAGGGCAGAGGGTCGGGGGTGAAAGTTATTGATGCTTTTGGCAAAATAGTGACACCCGGTCTTATTGATATGCATGTCCATCTTCGAGAACCGGGACATGAATATAAAGAGACAATAAAAACAGGCTGTATGGCTGCAGCTTCAGGCGGCTTTACGGCAGTTTGTTCTATGCCGAACACAAACCCTGTAAATGACAATAGTCAGGTTACTGAATATATATTAAAAAAAGCCGGCGCTGCAGATATGATTCGCGTCTATCCGGTTGCTGCAATAAGCAAAGGACTTAAAGGAAAAGATCTTTGTGAATACGCAGATCTGAAAGAGGCGGGCGCCATTGCCGTTTCTGACGACGGGCATCCGGTTGCAGACAGCCGGCTTATGCGCAGGGCTCTGGAATATGCTAAAGGATTCAATCTTCCGGTCATTTCCCACTGCGAAGATATTGATCTTGCAGAATGTGGGGTCATGAATGAAGGCGCGGTTGCTACACGGATGGGTTTGGCTGGAATACCCAATGCAGTCGAAAGTATAGCGGTTATGCGGGATATTGCTCTCTGTGAATTAACAGGCGCTCGCCTTCACATTGCTCATGTCAGCACAACAGAATCAGTAAGAGCGATAAGGAATGCAAAAAAAAGAGGAGCGCCTGTCACGGCCGAGACAGCGCCGCACTATTTCACTCTTACCGAGGATACAGTTGATAAATACAATACAAATGCGAAGATGAATCCCCCTTTGCGCTCCCGACAGGACAGGGATGCTATCATTGAAGGGCTTGCAGACGGAACTATTGATGTTATTGCTACAGATCACGCGCCTCATTCTTCTATTGAAAAAGAAATAGAATTCGACCTGGCTGCAAACGGTATAACAGGACTTGAAACCTCGGTTTCTCTGAGTTTGAAACTGGTTGAAAATGGCTTAATCACCATAACAAGTCTTATTGAAAAAATGTCGACAAATCCCGCCCGTATTCTTGGGATTGATAATAGCTTAAAGCTCGGCAATCCTGCTGATATTACAATCATTGATCCGGATATATCATTTACGGTAGATGCGAATAGTTTTAGATCGCTTAGCCGCAATACTCCATTTGACGGTTGGAGTATGAAGGGTAAGGCAGTTCTTGTCATGGTAAACGGGCAGGTCATATTTGAAAGATAATCCTCTGGGTAGAAGACTTCGGTGGTTGATGTTTTTCAGGGTTGTGATTGCAACTCTCCTGCTCAGCGTTGCAACCTTTATCCGGATTAAAGAAACAGGATCATCGCTGCAGATAGCGCTCGCTCCGCTGTATTCCATTATAGTATTAACTTATCTTCTTTCTTTTGCCTGCCTTTTCATTTCACAAATCATCAAAAACATCAGGCTGAACATATATATACAAAGCTTTTCAGATATTTTACTGATAACCTGGCTTGTATATGTAACCGGCGGAATTGAGAGTATCTATTCTGTCTTTTATCCTTTGGTCATCATCTATACAGTACTTTTTCTGGCAGGCAGAGGAGGGCTGATTTCAGCCTCGGTCGGCAGCATATTTTACGGGTTGCTACTTGATCTGGAATACTACGGTCTTGTTCAACCGGTACACTTATCAGATTACGACTACAACTACAGCGCAGGTTATGTCTTTTCGAGAATATTCATTCATATCATATCATTTTATATTATTGCATTGCTGACAAGTTTTGTTGCCAGACAGGAAAAGGTGGCCAGTGATCTCCTGGCTGAAAAGGAAAGCGAATTTGATCAACTGGATCTGCTGCACAAAAACATAATTGAGTCTGTAAGCACTGGAATATTAACAGTCGATCTTAATGGGAATATAAAATCCTTTAACAGAGGCGCTGAAAAGATTACCGGTTTTTTACGTTCTGAAGTTATAAGTAAAAAGATTGATGATGTTTTTCCCATTCTTTCAAGCATGTTGAATGAAGAGAGCCAATGGAAACCGAAAAGCAGATTTGAAGTTGCAGATTTGGGAAAAACACTGGGTTGTTCTTTTTCCATACTTGTCGACGGCAATAGAGAAAAAATCGGCAATACTCTGATCTTTCAGGATTTGACGGTTATTAAAAAAATGGAAGGTCAGATCGAAAAAAACAAAAAGCTTGCATTTGTTGGTGAGATGGCGGCGAACCTCGCACATGAAATAAGAAACCCTCTTGCAGCAATCAGTGGACCGATTCAAATGTTGAGCAAAGATATCAGACTGGACGAAACAGATAGAAAGCTCATGGAAATTGTTCTGAGAGGAAAAGATCAGCTTGAAGGCTTTGTTAAAGATTTCCTTCTTCTATCGCGGCCGAAACAATCTGAGCGGAAGAATATTAATGTTAAAGTTATTATAAACGATCTCCTCGAATCTCTTTGCTTTAGTTCTGATTGGTGTGAAAATATTGAAGTAATCAAGAACTTGTGCAATCAAACCCATATATATGGAAACAAGGCGGAGATAAGGCAGGTGATCTGGAATTTGATTCTAAATGCCATCCAGTCAATGCCCGATGGAGGAAGGCTTGAAATAGAAACCACTCATAATTTTCCTTTAACAAATGGAAAGTCCTCCTCTTTATCAAAAGGTGACAAGAGGGGATTTTCGGATAGAGAAGAATATCTTGAGATACACATAAGTGATAATGGCTGTGGAATAGAAGAAAAAAGTCAGGACAAGGTGCTTGAACCTTTTTACACAACAAAGGAGAGCGGAACAGGTCTTGGACTGGCAATTGTAAACAGAATTGTGGAAAATCATATGGGAAAAATCAGAATCGAAAGCAAACCAGGAAAAGGAACTGATTGTATAGTTTTGCTGCCGGTAAAACCGCAGGGGCAATCCTTGTGATCGCCCCTAATCCGGGCAACCACGATTCGGGTAATCACAAGAACCGCCCCTGCGGCTTGTTTCTCATACAGGAGTAATGAATGGCAAAGATTCTCGTTGTTGATGATGATCGTAGCATGAGAGAATTTCTTGAGATTCTTCTTGTCAGAGAAGGATATAAGGTTACCTCTGCTTCCGAAGGCAAAAAAGCGCTGGGTCTTTGTAAAAGACATAAGTTTGACCTGGTCATTACTGATCTGAAGATGCCCAAAATTGATGGAATTGATGTTCTAAAAGCTATCAAAGAGATTTCACCGGAAACTATGGTCATATTAATCACTGCTTATGCTTCCGGAGAAACAGCGGTTACCGCAATGAAAGAAGGGGCGTACGACTATCTTGAAAAGAATTTTGACGTTGATGACCTCAAGGCTGTGATAAAAGATGCGCTCAGCATGAAGGGTATCAAAAAAGAAACCGCTCTTTTTATGAAGGATGCAGAGGATGCTCTTTCCTTCGGAAATATGATCGGAAAAAGCAAGGGGATATTAAAGGTCTATTCACTTGTTAAAAAAGTGGCGAATACTACCGCCAATGTTTTAATTACCGGTGAGAGCGGTACAGGCAAGGAACTGGTCGCCGGGGCCATCCATGAAAACAGTTCCAGAAAAGACAAGCCTTTTGTAGTTATAAACTGCGGGGGCATACCGGAAAACCTTTTGGAAAGTGAACTGTTCGGTTATATGAAGGGGTCATTCAGTGGAGCCCATACTGATAAACCGGGCCTTTTTGAGATTGCGCACAAGGGAACGATCTTTCTTGACGAAATCGGCGAGTTGCCACCCCTTCTTCAGGTCAAATTTCTCCGGGTAGTTCAGGAAAAAACCTTCAGAAGGATTGGCGGCACAAAGAATATCAAGGTGGACACAAGAATCATATCCGCCACAAATCAAAATCTTGAGCAGAAAGCTAAAAATGGCGATTTCAGAGAAGATCTTTATTACAGGCTCAACGTAATTCCTGTAAGGATTCCGCCTTTAAGGGAAAGAAATGAAGACATTCCCTTACTGGCAAGGTATTTTATAGAAAAGTATTCGAAAGAATTCGGCAAGGAGATCAAGAAGATATCTCCTTATGCCCTTCAACTCCTCACGAAGTACCCTTTTCCCGGAAATGTAAGAGAGCTGGAAAATATCATTGAAAGAAGTGTCGCTCTCGAAACCACCAATATAATTTTACCTGAAAATCTCATTATGTCTGGAACGAGTGGGATGAATCAGGACACCGCTTTAAATGACGATATTCCTGAAGAAGGCATAGACTTGAACGAGGAGCTTGAAAAGTTTGAGAAGCTTTTGATAAAAAAAGCTTTTCGAAAGGCAAATGGCTCCAAAACAAAGGCAGCTAAATATCTCAATATAAGCTTTGATTCAATACGCTACAGGATTGATAAACTTGATATTCAGGGTTTTTAATTCGTCCTTGTGTTCTCAGGAAAATATTGAACACAGTAAGTCTTAACCTCCAGTTTATCATTTCGCCAGGCATTGGCTGATATTCCTGCCTTCATGCAAAGATTTCCAAGAAATTCTTCAGGCTCAGACAACTGTTTCCATACCTGTGGCAAAAAAGTTGCGTTGGCAAAGCCTTTCCGGATAATTACGCCATCTATATTAACGCGCAGTTTTGCAATCAGGTCATCACCATCTCTGTATTCAAGAAGCTCCGGCGGTGTAAGAATGCTTACTTCTATGTTCACATGCTCCAACTCTTCGGCTCTCAGTGGAGAAAACCGCGGATCATGAAAAGCAGCGTTGATTGCATTACGCCTGACTCCCTCTTTGACAGGTTCAGATGCAGTCATATTGCCAATGCAGCCTCTAAGCTGATCATTGATTTTTAAAGTAACAAAAGTGCCAAAATGCTCCTGAAAACAATCTTCCTTAAGTGCTTGTTTCAAAGCTTTGGACTCGGCAGGGTCTATTTTTTTGTCTATTTTTTGCATAAGGGTTTGCCGCGCAAGCCTTACCAGCGTCTGTCCCTGACTATCAGAAAATTTGCGAATTTCTTTTTTTTTATCTTCCATATGCGTATCTCCATAAAATGCTATGAAACGTGGACGAATTAACGTAACCGTTCACGGGAGAACTGGTAGCAGACAAGGTCGCTTCCCAACATCTAAGCGCTTATCCGTTCCTTAATCAACGTTGAGTATCATTGAGAATGAATTAAACAATGCCCATGCTGCGTCTCCTTCCTTTAAGCCAAGTCGCTGTCTGCTTTCTTCCGTGACTACTGAACATAATTCTGTGCCATCCGGAAGTGATACTATATATTCGGTAGTGATTTTACCACGAATGACGATGGATACCGTTCCTTTAAGACGATTTTCAGCGCTGCTCTCAGGTTCTATATCGCCTTTGTTCAAAATAACCCAAGGCGCCTTTATTTCTGCCACAATAAATGAATTTGGTTTTAATTGCAAGCGTCTGAGGCTTTCATTGGTGATCACAGCAAATAGTGAATATCCGCCAAGGGTCATCATCTCAACTTCAGTTTGAATATCGCCCTTTTGGATACGCACGATCTTACAGAAAAATGTATTTCTTGCACTTGTTTTTCTTCGGTTCTCTTTATCCGCATAATGTTGAGTTATCTGGTGCATATCTTCGCTGGAAAGTTTTAACAGCGATGTCATCAAGCCTGGAGTAGAAAGCCCGAATAACTTCTGAACTACCATTGGCGGCATATTGTTTCGCAAAAGTTCGATAGCCCTTGATCGCCTGATGGCATTCGGATTGCCATCTTCTTTAGGAAATCCGCATTCTTGAGCCCGTTCGTAAAACTTTCGCCTTACATGTCCTGGATCAATTTTAAAAAGACAGGATAGTAATCCGGAGAATTCCGGGTTATTCAGGACTTCGTTAATTTCGTTTGCAAGATCTAACGGGATGTACATATCACGCAATTCCGGTTTGTTCTTGCTTTCTGCTCGTCCGATTCGAATAAGATTATTCTTTACATCAATATCTTTTTGAGCATTCAGGCTTAAAATCTCATTCAACTTTGCACCTGTATATCGTATCAACATAAAGATAAGAAAAATTCGTTTTCTTGAAATCCGTACATCGAAACGAATCGTTCTGTCGACCCATTGTCTGAAAGTCTTTTCAAACTTATCAAGTTGTGTCGTGTCCAGACACCTGGCGTTTTCTGAAATAGTTAAGCTTCCCGCCGGGTTTAAACGGGAGAGTCTTCTCGAAGACAGAAAATCACTTATCAGGTTCTCCTTATTTTTCTCTTTGCTTTTTTTCATTGCGTTCCTTATGGCTTGCTCCAAAATTCGTAAGCGTTCACAGGCACTGCATATGCACGTTTTCAGGGCAACCAACATAGCAAATCTATAGTTGATTACCCTGAAAACGCACATCTGCAGCACCTGTAAAAGCTTACATGTTGGGAAGTAGCCTTGTTGTGCTACCGATTCTCCCGTGAACGGTTACAAATTATTGATTCAATATAATATATTAGCTTTTGCGTAAAGAAAATAGTTGACAAGCGCTAGAAAATTTATTATTTTAGTGACACGATTTAATATATACTCGTGTCACTAAGCTAGGATTAGTAAACGGTTACCAGGATTAATATCTGCTGAAAAGGAGGATTCTTGTGTATTTTCCGACCGCCGGCATAGAAGTTGCTGTTTGGATACCGCCGATAGTGGCTTTTGCCATCTCATTTTTTACATCAATGGGTGGGGTATCAGGTGCATTTCTCATATTACCGTTTCAAATGTCTTTTTTGGGCTTTACGAACCCTTCTGTAAGTTCTACTAATCACGTTTTTAACATTGTGGCTATTCCGAGCGGAGTATATCGTTATATTCGGGAGGGTCGAATGGTCTGGCCTCTCACATGGGTCGTCATTATCGGTACTCTTCCAGGGGTCTTTATCGGCGCATTTGTTCGCGTTGCCTATCTCCCAAATCCAAAAAATTTTAAACTATTTGCCGCCATGGTTCTTCTTTATATTGGAACCCGCATGATTCGAGATCTTCTGCATAAGCCACTTCCAGGCGCTGATAAAGCTTCAAGTGAAAAGCGTTTTCAGGAACTCGTGCGTCAATATCGAAAAAAAGAAGATGAGGCTAAAGGCATTAAGGGCAAGGTATTACCGGCAGTACGTATTACTCATTTTAATTTTAAACGACTAGGATATGAGTTCTACGGAGAAAGCTTTGATATCTCCATCAGGACAATTTTAACTTTGAGTTTTATTGTGGGCATCGTTGGAGGGATATATGGCATTGGCGGGGGGGCTATTATCGCGCCTTTCTTTGTCTCATTTTGCCGACTTCCAGTTTATACTGTAGCGGGAGCAGCGCTAATGGGGACATTTGTCACTTCAATTGCCGGAGTAATTTTTTACCAGGCAATGGCGCCGTTCTATCCTGATGTATCAATTTCCCCTGACTGGCTTCTTGGAATACTTTTCGGTCTTGGTGGTATGTGCGGTATGTATTTTGGGGCAAGGTGTCAAAAATATGTTCCGGCAAAAGTCATTAAATGGATGCTTGGCGGCATCATTACCTTTACGGCCATAAAATATATCTTTGGTTTTTTTTCGTAATAATATCTCTATAGATTCGAAAAAGATAGCAATGCATTCAAAACAAACCAAACTTGCAGGGATATATGTGCATATTCCTTTTTGCGTTCAAAAGTGTCCCTATTGCGATTTTTTTTCTATAACAGACCAGTCGCTCAAACAGCCCTTTCTTAAAACATTGCTGCGTGAGATGGATATGATCGGCAACGTTCCTTTTCTCTTTGACACACTATATATCGGAGGAGGCACACCTTCTGTTTTTAAAGCGGAAAGTATCGGTCAACTGCTTGAAGCTGCTCACAGGATTTTTAAGATTTCCGCCAATGCCGAAGTGACTATAGAAGTAAATCCTTGTAGCATAAATCCTGAACAGCTCAGGGACTATCAAAACCTGGGCATAAATCGTATAAGCATAGGCACACAATCATTTAATGACAGAACTCTTGATTTTCTCGGGCGGCTTCACTCAGGCGAAGACGCAAGCCTTGCCATAAAATGGGCTCGAAAAGCCGGGTTTGATAATATAGGGCTTGATCTCATCTACGGTATTCCCGGTCAGACAAAAAAATCCTGGCTCTTTGACTTGCACAGAGCTGTTGAATTGGAACCCGAACACATTTCCTGCTATATGCTTACATATGAATCGGGTACTCCCATGGACAGGAACCGGCAAAAAGGGTTTTTTTGTCCTATGGCTGAGAGCCTTACAAGCGATTTGTTTGAAACAACAATAGAATTTTTAAACGCAAACGGTTATGTTCAGTATGAGATATCAAACTTTGCGCGGACCGGATTTGATGGATTCGAGTCCAAAAGGTCAAGGCACAACCAGAAGTACTGGTCATTTGCTCCATATCTGGGGTTTGGACCCTCCGCTCACTCTTTTATCGATCCTGAACGCTACTGGAACTGTCGGAGTGTAAAAAAATATATAAAAAAGATAGAAGCCGGCATACTTCCGTTGGAAGAAAAAGAGGTATTAAGCAGAGAGCAGAGTATGATAGAAGCAATTTACCTGGGGTTGAGAAAGAGAGATGGAATATGTGTCGATACTTTTGATAAAAAGTTCGATACGAGCTTTAAAAAAATATTCGGGGAAACAATAGCGCATCTTGAAGAAAAGAAGTTTTTAAAAGTTGCTCAAAACCGTTGCGCCCTCACGCAGCAGGGAATGTTGTTTCTCGACAGCATAGCTTCTTCGTTCTTGTAGTTTCAAAACTTACATGTTGGGAAGTAGCCTATCATCCATTTCTAAGTTTTCGAATATCACCCACACGAATTGTTACATTCCTGGAATCAAAATATTCTATTAACGGTATTGCATACTTGCGCGATACTCCGGTCATATCTTTGAACTGCGGGGTTGTGATTTCTTTATTTGATACAAGAAAATCGACGAGTTTGTTTTTCAAATCGTTTACGGCATCAGCATAGAAATAAAGTTCTTCTTTTGCTTTGAATAGCAACCCTTCATCGATAAGAAGCATGAGTACGTCTTTGGCTCGTGCATTTTCGATGTTAAGAATCCTGGCCAGTTCTTTGAAATATGGAGGTGCAAGCCCGGCTTTAAGATAGGCATTCAGGATGTTTTTTCTGATATCAGCCTGATCGACTCCAAGCGAGACAGTATGCTCTGAAAGCCGGATGGTATCTTCCTCGGCAATGATATCTTTTTCCTTTATCATCTGATTGATCATCAGATTAAAAAGCTTTGAACCCATGGCAGGTGGAAGTTTGGACTTGAGTTCTTCTTTGCGCATGCCTGTTTTGAGAGGATTGGCTTTGTGGTAATTATCAAGGAATAAAGATATTTCTTTTTTTAATTTTTTAAAGCCATTGTTGTGGATATAAATTTGATTCTCTTTGTCAGTACAGATAAGAATCTTTCTTGACAAAAGCTTTTGCAAATCACCATAAAGCTCTTTTTCGGCAAGGTTGGTCATTATTCTAAGGTCGGAAAAGGAAACACCCTGATAACCTGATTCATCAACATGACAGGAAATGATCTCTTCGGGCACATGATCGACAAGATTTTTTAAGCTTTCAATAATTTCCGGCTTAAAGCGCTTGTGCTTTTTTGGAATCGGGTTTAAGATCTGCCCGCCGCCGATGGTGCGTACAGGTGAATAACTTCGTATGACGAATTTATCGTCTTTTACAGTGGTCACAGGGGAATCAAGTCGAAGCTGAACTACAGTTGTTTCGCCTGGAGCAAGCTCCTCCCTGTCAAGCAATATCAGGTTGCCGAGTACTTCACAGGTTCCTGCATGAAATCTTACACGGGTGCGGTTTTTAATAGATTTTTTATTGCTTTTGAGAAAATGCAGCGACATGTCGAGCATATAACTCGACATTAAGGTTTCCGGACCGGCTATAACTTCGCCGCGATTTACATAAAGTCTTTCAAGCCCCTGAAAATTAATGGCTGTGCGCATACCGGCTTCGGCAAAGCTTACGCTCTGATTATGAACCTGAATCCCGCGAACTTTTGATGTAATGCCGGATGGATATACCATAACCTTGTCTCCAGTCCGAACATTTCCTGAAATCAACGTCCCTGTGATAACCGTGCCGAACCCCTTCATACTGAAAACCCGATCAACAGGAAGACGGAACAAGCCTGTGGAAGAACGCACCGGAATCATGGCGCTCAATTTGTCAAGAGCTTTAATAAATTCCGGGATACCTTGACCTGTAACAGATGATACAGGCAACACAGGTTTATCTTCAAGAAATGTTCCACTGGTAAATTCTTTGATATCATCTACCACAAGTTCCAGCCACTCTTCATCCACAAGATCGATCTTTGTCAGAACAACGAGACCGTATTTTACATCTAAAAGGGTACATATTTCCATATGTTCCCTTGTCTGCGGCATTACTCCTTCATCGGCGGCAATAACCATGGCAACGATATCAATTCCGGTGGCTCCCGCAACCATATTCTTTACAAATTTTTCGTGACCGGGCACATCAACAATTCCAAGATGTTGTCCGCCTGGAAGATCCATTGATGCAAAGCCGAGTTCGATAGTTATGCCACGAAGCTTCTCTTCCTTCAGTCGGTCAGTGTTTATACCTGTAACCGCCTTGACAAGAGAGGTTTTTCCGTGATCTACATGTCCGGCTGTTCCGAGAATAATCTGTTTCAACTATAATGAGTTCCTTGGGAACGGGGACGAAATAACTTCCCCTTTCCTTATTTTCGTTTTTTGTTTCTCAGGTAACCCCAAAAATATGACATGCCTATCAAAAATACGCCAAGCACTGCTACATAAAAAAAATGTACCACAGGATAGAAAATACGCATCAGAATAACCGCAAAAACAGCTCCAAGAATGATTTTTATTACAAAAATATTAAATTTATTCATAGTATGAATCCAAAACTTTTCTTAATTTTTAGAATTAACTTTCATAAGCAGGCGCATAGATTTGTAACCGTTCACGGAAGAACCAAGTAGCATAATAAAAGGCTGCCTCCCAACACGTAAGCTTTTACAGGTGCTGTAGATGTGCGTTTTCAGGGCAATCAACTATAGATTTGCTATGTTGGTTGCCCTGAAAACGTGCATATGCAGTGCCTGTGAACGCTTACTTTTCGTTCCCAGGCTCTGCCTGGGAATGCTTTATACGAGGCTCTGCCTCTTGTTAAGTGTAAACTGGTAAATGTAAAGACACCTAAAATAATATGAATGATATAAACTGTCAAGCAAAAAGATATCCGAGAAAGGAGATAACTAACGGAAATAAGACTAAAATCAATGGTTACTTTATTTTACTCTTCCCGAACCATTTTTCACCGGTATCGGCTCCGTTCCTTTTTTAAAAAAAGCTGTTACCGCATGAGGTGAATTTTCAGATGCAAGTAGACCGGTTAAAGGATCCATGTATACTCGCACTACATCATCCGGAATATCAAAGTATTGATATGGCCTGCTTGCAAGCGCTTTTTCCATGAATTTAATCCATATGGGAAGAGCTGCTTTAGCCCCTGTTTCCCATTTTCCCAGAGTAACAGATGTATCTTGTCCAACCCATACACCTGTTGCGATAGATGGCGAGAAACCGATAAAAAGGGCATCTTTGTATTTGTTCGTAGTGCCGGTTTTTCCGGCAACAGGACGTTTGATAACTCGCGCTTTTTTGCCGGTTCCTTCTTTGACAACCCCTTCAAGCATATTTGTCATTATTGCAGCGCCGGCACGTGACATGGTCACTCTTTTTTCCGGTTTTACGCGCCAGACAACCTGTCTTCTGCGATCAATAATTTCCATCACCCCAAATGGTTTTATCCTTTTTCCTCTGTTTGGAAAAACTGCATAAACAGAAGTCAGATCAATAAGAGTTACTTCTGATGTGCCAAGAGCAAGGGATAGATTTGGACCAAGAGCGGAGTTGATACCAAGGGTGTATCCAAACTCGACCACAGATGAAGGACCAAGCATTTCGATAAGCCTTACCGCCGGGATATTTTCAGAAATAGAGAGAGCCTTTCTGAGAGTCATTTCTCCCTTATAATCTCTGGAAAAGTTTTCAGGTCTCCAGTCCTCTCCGTTTTTTCCTCCTTTAAAAATAACAGGGGCATCAAGTATCATCATGTTTTGCGAAAAACCACGTTCAATTGCATGAGCATAAACAATCGGTTTAAATGCAGATCCCGGCTGTCTTCTGGCAACTACCGCTCTGTTAAAAGGACTTTTGTAGAAATCCTTGCCTCCAATCATGGCAAGAACTCCTCCTGATTGCACATCTAAGGATACAAGAGCGCATTGAGGATCAGGATTTTTTATTCCACCTTGCTTCATTCTTCTTTCAAGAGCAAAAAGCCCGCTTGCCACTGCATCTTCCGCTGCTTTCTGAAGTTCAAAAGAAAGAGTTGTAGAAACTGTAAGCCCGCCTTTATAAAGCCTTGATGATCCCAAAATTTTTTCCAGAGTTATCTTTACATATTCCACAAAGTAAGAAGCTTTGACTGAATTTTTATTTTGTTTTTTTATATTAAGCGGTTTTTCTATAGCTTTGTTCAGGGTTATTTCAGTAATTATACCTGTTCGCGCCATCTGCTTTAAGACAATGTTTCTGCGTTTTATTGCGAGTTCTTTATTAACCAGAGGAGAGTATCTGGAAGGCGCCTTGGGCATGGCTGCAATCAGAGCGCATTCTTCAAGGCTAAGGTCTTGCACGGATTTCCCAAAAAATTTCTGTGCGGCAGATTCTACGCCATAAGCTCCACTGCCAAAGTATACCTGGTTAAGGTACAACTGAAGTATTTCATCTTTTGTGTAACGACGTTCCATCTGGAGAGCCAGAAAAACCTCTTTAATTTTCCGCATCAGAGTTTTTTTTGGCGTAAGAAAAAGCGTTTTTGCAAGCTGCTGAGTGATAGTGCTTGCCCCTTCTACAAACTCTCTTGCCGCTATATCCTTGATTACAGCTCTCAAGATTCCTTTCAGATCAATTCCACTGTGCTTGTAGAAGTTTTTGTCTTCTGTGGCAATCAATGCTGCCTTAAGGTAACGAGGCATGACTTTAAACGGTACAGGATCTCTTTTTTCTACAAAAAGTTCTGCGAGAAGTACTTTGTCCGCTGAATATACGCGCGTAACAGCAGAAGGCATGAAAGTCTCAAGAGAACGAATCTGCGGAAGATCATGTGTAAGTGCTAAAAATGCTCCGACCATAATTCCGCAAATTACCCCTCCAGCCAAGATAAGCAAGATAGTGACTTTATTTTTATACATAATTGCAGATCGAATATTCATATTAAATCCCGTTTCTTAGTTATTTTTTATAGAACCCCTGAACATTAATCATTGAATAGAATTGCCAATAATGGTATCTTTTAATTATGCTATTGTCAAAACTCACAAAAAAAATTGAATGCTGGACGCTTTTGTTTATAGAAGACCATGGTAAAACAATAAAGATTCGAAAGATCAGGGAGCTGGCGCTCATATCAGTATTTGCGCTGGTTGTTGCAGTAACGGCAGCCATCTCCTTTTATATTTTTTATAAAAGCACATTAGAAAAAAACAAAACTTTGCAAAATTCTCTGGAAACTTCAAAACAGCAGGTTATCTCTTTACGGCATGATAAAGATATACTTATGGCCCGTATGGTTGTGGCTGAATCCAGAATCGAAACAATCTTTGCCGATACGCAAGAAAAATCAATCAATAAACATTCCGGCAAATCCACTGATAGAAGTTCTTTTGTTAAAACAGAACACAATATGGCTGATGTTAAAAAAAATGCTTTGTCTGTCAAAAAACAACCGGAAAAAAAACCGATACTCAGTACTTCTATTCAATCCCAAAAGCCTCTGATTGCTGCAATTAAAGATTTTATTTTCTTCTGTGAACCGGATAGCGATGCCCTGAAAGTACAATTTACGATAAAAAAGATAGATCCGAATTCTAAATCTATTTCAGGATATATATTTGTGGTTTTAAAAAATAATGAACTTAGCCAGGACCAATGGTTAACATTGCCGTCTGTGCCTCTGATTTCAGAAAAACCCTCTCAAACAGACAAAGGGCAGTATTTTTCTATCACCCGCTTTAAGACCATAAAGTTCAAGAAAAAGAATCAGGCTGACTCGAACCGTTTTAATAATGCTACAGTATTTGTATATAGCAAAAAAGGAAAACTGCTGCTGGAGAAAAATTTTCCGCTCCTGATTTGATTAGGAAATTGCGAATTTATGAATTTTTATGTTATTTAATTTTGTACAGGAGATGTATCGTGTGGAATAAATCGGAAAATATTTCTATTATTGACAAAGGACTGACCGCTGAAGGTACGATTTCTTGCAAAGGAAGGTTGATAATAAAGGGAATTATAAAAGGAACACTTGTCGGGGAAACCGTGATTATTGCCAAAGAGGGAGCTGTTTATGCAGATACAAAGGTTGTCAGCATGACCATAGGAGGAAAATTTGAGGGAGAAGTAAAGGCTTCGGAGTTGATTATACTTTCAACTGGAAACTGCGCCGGCAAGGTTGTTTGCAAAAAATTTGTAGTTGAAGCAGGTGGAATTTTAAATGCCGAAATAATCAGCATTACAGATCATGACCCAAAATCAGGAAAAGATATTGCAGCTCCGGCAAAAAAATCATTCACAATTAAAACTTAGAGCTTGTTCAAAAACAACTTCATTTTTTGCACAAGCTCTTAAGGAACGTGGACGAAATAACTTGAGTGTAACCACAATAGAACATTGCTAATTGAAAAAAACAAAACGTAACAATTTGGCGCTATCGTCATTCCGGCTTTAAGGCAATAAAATTTGAAAAGGTTAAGGCATGAATATCAACTGGCATCGTTTGTTTGGACTTTTGCTGATGGATTATTTATCGGCTCGTGGTTTTAGTGTAGAATTAGAAAAAGATCTTTCATTGAAGCAGCAGTATCTCGATGTTGTTATTATTAAACAGGAAAATAAAGGGGTCGAACTTTCGGGAATATGCGATGGTTTTGACAATCTTGCCGGACATAATCTGCTCAGTTACAAATCAAAGAGAGAATCATTAAATTTTTGGGCCATAGAAGAATTGATAGGTCACTATGTGAATTACAGGAAGGTTGTCGGCAGAAAGAGGATAACGGGAGAGGATATTCGGCTATATGCGGTCAGTACCCGATATCCGGTGAAATTATTAT
>JAUWOS010000025.1 GCA_030611985.1 Desulfobacterales bacterium | reverse complement strand
AGGATGGTAAATCCCAAAAGTGCAAATACAATGGTCGTAAAAGCAGAAGCAAATATAAAAGGGTATCCAGCTCTTGCTACAGGAAATGCTACTTGACTCGGTAGATCCGGTCTGGAGAATTCATTCATTCAGTATGCCTTTATTATAAGTTCATCAAAATTAGATTTCGTAGCAGTATTAAACAATATTGTCAATAATAACAACTCACCTTGAAGGCACTTTAAGTGTCTGCACCGAAGATGCGCTGATTTGAGCATCGGATTTTCGTATATAATGAGGCATAAGCAAACCGACATCGTCTGTGTCATTCCTTTCGAATCTATCCATGCCAAGATATGCTACAGTTGAAGCTCGAATCGTACTTTGATAATGGGACGCAAAATGTGCGAATTTGCCTATCTTTTCTACAATAGCATCATGATAAACAAAAATGCCATCTCCAACAAACATACACGATTCGTTGATATCACAAATAGCTTTGTCGGGAGGCAAAACCTGTTCATTACCTTCTTTTTTTAAAATGTCGTTTTCAAACCTGTAACTGGAAAAATAGACCTCCCCTTTACGTGCGTCCAAAATAGGGCGGATAAGATATGAGGAAAAGGCTGTTTGCATCGCAAGCACATCAAGGCTTGAAACACCCACAACGGGTATACCGGATGCTGTAGCAAGCCCTTTTACCGAACTTATTCCTATGCGCAGACCGGTAAAACTTCCTGGTCCGCTGGTTACTGCAAGCCCATCCAGATCGGAGATACCAAGACCGGACAGACCCATTACAGCGCTTATCATCTTCATTAAGTGTTTTGAATGAGTCTGCCTGCCGACTATAGTTGTCTCAGCTACCAAGGATTTTTTATCAACAATCGCAACACTACAACTTTTTGCAGCAGTATCAACAGCAAGTATCTTCATGTGATTTTAGCTCGTAGTTTGTAGGTAAGCGTTCACAGGCACTGCATATGCACGTTTTCAGGGCAACCAGCATAGCACATATATATAAAGTTGATTGCCCTGAAAACGCACATCTACAGCACTTGTAAAAGCTTACATGTTGGGAAGTAGCCTTGTTATGCCACCGGTTTTCCCGTGAACGGTTACGTTTGTAGATCGTAGTTTGCAGCTTGTAGCTTTTTTTGCTTTGAGCTTTTACCTTTCCCCTTATACCTTACACTTTATGCCTTACCCTTTTTTCCTTCGAGTTTTTCCGCTCTTCAATCCCTCAATGGCAATTGCCAGGACTTCATCCATATTTTTTACGGGAACAAATTTGATTTTTCGCTTAACATTCATTGTAATTTCAGCCAGATCCATTTTATTTTTCTCAGGAATGATTATAGTGCGAATTCCGCCCCTTAAAGCTCCCAATGCTTTTTCCTTTAAACCGCCTATAGGAAGAACTCTTCCCCTGAGAGTAATTTCACCTGTCATGGCAACATCTTTATTTACCGGTTTATTGGTCAAAGCGGAAATAAGGGCTGTGGCCATTGCAATGCCGGCGGAAGGTCCGTCTTTTGGTATGGCTCCTGCCGGAACATGGATATGCACATCCAGATTTTCAAAAACGTTTTCTTTAACTCCAAAGGAAGCAAGATGTGTCCTGGCATAACTCATGGCCGCGCGCGCAGATTCCTGCATAATTTCTCCAAGTTGCCCTGTTATGATCAATTCTCCCTTTCCTTTGATTAAAGATGCCTCTACATACAAAACTTCACCGCCGACCTGCGTCCAGGCAAGTCCGGTAGATAAACCGATCTGACTGTTTTCCTGATCCATCTCAGGAAAATATTTTGGCACACCTAAAAATTTTTGCAGGTTGTTTTTTGTGATCTTAAAAGGTCCTTCTTCTCCTTCTGCTATCTTACGCGCTACCTTGCGGCAAATACTTCCCAGCTTTCTCTCAAGGTTTCTCAGGCCTGCTTCTGATGTATATTCTGTTATGACTTGAAGCAACGCTCCCTGGCTAATAGATATGGTTTTGATTTTTAATCCATTCTCCTTAATCTGACGCGGAAAAAGATAAGTTTCGGCAATAATCTTTTTTTCTTCTTCCGTATATCCGGAAAGCCTGATAACCTCCATTCTGTCAAGAAGCGCTGACGGAATGGTATCTGTCAGATTAGCGGTAAGGATAAATATTACATTGGAAAGATCAAATGGTAAGTTAAGATAATGATCACTAAAAGTAAAGTTCTGCTCAGGATCAAGGGCTTCTAAAAGAGCAGAAGAAGGATCACCGCGAAAATCAGAACCTATTTTATCAATTTCGTCCATCATAAAAACAGGATTATTCACACCACATTGTTTCAAACTCTGTAATATGCGTCCAGGCAAAGACCCGATATAAGTACGGCGATGTCCTCTGATTTCTGCCTCATCACGGATACCTCCAAGTGAAATGCGAACAAATTTACGCTTCATAGCGCCGGCAATTGCCCGGCCCAGGGAAGTTTTTCCCACACCGGGAGGACCTGTAAAACAAAGAATCGGACCTTTCATTTTGGGGTTAAGCTTACGAACACTTAAATATTCCAATATGCGATCCTTTACTTTGTCAAGAGCATAGTGGTCCTTATTCAATGCTTTTTTTGCGATTTTAATATTAATTAAATCTTTGCTTGCTTTACTCCAGGGCAGTTCAACCAGCCAGTCCAGATATGTTCGCACAATTGAAACTTCTGCTGAATCAGGATGCATCTGCCCTAAGCGTTTCAACTGTTTTACAGCTTCATTCTCAGCCTCTTTTGATAGCATGGCATTTTTTATCTTTTTTTTGTAATCTTTTACCTCTTCTGCTTTTTCATCGTGTTCGCCCAACTCCTTGTGAATAGCTCTTGCTTGTTCTCTCAAGAAGTAATTGCGCTGGCTTTTGGAAATTTCATCGCCGACATCAGACTGAATTTTAGCCTGTATTGCTGAAAGCTTCACTTCTCGTGAAAGCAAATCATTGACTTTCGTCAGACGTTTCACAGGATCGGTAAGTTCAAGTAAAGTCTGGGATTCCTCAATTTTTAATCTTAAGCTTGAGGCAACAAGATCAGCAAGCTTGCCCGGATCAATTATGTTTTCCAGCATGGAACCAACATTATCGCTCAATTCGCCACGAAGCGCCAGAATCTTTTCCAGGTAGTCGCGGACATTTCGCATTAAAGCCTCAATTTTCAGATTTATTTTCTTAACAGGTTCTTCAGAAATAGTTTCAATCTTCACGCGGTAAAATGATTTGCTCCCCATGTACTTAACAATCCTTGCCCTGGCAACGCCCCGTACAAGAACTTTGACCCTGCCGTCAGGAAGCTTTAACATGCGCAGAATTTGTGCAACAGTTCCAAACTTGTAAATTTCATTTGCCTTTGGGTTCTCAGAAGATAAATTCTTTTGTGTTGCCAGTAACAAAAAATTGTCTTTTTTCACAGACTCTTCCACAGCGCGCACCGATTTTTCGCGCCCAACAAAAAGAGGAAGAAGCATATCGGTAAAAATCACAATATCACGCACTGGCATCATGGGAAGCGTATCAGGTATTTTTTCACAACTTTCATTTTCAATAATACTCATAAGGTCATCTTGGTCGGTTTCAGCCATTATTTCTCCTGTAATTTATAAACTTTTCAGATCACTCAAGTAAAAATATATTATAATACTTAATTATTTTTTAACAATATCAATCTTGATTTTTTTATATAAAATGTATAGGTTTGGAGATCATGAACAAAATGGTACAGGAAAAACAATTGGCAGGGCGGGAAAGTGATGTGCAAGCAACCTTGCGGGGAAGGTGGAGTTGGATATCAGATAACTTATTGAAGTTAATATAAAAGCTTATGTAAATGGCATCACTGCACAGGAAACGGAGGGGGAGGACAAAAGACACCATGTCCAATTACTTGATCGAAATAATAATTTTTATATTTGGAATATGCATAGGAAGTTTTATTAATGTTTGCATATATAGGCTTCCAACATCAAAATCAATTATAAATCCACAGCGTTCAATCTGTCCAAAATGCGGCAGCCCGATACGATTTTATGACAATATTCCTCTTTTAAGTTATATCTGGCTTAAAGGACGATGCCGCCATTGTCATATGCCCATACCTTTCCGCTATTTCATGGTCGAAATGATGAGTGGTTTTTTTGCGCTTTGTGTCTTTTTCAAATTTGGGTTTACGCTTGAAGGATTAATTTACTACGCTTTTGTTGCATCACTGCTTGTAATAACCTTTATTGATATTGATTATCAGATCATACCGGATGTCATAACATTTCCCGGTATTCCAATCGGCTTTATCGCTTCATTTGCTCTGCCGGCAATCACTTACAAGGATTCCATAATCGGCTTATTAGTCGGAGGAGGAAGCCTTTATCTTGTTGCATGGACATATCAGGTAATTAAAGGAAAGGATGGCATGGGAGGTGGAGATATCAAGCTTTTAGCAATGATTGGAGCCTTTGTGGGCTGGAAGGGTGTACTCTTTACAATTTTTGCCGGTTCCGCTGTCGGAACTTTAGTGGGAACTATTATCATGCTGCGTACACAAAAAGGCATGAAGCTCGCTGTTCCGTTCGGCCCGTTTCTATCTATAGGTACAATTGCATATATTTTTTTTGGACCACAAATTATTTCATGGTATTTTAACCTGTTGAATCATTAGGGTTGAATCATTAGGAATGTGGATAAAATAACTTCCATTGCTAATATCGGGCAACTATTATCTGTTAACTATTTTTTCATTGCTAACAAATCATTTGTGAATGTTCCAAACTCTTTGCAAGTGTTTCATGCTTTGTTGTGTCCGCAGGGCATGGGGGTTAGTTGGAAAATTATTTCGTCCATATTTCTAATTTAATATTGACAAAAAAGTTTTTTTACTATAATTTAAACAATTATCTTTATGGATAGATCAGGCGGGCGTAGCTCAGTTGGTAGAGTACAAGCTTCCCAAGCTTGGAGTCACGAGTTCGAATCTCGTTGCCCGCTCCATAAAAAGTCCGTATTTTTTTGTATTTGCAAGAGTTGTTTCAGGATAGAGCTTTTATCTATGAATATGTGGCTTGAAGTTAATTTTTTTCGTAAGTGCCTGTGAACGCTTACGTGTTGGGAAGTAGCCTTGTTATGCTATCGGGGTATGCTATCGGTTCTTCCGTGAACGGTTACTTTTTTCTTAATGGTTATTAACATGAACAGATAAATTTCTCGATCCACCACAAAAGATTTATCTGCAAATAAAAAAAACGGGCTGTTGCCCGTTTTTTTTATTTGCGTTTTTATTTGCCGGGGAGCGATGTAGATTCGGTGAAAACTCAAAGAAAAAGAAAATTAAAGTCTGAAGAACTGAAATTCAAGACACACAATTGGAACCATAAAAACAGCGCTTCGAAGAATAAGGAAGAGATTATTTCCCGCGTAAGAGAGTTGACTGAGCCGTTGTGCGAATCTGAAGGCTTTGAGTTGGTGCATGTTGAGTATCAATGGGAGCCAGGCGGCAATATATTACGCCTTTATATAGATAAACCTGATACATACAAAATAGGAGGCGTTACGCTGGATGACTGTGTATACATCAGTCGTCAGGTGAGCGATCTTCTGGATGTCGATCTTCTTGAATCGGGTTTTGAAGCTAACATGTCGTACCGCCTTGAGGTATCATCCCCAGGGCATGATCGACCTTTGGGGAAAAAGCTTGACTTTGAAAGATTCAAAGGAAGAACGGTAAAGATCAAAATCACTCAACCGGTTGAGGGACAAAAAACCAGGCTGGTTAAAGGTGTTCTGCTGGGCATATCGGAAGGAATTGTAAGGCTATTGGTTGACAACAAAACAGTTGCTATTCCTTTTCAGGAAATCGGCAGGGCGCAGCTTATCGATTATAACGGAGAAAACCGATGTTTATAGCAGATATAAAGCGTATTGTTGATCAGGTTAGCAGAGAAAAAGGAATTGACAGCGAAATCCTCATTAAAGCGCTTGAAGAGGCTCTAAGATCTGCAGCCAAAAAAAAGTTTGGAAACAGGATTGATATTGAAGTTCAATATAATAAGGAAACAGGTGAGATTGAGGTCTTCCAGTTTAAAGAGGTTGTGGAAGAGATTGATGAGCCGGGTCTTCAAATTGGCCTTGAAGAAGGACGTAGTCTAGACCCTGAATGTACAATAGGCGATAGTCTCGGCACAAAAATGGATACTTCCGCTTTTGGAAGAATAGCCGCACAATCAGCTAAACAGGTTATTATTCAAAAAATGAAGAATGCGGAAAAAGATGTGGTTTATTCCAGTTTTATTGATCGGAAAGGTGAAATTATAAATGGAATCGTGCAGCGTATTGACCGTGGTGACATTATTGTTAATCTTGGCCGGACCGAAGCTGTGCTTCGGGCCAGAGAGCAGGTTCCAAAAGAAACTTATCGACGCGGCGATCGCATAAGGGCATCTATCCTGGATGTGCTTCATGATACACGCGGTCCACAGGTTGTTCTTTCTAGAACGCACCCTGACTTCATGATCAATCTTTTCAAAACGGAAGTGCCGGAAATCAGCGAAGGCATCGTTAAAATCATGGCTGCAGCCCGTGAAGCCGGAATCCGTTCAAAAATAGCCGTATCTTCAAACGATTCTGATATAGATCCGGTTGGAGCCTGTGTAGGTGTAAAAGGAAGTCGTGTGCAAAACGTTGTTCAGGAACTAAGGGGCGAAAAGATAGATATTATATCCTGGCACATTGATGATGCAAAATTTGTGTGCAATGCTCTGGCGCCTGCTGAAATATCCAGAGTTATTATTGATGAAGAAAAACGTTCAATGGACGTTATTGTTCCTGACGAATTTCTTTCAATAGCTATTGGAAAACGTGGTCAGAACGTACGGCTTGCTTCAAAATTGACCAAATGGCGTCTTGATGTCATAAGTGAGGCAGAATACAGCAAGGAAATGAAAAGCGGCTATGACTCTTTGGTGGTATTACCGGAAGTTGGAATAAGCCTGGCGGATGCATTGTATGAAAAGGGTTTCTTTTCCGCTGAAGAACTCAGTAACGCTTCTATAGAAGATCTGATTCAGATAAGAGATATAACCAAAGAAAAGGCGGCAGAGCTGATTGAAACTGCAAAAAATTATGTAGAAAGTTCTGATAAAATTAATGCAACAGAGGACTTATCAGAGGACTTATCAGAGGACTTAACTGCAACAGAGGACTTAACTGCAACAGATAACCTCTCTGAATCAAACAACACATAACGCATCTTTCGCTGGTTTTGAGCGACATGATTTAAAGAGCATGAAAAATCATCGAAAGGCAAGGTATAAGGGGGGATTGATGGCAAAGATCAGAATATATGAGCTTGCCAGGGATCTTAACATAAAAAACAAGGAACTCCTTGAAAAGTTAAGAGACATGAATATTGCTGCAGGGAGCCACATGAGTTCTCTGGACGATGAGGCGGTAGTTAGGGTCAAGGCAAGTTTTCTTGGCAAAAAAACTGATACAGTCGAGGTAACACGTGTAAAAACGACCGTTATTCGAAGACGCAAAAAACCCGTGCAGAAAGAACCTGTCCAGGCGTCCACCATTTCTGCGCCCGAAGATTCGGATCAGAACGGTCCGGATCAGACAGGTCGTCCTGAAAAAATTAAAGTTACTGAAAAGCCATCTGAAAAAGCTCCCGAAGAAGAAAAGTCCGCTACAGAAAAAAAAGAATCGGAAAGACTTGAAAAAAAGGCTGAAGTTGAAGAGACTGCTGAAAGAATTATTGAAGAAGAAAAGGCTGTAAAAAAAGTTGACTCGAAAAAAGTTGATAAGATCAAGCAACCGGTTGAGCTTGAAAAGCCGGTTGTCTCACCGGTTGTCTCAAAGGAAACAAAACCTAAAAAATCAAAAAAGAAATACAAAAAAGAAATCCCTGCAAAAATCATAAAAATGCCGAAACCTTCCGAGAAAAAAGCGCCCGAGAAAAAAGCGCCCAAAGTTAAGGACGTCCAGGCTAAAAAACCAAAGACCAAAACAGCGATAGCGCCGGAGAAAGCCGATAAAAAAATCGAAACCGAGCAGAAGGGATCAAACAAAGAAAATAAAAAATGGACAAAAAAGAAGGAAGAAATTGGCGAGAAAAAAACAAAAGATATAAAATGGACAAAAAAGAAAATCTCCTTCCGGAAAAAAGCAGTTATTGAGGGGAAAGACCTTTATTCAGGGAAATATAAGACCAGAAAAAAGTCTAAGGGTGGAAAAACATCGGTTCAAAAACAAAAGCCTGTAATAACAATACCTAAAGCCATTAAACGTAGAATCAAAATTGATGATGCCATCAGGCTTTCCGATCTGGCAAAGCGTATGGGAATAAAAGCCGGCGATATGATCAAAACACTGATGAATTTGGGCGTTATGGCAACTGTGAATCAGATGATAGACTTTGATACTGCGGTTCTTGTTGCAGCAGAATTTAATTACGAACTGGAAAAAGCCTCTTTTGAAGAAAAAGCTGTTTTAACGGTAGAAAAAGATGATTCCGGCAAGTTGGTCCAAAGGCCTCCCGTGGTTACAGTCATGGGACATGTGGATCATGGTAAAACATCTCTTCTAGACGCAATACGTAAAACCCACGTAACCAGTGGTGAAGCCGGTGGAATCACGCAGCATATCGGCGCCTACAATGTTGCCACGGATAGAGGTCAAATCGTCTTTCTAGATACTCCCGGACATGAAGCATTTACTGCAATGCGCGCCCGTGGCGCCAGTCTTACGGATATAGTGGTTCTAGTTGTTGCTGCCGATGATGGCGCTATGCCGCAGACTATTGAAGCCATCAACCACTCCAAAGCCGCGGAAGTTCCTATCATTGTGGCAATTAACAAGATTGATAAACCAAATGCGGAACCTGAACGTGTTCAACGTGAACTTGCCGAAGCAGGACTTGTGCCGGAAGATTGGGGCGGTGATACTATTTTTATCAATGTTTCCGCAAAGCAGAATCAAGGAATAACCGATCTTCTTGAGATGATACTCCTTCAGGCAGAAGTATTGGAACTGAAAGCTAATCCTGAAAAGCACGCCAAAGGTCATGTTGTTGAAGCAAGAATAGACTCAGGCCGAGGCGCTGTTGCCACTGTACTCGTGCAGGAAGGAACCCTTCATAAAGGCGATCCTGTAGTGTGTGGAATATACTACGGAAAAGTTCGCGCCATGTTGAATGACAGAGGTGTTTATGTTGAAACAGCCGGTCCGTCAACTCCTGTTGAGGTAATAGGCCTTTCCGGTGTACCCAATGCTGGAGATGAGCTGATAGCTCTATCCGATGATAAGGCCGCCAGGCAGGTCAGTATTCACAGAATACAGAAGCAGCGAGCTGAAGACCTGGCCAAAACCAGCAGATTAAGTCTTGAAGGACTTTTTGAACGTATGCGGGAAGGCGAGGCCAACGATCTGAATCTTATAATAAAAGCAGATGTGCATGGTTCTATTGAGGCTATTGGAGATTCTTTGACAAAACTCTCCAATGATGAAGTAAACATAAATGTGATTCATTCAGCTACAGGAACTATAACCGAATCAGATATCTCTCTCGCCGCAGTATCTGATGCTATAATTATAGGTTTTAATGTTCGCCCCAGCCTGAAAGTTCAGACTTTTGCCGATGAAGAAAGTGTTGATATGCGTTTTTATAATATTATTTATAATGTTATTGAAGATATCAGGAACGCTATTGTCGGCATGATGTCATCTACCTTTGAAGAACGGATACTGGGCAGAGCCGAGGTTCGAGAAGTATTCCATGTTCCCAAAATAGGCGCTATTGCAGGCTGTCATGTGAGTGATGGAAAGATTGAGCGTGGTCAGCTTGTGCGCCTTCTTAGAGATGGAGTCGTCCGCTATGACGGCAAGATATCTTCTCTAAGACGTTTCAAGGATGATGTTAAAGAAGTTCAGAGCGGTTATGAATGTGGAATTGGTATTGAGAAATACAATGATATCAAGCTCGGTGATACAATAGAATGCTATTATCTGGAAGAAATAAAGCCGGAACTTGAATAATGAAAGTGTTTTATCATGGTTGCAGGTTTAGGAATTATTACATTCAGACTGCATGACTGCCGTTCCTTAAAAGGTAAAAGAAAGGTTGTGAAGTCGATCATCAGCCGACTGCGTAACAAGTTTAATGCTTCAGTCGCAGAGATAGGGTCAAACGACATTCATCAAAGGGCAGAGATAGGCTTCGCTATTGTTAGTAATAACAAGATGGTGGTAAATTCCAGGATAGACAAGATTTTTAATCTGGCAGATGAATTAGGGCTGGCCGAGGTCATAAACACTGAAATGGAAATTATCAATCTATGAAACCATTTACACGATCAGATAGAGTTGGAGGTCAGATACAAAGGGCTCTGTCAGACTTATTGCAAAAGGATATTAAAGATCCTCGCCTTAAAATGGTTACAATTACCGATGTAAAACTGTCGCGGGATTTAAGAATTGCGCGAATATATTTCACCACATCAGAAAGTGGAAAAAAAAGCAGAGAAGAGGCAGTTGAAGGTTTTAAGAATGCTCTTGGATATGTAAAGCGTACGCTTGCTCGTCAACTCGGTCTGCGTTATATGCCTGATCTAAATTTTTTTTATGATGAATCTTTTAATTACGCTTCGCACATAAACAAGGTGCTTATGGACTTGAAAAAGTAAATTGAGTGTAACCAAAATAGAACATTGATAACTGAAAAAACAGATCCAAAGCTTAAAATAGCTATGAATCAAATAATACACCATTTAAAAAACAGTAACCGTATTCTGCTTGCTTCTCACGCCAATCCGGACGGTGATGCAATAGGTTCCCTTATCGCTATGGGGCTTTCTCTTGATGTATTAAATAAAAAAACAACTCTTTACAACGAAAGTCCTGTTCCGGCTGTATATAATTTTTTACCGGCAGTTGAGCGCATCGTACAACATATTGACAGAAAAAATGTTTATGACACCGCCATTATTTTTGATTGCAGTGACTTGCAGCGGATTGGAAAGGACGTTTCGATTGTAAGCCGGATACCTGTCATCATCAACATTGATCATCACGCCACCAATACTCACTTCGGTGATTTTCAGCTAATAGACACTTTTGCATGCGCCACTACGGAAATCATATATCGTCTGCTCAAAAAAATGGCTGTCCGGATTAACAAAGCTATTGCTACTTCGATATATACGGGAATATTGACTGATACAGGATCGTTTCGTTTTTCAAATACAAACAGGTCTGTTTTTGCGATTTGCGAAGAAATGTCAGGACTTGGAGTCGATCCTCACAGTGTTGCACGGCACATATATGAAACATACTCCCTGGGTCGTATAAAGCTTCTGGGCATGGTTCTCAGCTCTATAGAAATTTCATGCAATAATAAATTATCCATTATGATATTAACAAAAAAGATGCTCGACGAAACCAATACGCAGCCCGAAGATATAAACGGTTTTGTCAATTACGCAAAAGGAATAGAAGGTATCAAAATAGCGGTTCTTATAAAAGAACTTGCAAGCAATAATGAAGAACCAGAAAAACCTGGCCGGTTTAATGTCAGCCTCCGTTCCGATGAAACGGTTGATGTGGCCGCAATTGCTGCCTCTTTTGGAGGAGGAGGGCATAGCGTGGCCGCAGGATTTAGTATTGAATCAACATTATCCGATATAAAATCCAAAATTATTAATTTGGCTGAAAATTGTTTAGGAATTTAGGAATTTAGCAAATCACTATGCAAAGTGAATTAAACGGCATTATAGTTTTGGACAAACCGGCAAATATAACATCGGCGAGAGCGGTAGCTATTGTAAAGAAATTGCTCGGAGTCAGAAAGGCGGGGCACACCGGTACGCTTGATCCATTTGCAACAGGTATCCTGATATGCTGTATTAATAATGCTACAAAACTGGCCAGATTCTTTTTGCATGATAACAAAAAATACGATGCGGTTCTTTGTCTGGGAATAGCGACAGACACTCAGGATTTTACCGGAACTACTATTTCCACATGCAATGAAATAGAATTTTCTGAAAAAATTATACGATCGGTATTTAAACAATTTGAAGGGACAATTGAGCAGCTTCCACCAATTTATTCAGCTTTGAAACATAAAGGAATTCCTCTTTACAAGCTTGCTCGAAGCGGCAAGCCTGTTCAGAAACCGGGAAGGCGTATTCATATTTCGTATAATAAAATAGTTGAGATAAATCTTCCGTTAATACGTTTCGAAGTATCCTGTTCTTCAGGAACATATATCAGAACTCTCTGTGCGGACATTGGAAAAACACTTGGTTGCGGCGGTCACCTTAAAGAGCTGAGAAGAATTGAAAGTAGCGGCTTTACGCTCAAAAAAGCTGTAACCTTATCGGAACTTAAAGAACTTGCTTTATCTAAAAATTTATCAAAATGTATGATAAGTATGACAAACGCATTAAGTGGTATGCCTGAATATATTATCAATAAAGCTTTGACTAAAAAAATAAAACATGGCATCATGATGACAAAACATGATATTATGCCGGAGCAGGCGGAAAGTATGGAAGGTTTTATCAAGATTGTTGATATAAATAACAATCTTCTTGCCATATTAAACACTAAAAAAGAAAGTAACAAATGTGATTATTGCTGTGTTTTTAATAATTGAAAAAAAAGTCTTCCCTCTATCCCTTTAATAAATGAATTATCTGAAAGTTTATATCTTAAAAAAGGAGGCAAAAAAACAAAGTGGTTTTAAATATAGAAGAAAAAATGGAGCTGATTGATCAATTTAAACTGCATGAAACTGATACAGGTTCTCCTGAGGTCCAGATTGGACTTCTGACACATCGTATTTCTTATCTTACCGAGCATTTTAAAGTTCATAAAAAGGATCATCACTCCAGAAGAGGCTTATTGATTTTAGTAGGCAGACGCCGTAGACTCTTAAATTATGTAAAAAATAAAGATGTGCAACGGTATAGAATAATAATTAAAACTTTGGGACTGAGAAGATAAATAGCGCCCGAACGAAAAATAGAAAGTTTTTTCGGCATCCTTCAAAAACATCGAAAAGTAGTTTACACTTTTCATTCCCAGTCTCTGCCTGGGAATGCATTATGCAAGGCTCTGCTTCCTTAAAATTTCAGCCCGACGCAAAAATTGGGAAAACTATCAGTTTTCGTTCAGGCGTTAAATAAAAAGGTTCCGATTTGTGAGATAAACTCTACAATCTTTGAACTTTTAAACCTTTAAACCCGTGAATATGCGAACGGTTACAACGTATGCCTTACTCAAAAGGTCTTCCCTCTGTCCTTGTGAAATAAATTATCTGAAAGTTTATAATCCTGGTGGTTATTCTTATTCTGACCATTAGCAGATTGCATGGCAAACGGGTATTCGGATTTATACTTGGGCTTATCAAGAGTATTCGCTCTTAGGAACGAGGTTTAAATAACGGGAAAGTTATTTAAACCTCGTTCCTTATGTTCTTTTTGCACAATTATCGGTTTAAGACTACTTTTTAGGAAAAAAATATGACAACTTTGTTAGAAACAGAAATTCAGGGGAAAATCTTGAGCATCCAGACCGGCAAGATTGCAAAACAGGCTTCCGGTTCGGTTGTGGTCCAATATGGTGAAACCATTGTACTCGTTACGGTCGTATCCTCAAGCGAAGAGCGGGCAGTAGACTTCTTGCCTCTTACGGTCGAATATCAGGAGAAAATTTATGCGGCAGGTCGGATACCGGGAAATTATTTCAGGCGCGAAATTGGAAGACCAAGTGAAAAGGAAACATTAACCGCCCGTTTGATTGATCGTCCGATCCGACCTCTCTTCCCAAAAGGTTATTGCAGCGAAACTCAAGTTATTGCAACGGTACTCTCCATGGATCAAGAAAATGATCCTGACGTTCTGGCAATGACAGGAGCATTTGCTGCACTTGAAATATCAGATATTCCATTTGCAGGTCCGATTGCTTGTGTCCGTGTGGGTCGCATAGATGGGCAATTTATAGCAAATCCCACAATCAGCGAATGCGAAAAATCGGATATCAATATCATTGTTGCCGGTTCACAAACAGGCGTTGTCATGGTAGAGGGCGAAAGTGATATTGTAAGCGAATCGGATGTGCTTGAGGCCATTTTTTTCGGTCATGAGGCTATGCAGCCAATCATAGAACTGCAAGCCAAACTAAAGGAGGTTGCAGGAGTTGCAAAACGACCTTTTGCGCCGCCTGAAAAGAATGAAGAATTCATACAAGAAATTGAAGCCAAAGCTTCTTCGCAGATCAATAATGCCATCTTGATACCGGAAAAGATTAAGCGCACTGCAGCACTTCGCACTATCAAAAAAGAAATATTCGAAGAACTTGGTGAAGAATATGCGGATCGCAAAAATGAAGTGTATGGAATATTAAGCAACATAAAAAAAACAAGTATGCGAAGCCTTATTCTAAACGAAGGACGTCGTATAGATAACAGAAAGTTTGATGAAATAAGACCAATTACATGTGAAACCGGCATTCTCCCGAGACCTCACGGAAGCGCTCTCTTTACTAGAGGAGAAACCCAGGTCTTGGGTGTAATGACTCTTGGATCCGGACCCGATGAACAGCGGGTAGAAACATTAATTGGAGAAGAATTCAGGCCTTTCATGCTTCATTACAATTTTCCGCCGTATTCCGTAGGAGAAGTAAAGCGCATGATGGGACCTTCTCGCAGAGATATAGGCCACGGCGGGCTTTCAACAAAAGCCATAAAAAGGGTCTTACCATCAAAAGAAGAATTTGACTATACTATCCGTATCGTTTCAGAAGTTCTGGAATCAAACGGTTCTTCATCCATGGGAACCGTATGTTCTGGAATCCTGGCGCTTATGGACGGAGGAGTTCCTATAAAAGCCCCTGTTTCAGGCATTGCAATGGGTCTGGTAAAAGAAGAAGACAACGTAGTTATCCTTTCTGATATTCTTGGAGATGAAGATCAGGCCGGCGACATGGATTTTAAGATAACCGGCACAAAAGATGGAATAACTGCTCTTCAGATGGATATCAAAATCCATGAACTTTCCAAAGATATAATGGCAAAAGCTCTTGAGCAGGCCCGCACGGGTCGACTTTTTATACTTGACAAGATGCTGGAATCTCTTAAAGCGCCCAGGGAAGAAATCTCTCCTCATGCACCAAAAATAATTACCATTAAAGTTAAGCCCGACAAAATTCGCGAAATCATAGGACCTGGCGGAAAAATGATCAGATCTATTCAGAGTGAAACAAATACACAGGTTGAAATAGATGATTCGGGTCTGGTTAAAATTGCCGCTTTTTGCAAAGAAAATGGAGATGCCGCCTTAAAAATGGTAAATGATATTATAATGGAACCCGAAGTTGGAACTATTTATGAGGGAACTGTTGTAAAGATCATGGATTTTGGAGCCTTTGTTCAGATCATGCCGGGTACTGATGGTCTTTGTCATATTTCACAACTTGCCACCAGCAGAGTAAACAAAGTCACAGATATTGTTAAAGAAGGGGACAAGATCAAGGTAAAGGTGCTGGAAATCAAAGACGGGAAGATCCGCTTAAGTCGCAAGGCTGTGATTGAAGAATCAAAAAATTGAGGAATTAAGGGGTTCAGGAGAACATTTTATGCCTTTAGTCAAATTTCTTCGCTTAAAACCGGATGCAGATTCGGACATACCTTTGCCACGCTATATGACTTCCAGGTCTGCGGGGATGGATATCTGTGCTGCTGTGGAAAAAGAAGTGATTATAGAACATGGAGAAATTCTTCTGATCCCCACAGGCTTTGCTATGGCCATTCCCGAAGGGTTTGAAGCCCAGATTCGTCCAAGAAGCGGATTGGCCGTAAAATACGGCATAGGACTTATTAATTCACCCGGTACCATAGACTCTGATTATCGCGGAGAAGTAATGATTCCGGTTATAAATCTAGGCAAAAGGAGTTATGCCATCCACCGTGGAGACAGGATCGCTCAGATGATCATCAACAGAGTCTACCATGCCGAATTAGAAGTCACAGAACAATTAGATGAAACGGATCGAAATACCGGCGGCTTCGGACATACAGGAAAATAAGGATTCCGGAATAATGACTGAAAGCTTAAACATTTCTATGCTTACCGGAAAACAAGTACCGAACCTGTCCGCTTGTCTGTGCATTGCTCGCAGACAGGTTATTCTCACGATTTTTGCCTTTTTATTCATCCTCTGGATGCCCTCCCAATACCTTTTTGCCCAGCAAGAAAAAGTTGACAATTCCGACAAATCAATACCCGCCGGTCCGACCGATCGGGCAGACTTAAGAAGCGATGGCGCGGAAGAATTTGTGACAAAAAAAATAACTTGCTTTTACATTATCAGAGAGGACTATGATGGCTTGAGCTTGTCCTATCCATCTAAATTATTCTTCGATTTTGTAAAAAAGGAAATTTATATCACGGATTCAGGACACAACAGAATATTGATGTATACCTATGACTTTTACCCGCTCCTTTCTATCGACAAATCATATGGAATCGAATCCCCTGTGGGTTTGGTCGTTGATCCGGAAGGATACCTTTTTGTTATCCAGTCATCCGGATCAAAACAGAAAAGAGCAAGAATATCGGTATTGAGTCCTTCATTAAGATGGAAGAAAGATATTTTTTTTGATGGATTTAAAAACTCGGGCAGTTTTAGTCCAAAAAGCATTGCTATAAGCAAAACCGGTCAGTTTTACGTGGCAGGCAGCACTTTTTACGGCGTGGTAGTTTTGAATAAGGATGGCACGTTTTCCCATCTTCTGAGCCCTCTTGACAGCCTGGGAAAAAGCAAAGAACAAAAGGCCACAATATGTGATGTAGAGATAGACAGCTCCGGCAGAATATATCTTTTAAGCGAAGATATGGGTCGTATTTATGTATATGACGACACAGAGACTTTCCTGTTTAAGTTCGGTCGGAAAGGTGGAGGTTCCGGCAAGCTGAGCCGGCCAAGAGGAATGACTCTGGATGAGCGCAGCAAAATGATTTATGTGATTGACTACATGCGCCATACCGCAAATGTTTATTCAGAAGACGGGCGTTTTTTGTTTGACTTTGGTGGCAAAGGCTGGGGCAAAGGCTGGTTTCATTACCCGGGCGATATTGCTGTGGACAACTTTGGAAATGTGCTGGTTGCAGATACTTTCAATAATCGTGTGCAGGTGCTTAAGCTGAAAGCATCTCAATCAGTTACAGAGACTGAAAAGGTTAAACCGAAAGCCGGCATTGTAAAAGAATCAGTTGAAGAAACCAAACCGAAATTTCACGTCGGAGAAGAGCCGGCAAAACAAAAAGCTGTAAAGCATTTTGTTTTGATTGCAAACATGAACCTGCGGGAAAAGAGTACTACAAACAGCAGCATTCTCCGGTTAATGAAAAAAGGCGAAGAGTTTGAGATTCTAAATCAGAATAAACATGATGAATTAACTTCATGGTATCTTGTAAAAACCAGATTGGGGCTTACAGGCTGGCTATGCGGAATTTACCGTGGAAAAGTCATGTTTGAAGAAAAGGTAACCGTTCACGGGAAAACTGATAGCACAACAAGACCACTTCCCAACATGTAAGCTTTTACAGGTGCTGTAGATGTGTGTTTTCAGGGTAATCAACTATAGATTTGCTATGTTGGTTGCCCTGAAAACGTGCATATGCAGTGCCTGTGAACGCTTACAAGAAAAGAAATGAGGATGTCATGAAAAAAACAATTATGGCAAAGTCCTTGAATTTTTATTTGACAATAGTTGCTCTGATTGCAATTTTTGCAATTTCTATTCCGGCATGTGTTTTTGAACCCGACTCAATGGGCATCCGGTCAGCCAATAGCGGTCAGGTCTTTTTCTATCTTTCATGTCTGGAAAAACCTGCATTTGATATCTCCTTTTCTATTTCGGGCATGAGCTTTATGAATAGGGAAGGAGAGTGGATTGATATGGCGGTGGATAAGCGTATTCATTCTGCCGGGCTTGCACAGAATCAAATCAAATTGTGTGAGCTTTATCTGCCTGCCGGAAAGTACAAACGGATAAAATGGACAATTTCTGAGGCAAAACTGAAAAAGGATGGAAAAATTTTCAGCCTGGCTATTCCCCAGCCGGAAGGAAATCATTTTCTTGATATGGAATTTTCTGTGTTTTCCGGAGAAAGTTTTGCTTTTTTTGTAGATTGGAATCCTGAAGAATCTGTTTTTGATAAATATCTTTTCAGACCAAAGATGAATATACGAAAACAGGGTATAGAGATTAAGAATGTTTTACTTTACGTTACAAACTCGGATTCTAACTGCGTTACTGTCATAGACAGACACCAGGACAGAGTAGTGGCAACTGTTGCAGTAGGGCAATCTCCTATGGGAATTGCAGCAAGCAAAGATGGCAGCAGGGTATATGTAGCCAATGCCGGTTCAAATAATATTTCGGTTATTGATACCGGTTCAAACAGAGTAGTCAACACAATTAGCAATTTCGGGTATAGCCCTGCTGAACTTGCTCTTTCTAAAGATGGTCTGACGCTTTACGCAACCAACCCGGATTCAGACAATATCTCCGTGATAAATACTCTTTCCAATATGGTAACCGATTACATACCTGCAGGAAATAATCCTGCAGGTATCGTAGTTGATCAAAACAGGCGTAAAGTTTATGTAACAAATAAAGCATCAAATTCGGTATCAGTTATCGACATGAACACCGGATTTGTAGAAGGCGCCATAACAGTCGGCTTTAATCCAACAAGCGTAGTTATTCATCAGGATAAGTTATATGTGGCCAATGCCGGTTCAAATAATATCTCAGTGATAAACATTCCGTCGCATTCGGTTGCAAAAACGATACCTGTGAGTCAAAAACCCATGTGGCTTGCATCCGGCTTGTCAGGTCGGCTCTATGTATCCGGCGACAACAACGAAATTTCCTTCATACATACCTCTATGGGTGCGACTACCGGAAATATATCAGTTGGAGATTTCCCTTCACAGATGGCTGTAGATATATTAAGAAGAAAGCTTTATGTAGTCAATACAATGTCTGAAGATATATCCGTCATAGATATTACAACAAAACGACTAAGAACAATAATTCAGGTAGGAAGAACGCCGCATGGAATTGCTTTGATTGAAGAATAAAGTTGGTTGATTGGGTTAGGTTGGTTAGAATAGATAGTCAGCCCTCTTAAAGAATTTTTGATACGACCTTTCGAATATAAAAATACAAGGAATCAGAAGGGAGAATTAAATGCTGACTTGCTGCACTGAATGCAGATGTAAATTTGAAGTAGATGATAAAATGCTTTTTCAGTTAGTAAATTGTGAAAAATGTCATAAGGAATTCAGAGCATCATGGTATGTAAAACCCTCTTCTAAAAAGGTTGATGTTTCATCGGAAGAAAGTGAAGATACTGATGATCATACAGGGGAGGAAGTATCCAGCAGTCC